>JAFAOS010000529.1 GCA_019247515.1 Chloroflexota bacterium | reverse complement strand
GCGTTGCGGGCGCGGGCGTGCTCGCCGCGGGCGCCGACGTCGGCGGCTTTGTCGGCGCCGCTGGCGGACTCGTTGCGACCGCGGTCGGCGTCGCGCCGCCTCCCGTCGCCGGGGCCGCGGGCGCCGGCGCGCTCCTGGCCACCGCGGTAGGCGAGCCTGAGGCAGACGGACTCTCGTTCGACAGCGCGCCGCTGCCCACCACCGGCGCGTTCATCTCCACCGGCGACGGTGACGCAGAGGCGACCGCCGTCGCCCGAGGCTGGGGTGGAGCGACGCGCGCCAGCACGGCGTCGACGTCGGCGTTGGCTGGCTTGTCCTTGGTCCCGACCAGCGTCACCGTTCGCGAGGGTTCGTAGCTGCTCTGCACGCTGAGCGCTCGGGGTTGGCCGTCCTCCCGCGTGACGGTGCGGGTGATGGACACGTCGAATCCGTCGCGCGCGCTTTCGACCGGCAAAATGCGTCCCCAGGGCAGCGTGGGCTCGGCCTGGGCAACCGGCGCGGGGTCGGCGGGGACGCGGTGGCTGATCTCAGGATCGTCCACCTTGACTTTCCAGTTCCGCTGGCTGCCGTACAGTCCGAAGTAGACGTTGGAATCGTCGGTCGCGGACTGAATCAGCACGTAGCCGTCCGTCGGATTGCTCCAGCGGAGGTCCAACCCGCTGTCTTCGTCGACCGTGGCGTCCAGGCCGACCAGCCCGCGAGAGGTATAGGCGGGAATCCAGTACAGGTGATAGTGCCGCTCGACGAGGGGAAAGCCTGACCAGAACACGCGCTGGAACAGCGTCGTCGCCACCTGGCAGATTCCGCCGGCCACGCTGGGCACCGTGCGCGCGCCACCCGCGCTGGCCTCGATCCCGAAGCCCCATTCGAAACCCGCGTCGAGCGTCGTGGGCCCGACTTCGTCGTTGAACGAGAACGTGCCGCCTGGCGGGACGACCACGCCGTTGAGACGCTGGGCCGCCAGTCGAATGTTCGCCGCCTTCTCGGGGATCGAACCTGCGAACGAGGTGCCGCCGCGATCCAGGTTGGTCGTGATGCCCAGCGACTGCGGGTCGGCTGACGAGACCTGGGGCGGGACGATGCTGCCGGGCAGGGTGACCGTCGTCTGACCCGCAAGCAGCGCCTGACCGATGGCCGTGGCCGCAGCGGCCTGATCGAGCGTGCGCCCGTCTTGACTGTCGCGGATCGGGGTCAGGTCGCCGCCATTCCAGTTGAACCGGGCGTTGACCATCGGCTGGTTCAACTGATCGGCCAGGTGGCCGGCCAGCGTCTGGAGCGCGCCATCGTCAAGCTTGAGGTGGCCGCCGCCGTCGTCGGCAACCAGCGGCGCCAGGTCGGCCTGGTGGAGTGTCTGGTGCGCGTCGCCAAAAGCGACGTCGAGTGCCGCGCTGGGATCGCGCAGTGCCGCGAGGTGAGCGTTCGCGTCCTCAGTCGGCGCCGGCGCGGGCATCGGCGCGGACTCCGTGGCTGATGCCGCGCCGAGAGCAGCGGTCGACTGGGTCGCAACGGGTATCGCGGCGGGCACGGAGGGCGGGTTCGCAAACCAGTGAGCCGCGGCCACGCTGATACCTGTCAGCGCCAGCACGCCCGCGATGAGGACCGCGCCCGTGCGAGCCTGCGCCCAACCGTGGCGCGCGGGCCGTCCCGCGGGACGGGAGCGATGGCTGGGGGGACGATAGACTCGCACTGACCCGAGACTGCCGCGCGATCAACTCAGGACATGCTCAACGGCTCGAAGACGTCGCCGCCACGCCTGCTCACGCTCAACGTGGGCTCGTCGAGTCTCAAGGCCGTCCTGTTTCACGCCGGGCCGCCGCTGAGGGTCGAAGTGCGCGCCTCGGCCGAGCGAATCGGGATTCTCAATCCTTCGCTTGATATCACCGACCCACACGCTACCGTCCTGTTCACGCACTCCGATAGTCTGCCAGACCACCAGGCGGCGCTGAAGGTATTGTTCGACTGGCTCCGCGCCCGTGGCCTCGACGCCGGACTGGCCGCCGTTGGACAGCGTGTCGTACACGGCGGCCGCCAGTACTCGGCCCCGACGCTGATCACCGACACGCTCCTCCATGACCTGCGTGAGCTGGTGCCCCTGGATACCGAGCACCTGCCGCAAGCGCTGCGGGTCATCGAGCACGTGCGCCACCTCTATCCGGACCTGCCGCAAGTCGCGTGCTTCGATACTGCTTTTCACCGTCAAATGCCACGCGTCGCGCAGATGTTGCCCATGCCCCGCGAGCTGTGGGATGCAGGCGTGGTGCGCTACGGATTCCACGGCCTGTCGTACACCTACATCCTCCAGGAGCTGCGCACGCTCGACAGTGCCGCGGCCGATAGCCGGCTGATCATCGCCCATCTCGGGAACGGCGCGAGCATGGCCGCCATCCACCACGGCGTCGGTGTCGAGACCACGATGGGGCTCAGTCCAACGGGTGGTCTGGTGATGAGCACGCGCAGCGGCGACCTGGACCCCGGCGTGCTGGTGTACCTTCTCGCATCACGCGGCCTGGACCCCACCGGCCTGAGTCGATTGGTCAACAAGCAGGCAGGGCTGCTCGGCGTCTCGGGCATCAGCGCGGATATGCGCGACCTGCTCGCGCGCGAGGCGGAGGACCCGCGCGCCGCCGACGCGGTCGCGCTGTTCTGCTACCAGGCGCGCAAACACGTGGGTGCCCTCGTCGCCGCCCTGGGCGGGCTGCACACCCTCGTCTTCACCGCTGGGATTGGCGAGCACGCCGCGCCGGTTCGCGCTCGCATCTGCGATGGCCTGGCCTATCTTGGCCTGGAACTGGATTCCGCGCGTAACGCGGCGCACGCGCCGATCATCTCCACTCCCACCAGCCGAGTGGTGGTCCGCGTGATTCCCACCGACGAGGACCTGGTCATCGCCCAGCAGACGCAGCGCCTGGTTCTCGATCGAAACGGAAGTGGAGGGTAGTCGACCGTAACCCGTACCATCCTCGGGTCCATGAGCAATGTGAGCCGACGCCGCTTCCTGCGGCACCTCGCGGTCGCGGCGGGCGGGACCACCCTGCTCGTTGCTTGCGGCCCAGCTTCCGCGCCTGCACCAGCAGCCACCCAACCGGCCGCGGCCGCGACCCGCCCACCCACGGCCGAGCCAGCGGCGCGACCCACCAGTGTCTCGGCCGCGGCCACCGCGGCGCCCACACCTGCCCCCACCGTCGCGGCCGCGGCCGCCGCGCAGGCAGGCAAAAAGATCTATCGCGTCGGCCTGTCGGGCGACGCCACCCAGTTGGACCCCGTGAAGTCCACCACCGAGGCCAACAATCCGCCAAGCGAGGCGCTGTTCAACTACGTCGGCCGCTACACGTACCATCCACCGCTCGGAACGCAAATCATGCCGGAGCTTGCCGAGGGCTGGGAGGTCCAGGACGGAGCGAAGACGTTCATCTTCCATCTCCGCAAGGGCGTCCAGTACCACGGCGGGTACGGTGAGATGACCGCCGACGACATCAAGTGGAACTGGGACCGAATCAAAGATCCTCAGACGGCCTCCGCTGGCGCTCCCGACTGGGCTGGCTCCACCATCACGGTGCTGGACCCACAGACGCTCAAGGTCAGCTTCGAACAGCCGTATCCCTCATTTCTGGGTGCGACGGTGGCCTACGGGTATTGCCAGATCGTCTCGCCCAGGGCGTACCAGTCCATTGGCGACAAGTGGAGCAGTCAACCGATCGGCTCGGGACCGTTCATCTTCGACAGCGCGCAACCGGACGCCAATCTGATCCTGAAGAAGAATCCGAGCTACTGGGGCACGCCGCCGAAGATCGATCAGATCGAGTTCCGCATGAAAGTCGACGATCGGACCGCGCTGCTCGCGGTGAGCAAAGGTGAAATCGACGCCTTTTACGTATCGGACCCGGATGTGGCCATCGAGGCGTCGAAGAGCACCGATCCCAACGTGCGGTTCATCAAGTCGGCGTTCGGACAGTCGCCATTCACGCTGTGGTTCAACATGCGCCGCCAGCCCCTCGACGACGTCCGCGTGCGCCACGCGCTGCGGCATGCAATCGACTCGAATGCAATCGCGCGCGATCTGTTCGGTGGTCTGGCCGACCCGATCAGCAGCTACCTGCCGCCGTGGATGTTTGGCTACACCGAGGACGTGGCGAAATTCGAGTACAACCCCGACATGGCGCGCCAGTTGCTGAAGGACGCCAACGTGCCCGACGACTGGCAGCCAAGCATGGTCTCACAAGCGATCTTGCCGATCAGCAAGCGGATTACCGAGGCCATTGCCTCGTACTGGACGGACATTGGCATCAAGGTCCAGAACGACTCTCTTGATCAGGGATTGATCGTCACCCGCAGCAACAACAACGACTACGACATGTACGGGACGTATATCTCGAGGGTCGATCCGGATCAGCTGACCGCCCGCTTCTGGCGGTCGACTGGCTCCGGCAATCGGTCGGGCTATACAGGCGCCGACGACCTGATCGACCAGATCCGCAACGAAGCGGATACCGCAACGCGCGCCAGGCTATACGGCCAGTTGCAGGACAAGCTGTCGCAGGACTCGCCAGCGGCCTTCGTGGTGGCGACCTCCGAGCACTTGCTGCTGAACAAACGCGTCATGGGTGAGGAAGGCGCCGGTTGGTTGGAGCGCCTGAACTGGTTCGACGTGGATGTGCCCGCCGAGTAAGCCCGGGTGAGGCTCATCGGCGGACGCCTCGTTCAGGCGGCGCTCACGCTCGTCGGCGCCTTGACGATCATGTTTCTGATCCTCCGGCTCACGCCGGGCGATCCAGTGCAGATCATGCTGGGCGACTACCGCACGCCGGAGCTGGAGGCCGCGCTGCGCGCGCGCTACGGCCTGGACCAGCCGCTGCCGGTGCAATACCTGGTGTACGTTGGCAACATTCTGACGGGGAATTTCGGCGTGTCCTACTGGCGGAACCAGGACGTGACCACGCTGGTGGCGTCGGTACTGCCATACACCGTCCAGCTAGCAGTGGCGGCCATCATCGTGACGTGCGCGATCGGTCTGCCACTGGGCGTGGTCGCCGCGCTGAATCGCAATTCCTTTACCGATGTGGCGGCGATGATGATCGCGCTGCTGGGCATCGCCGCCCCCGGGTTCCTGCTGGCGCTCCTGCTGATCTACGTCCTCAGCTATTCACTGGGCTGGTTCCCGGTGGCCGGCGCCGGCGAGGGCACCAACCTGGTCAATCAGCTGCGCTCACTGGTGCTGCCGGCGCTCGCCCTCGGATTTTCGTCCGCGGCGCTCACCGCCAGGACCACGCGCGCGGCGCTGCTCAACGTCCTGAACGAAGATTACCTGCGCACCGCGCGCGCCAAGGGCCTCCGCCCGCTCGCCATCCTGCGGAGCCACGCGCTTCGCAACGGGCTGATCCCTGTCCTGGCCGTGCTCGGACTCCAGCTTGGCCAGTTGATCGGCGGGGCCGGAGTCATCGAGATCGTCTTCAGTCGACCCGGGGTCGGCAAGCTGCTGATCGACGCCATTCTTTCACGCGACTATCCCTTGTCCGAGGCGCTGCTGGCGGTGCTGCTGACCAGCGTCATCGTGATCAACCTGGTAACCGATGTCCTCTACGGTCTGGTCGACCCCCGCCTCCGCGTCACCTGACGTCCGTGCCGCGCGCACGTTCTGGCGTGACACGGGCGCCGCGCTGCGCCGCCAGCGGTCGGCGATGGTGGGCCTGGCGCTCGTCGGCATCGTGCTGGTGGCGGCGTGTCTCGGACTGGTGGCGGTGCCGCAAACGGCCAATCGAAGCAACCTCGCCCAACGTTTGAATCCGCCGAGCGCGGCGCACGTCATGGGCACCGACGGCTCCGGACGCGACGTCTTCCAGCGGGTCCTGCTCGGCGCGCCGTTGTCGCTGGCAGTCGGCGTGGTGGCGGTGGCAATTGGCAGCCTTCTGGGATCGGTGCAGGGTCTGATTGCCGGCTATCGCGCTGGGTTCGTAGGCGCGGCCATCATGCGCTTCACGGATGCGCTGCTCGCCTTTCCGACGCTGTTGCTTGCGCTGGCGATCATGGCCACGCTCGGCGCGGGACTGACCAACGTGATGATCGCCGTTGGCCTGTCGGCGATGCCCCGCTTTACAAGAGTCATGCAGGCCGAGGTGCTGTCGCTCCGGAATCGCGAATACGTGCTCGCCGCGCGGGCCGTCGGGGCTGGCACCTCGACCATCCTGGTGCGCCACATCCTCCCGAATGGCCTGTCATCCGTGCTGGTATTGAGCACGCTGTCGATTTCGACCGCCATTCTGGCGGAGGCCACCCTCAGCTTCCTGGGACTCGGCCCACGGCCGCCAACCGCGACGTGGGGCTCGATGATCAGCGACGGGACCTCGGTGCTGCAGGCCGCGCCCTGGGTCGTCCTGTTCCCGGGCCTCGCGATCACCCTGACCGTCCTGGGCTTCAGCCTGCTGGGCGACGGCCTGCGCGATGCCCTCGACGTCCGCCTCCGCGATAAATGAGAGTCGACACGGGCGCGGGAGATCGTGACCGCTCTGAACAAGTGTTCAGAGCGAAAAACTTGTTCAGAGCGAAGAAATTGTAAGAGGGATGTGGATGGTCATTGTAAATCCGCGCGTCGAATCCGGTGTCTCCGCGGAGTTGCTGGCGCAGTTGCGACTGATCGCACCGGCCACCATCGGGCACTTGCTCGAGCACGAGTTCATGGACCCCGAGCTGCGACCTGTCATTTCCGATTTCGCCTTCGCCGGTCCGGCGATCACCGTCCGCTGCTTTGGCACCGACAACGCCATCGTGCACTATGCCGTGGACATCGCCCAGCCGGGCGACGTGGTGGTGGTGGACCGCCTCGGGGATCGCCGCTACGCCTGTTGGGGCGGCGGCGTCTCACTCGGCGCGCACGTCAAGGGCATCGCGGGCGCCGTCGTTGACGGTGTCCTCACCGACCGCAAGGAGATCCTGGAGCTCAAGTTTCCGGTCTTCGGCCGCGGGATCTCACCGCTGACCACGCGATCGCCCGGTCGAACCGGCGAGCTGAACGTCGCCGTCCGCTGCGGAGGGATCATCGTCAATCCGGGTGACATCGTGCTGGCCGACGACGACGGAATCGTGGTCCTGCCACCAGCGCGAGTGGCAGAGATCGTGGCCATCTGCCTGCCGCGCGAGGAGCAGGCCAGGGCCCGCCAGCAGCGCATGCGCGACGGCGTGCCGCTGGGCGAGCTGAGCGGCGCCCACCAGCGGATCGACGATGCGCTGCGACAGCAGAGATAGCCATGAGTAACTTTTGAGGCGGTGGTCCGCCACTCTTGCGCGCATGACACGCTCGCGCCCCTTCGGCGTCACCCTGCTGGCGATTCTGGCCGCGATTGCTGGCCTGATCGCGGCCTACCATACGTTCCAGTACCTGCACATCCTGCCGTTCTTCATGGGTCCGGTCGCCTTCTACGGCTTCGACCTGCTGGGCGCTTTGCTGTGGGCCATCACCACCATCGTGTATGCATGGGTAGTCAGCATGCTGTGGACGATGAATCCGTCCGGTTGGATGTTCGTGGTCATCATCTCGATCGTCAACCTGGTGCTGGCGGTGCTGGACATCATCGGCGCCTCCAGCCTCCAGGCCGAGCTGCCGGCCCTGATCATCAACGCCGTGGTCCTGCTGTACTGTCTGCTGCCGAGCACCAAGCGCGCCTTTGGAGCACCCATCGCCGCCTGACAGGTTGCTGAAAAACTCTGCTTCTCTCTAGAGAAGACTTGCCGCCACTGCGAAAGCTGGCGGCTGCAATCGTGAGCTAGCGCCCTCCGACGAACGCAGGTCAGTGATTCCACCTGCGGTGGAGCCCTTCGAGAAGTTCTTTATCAAACTGCCAAATCGCATCGCGCCGAGGCATTGCATCGGGTCACGATGGAAATTTCCGTTAAGATCCAGCTGATCCGGTGCTCTCCAATCCTCACCCGCTGCTGATCCGCGCCAGCCTCGCGCTGGCGCTCGCCTTCGGTTTCTCTATCGGCCTGTATCTCATCCTCGGCTTCGCCTTCGACCTGCCGCTTTCCGCCTCCACGCCAGCGCTGATGCAGGTCCACGGTCAGGTGCAGGCGCTTGGCTTCGTGACGATGTTCATCATCGGGGTCGGCGTGCAGCTCTTCCCCCGCTTTCACGCTTCGCGCCTCGACCGTCCGCGCCTGGTCTCCATTGGCGGACTGTTGCTGGCATCCGGCGTCGTGCTGCGCGCGCTGTCGCAGCCGGTGCTGCCCGGCCCGCTGTGGCGGTCAATTGGACTCGTCGGCAGCGGCATCCTCGAGCTGGTTGGCGTCGCGCTGGCGGTTTACGCTTTTGCCCGCGTGATTCGCGGCAGCGTCCAGCCCGAACGCGGCGGGTTCGCGGCGGTGCTGCCCGCGACGCTTGGCCTCAGCCTGCTCGGGGCGTTGATCCTGAATGCCGTCCTGTGCGTATACCTGGCCCAGGGCGGAATCGTCGTCCCGCCCCCGCAGGACGAGGCGCTGTTGCACCTGGAGTTATGGGGCTTCGCCACGAGCATGGCCCTGGCGGTGTCCGGCCGCATCTTTCCGCGGTTCCTCCTGCTGCAGGACACGCGCGAGCGCCTGTTGCCGTATGCCTTCGTGCTGTGGGCGGTCGGGGCGCTGGGTGTGCCGGCGGCCTGGCTGGCGCTGCCGTCGCTGACTGGAGCGCGGGCCGTTGCGGCGCTAGCCCAGTTGGCCGGGGCGGCCCTGTTCGTGATTGCACTCCGCCTGTACGAGCTGCCCGCGCGATCCAGCGGCATGCCGCACGTCACCTACCCGACCCGCCGCTGGATTCGTCTCGCTTTTGCAATGATGCTGGCCAGCGCCACTGCCGATTTCGGGCTGGCGCTCGCCGAGAGCCTGGGCACGACGATACCCACGCTCACCGAGCTGTCGGCCGCGCGCCACGCGCTCGCGCAAGGCTTTCTGCTGCCGCTGATCGTGTTGATGGCGGCGCGCATCCTGCCCGGCTATTCGGGTCAGATGATGCGCCAGCCACAGCTGTTGTCGGCCATGATGTGGACGCTGATTAGTGGCGCGGCGCTGCGTTTCGTGGCCGAGCTGTTCGGCAGCTACGGTCCGGGTTGGGGCGCGCTGGTGGCGCTGGGCGGCACGCTCGGGGTGGTGGCCTTTGTCGTCTTCGCCGTGGGCCTGTGGCTCGCCGAGAGTCGTGTGCCAGCGCTCGCCTCACGCGTCAGCTCTTCAACACATGCTGGCCGTTGACGTGCCGGTACCGCGCGTGGTGCTGGCGCAGATAATCCATGCCGTAGTCGTTGCCGTTTGGCGTCCGAATGACGGTGTGAATGTGCGCCCGCGTTGGCTCGTCGCTGTCGAAGGCGATGCCCGGTTGATGGTCGAATTCGATCAGGATGACCGGACTGTGGATGCGATAGTAAAAAACGTCCTCCAGTCCGATGCCGCCCATCCACATGAAATGGGTGTCATCCAGGTACTGGCGGACCGAATTCAGCCACAGCTCGGCGTGGCCGGCGCGTAATTTATTGGTGTACAGCGCTGCCAAACGCACCAGTTGCTCGCGTTGGCCGGCCGTCAGCGCATCGCATCGAATGCCCTCGTACGGGATCTGCATGTTGTCGCGGAACGCGGCGGTCTGGACGCGTCCGTCCGAGCCAATACCACGCTCGGGCGGCAATACCGTCGACAGGATGGAGTCGTACAGAATTGCCTTGCCGCGCTGCTCGGCGTTCAGCGCGTTGATGAACGCCAGCCCTTCGTTCTGCTCCGTCTGGAGGACGCTCGTGCCTTTGTAAAGGCCGGTCTCGGCGACCACCGGCTCGGAACCCATGAATACGGGTGTGATCACGACCTGATCGTCGATGACGAAGCAGTTGACGATCAGGTGGTGACCGTCGATCTGCCAGCCCCACGGCTGGTCCGCCGCTGGCTCGCCGAAGATACTGACGAAATAAATCCACTCCCCATACTCGGTCCAGCTGCCGGTGATCTCGCCGATGGTGTAGTTCAGGCGCATGATGTCGCGCGCGGTGCGGGCCCCGCTGGCGCTCAGCGTGCTTTCAACCAGCCGCAGCGCCGACGCGCGCTGCTGATCATTGAGCTCCTCCAGTTGCACACCATGCCGCATGAGGAACGGGTGGATGTTCCACCAGCGCCGCCAGGCGTCAGACGTGAGGTCGAAGCGGGCCTGCTGGCGCTGGTTGGCGTCGAGGGCGTCGAGAAAATCGAGAGCGGCGCGGCGGATCGGCTCCGTGGAGACCCCGGTCTTCGCCAGCGGAAACAGGTCGGGGACGACGTTGCCGTCGGTGGTAATGCCCTTGAACGGCTCCTGCACGAGCCGCTCCCCGTTGTCGCGCATCCGACCAAAACGCTCGCCAACGTCGGGCGCTGGCCTCCTGGCAGAGACTGGCGGACGCCCGCGTAAACCCAGGCCGTAGTATGGAGCGGTGGTAGTCACGCTCTTCAGGCTACCTCAGCCCACTCGGCACGGCCACGTTCGAGGTCGTAGGGGTTTCTCCCTACCCATCGACACAACACGAGTTGTCCGCCAAACCAACGCCGAAACTTTCCAGCCGGACGTCGGCCGCGCCAGAGGCGACGATCTTCGACCAACGGTGGGGTCGTCGCTGTCTCCCAATTTAGACATGTGGGGGTCGTAGGGGTCTCCCCTACCTATCGACACGAGACAAGCTGTCCGCCACCGGACCGCTACCCTGCAACCCCATGGCACGGCTGATGACCACCGACCAGGGCCTTGGCCTGGTCGACGCGGACGGCGACAACCTCACGCTGCTGACGCTCGGCGTCCGTGATCTTGGCGAGGCGTTCGAGCGAGGCCTGACCGCGCAGGACATCGCCGCGGCTCCGACGCGCGAGCGCCTGTCGATGAGCCAGGTCCGCGTCTTGCCGCCGGTCGTACGGCCGAGCAAGATCTGGGCGCTCGGTCTGGCGTACGCCTCGCACGTCGGCGAAATGGGCCGCCAGCAGGATGCCGAACCGTTCTTCTTCCTGAAGGCGCCGTCGTCGCTGCTCGGCGCCGGCCAGCCCATCGTGCTGCCGCGCGTGGCGCCCGATCACGTGGACTACGAAGGCGAAGTGGCTCTCGTCATCGGTCGCCCGGCGAGCCATATTGCACCCGAGCAGGCGTGGTCGCACGTGGCCGGCGTGACGATTCTGAACGACGTCAGCGCGCGCGACATACAGGGCGGCCAGCACGTGGCGGGCGCGCGGCCGAATACGTCGATGGCCAAGAGCTTCGACACCTTCACGCCGTGCGGACCATGTCTGGCGACCCTCGACGAATTCGCCAGTCCAGACGACATCGAGCTCACCACCTTCGTGAATGGCGAGCAGCGCCAGCACAGCCGCACCAGTACGCTGATCTGGCCCGTTGCCGAGCTGTTGAGCTTCCTGTCGGCTCGAACCACCCTCGAGCCCGGGGACATCGTCTCCACCGGGACACCGGCTGGAGTCGGCCACGCGGAGGGCCGCTACCTCAAGCCCGGCGACTGGATCACGATCCGGGTGACGGGTGTCGGCGAGCTGACCAACCCGGTCACCGAAGCGATAGGATCGAGACGATGATCAGCGTGGAACCGAGCGGCAAGGTCCTGGGCGCCTCCGTGCGCGGCATCGACCTGGCCCAGCCACTCAGCGACGTCGATTTCGGGGCGATCCTGCAAGCGCTGGGTGACTACGGCGTGCTGCGCTTTCCAAACCAGCGGCTCGACGCGGCTGCCCTGCGCGACTTCTCCCTGAACTTCGGCAGCATTCAGGGTTCGGTGACCGGCCAGTTCGCGGAGCCCGGCGTGCCCGAAGTGGGCATCCTCTCCAACGTCGTCGAAAACGGCAAGCCAATCGGACTGGCGGATGCCGGCCAGGACTGGCATACCGACATGTCCTACAACGAGACGATTGGCTTCCTGAACGTGCTGTACGCGGTCAAAGTTCCGCGCCGCGGCGATCAGGTGCTCGGCGCGACGGCTTTCTCCGACATGGGCGCCGCGTACGACGACCTGCATCCTGACCTGAAGGAGCGCCTGAAGGACGCCACCGCCACACACGATTTCAACAAGTTCTGGGAAATGATGCGCACGCGTCCGGGCAGTCGGCGCGATCCGCTGTCACCGGCGCAGCGCAGCAACCGGCCGCCATCCGTGCATCCGCTGTTCATGTCGCACCCGATCACCGGGCGTCGCGTCCTGTACTGCAATCCGGGGTATGCGGTCCGCATCAACGAGCTGTCACCCGACGAGAGCGAGCGCGTGCTGGAGGCGCTGTTCGAGCATCAGCTGCAGCCGAAGTTCCGCTATCAGCACAGCTGGTCCGAAGGCGACGTGCTCGTGTGGGACCACATCCGCACGATCCACATGGCCGTGGCGGACTACGGTCCCGGCGAGGAGCGGCTGATGAAGCGCTGTCAGGTAATGGCCGACCGCGTTTTCGAGAGTGGGTTTCGTGAACGCGGAGTCACCTCTCCCTCTGGGAGAGGTCGCGCGCAGCGCGGGTGAGGGCTAGCGTATCCGTGCCGCTCATACGCAGCCCTCACCCCTGCCCTCTCCCAGAGGGAGAGGGAGTGGGAGAGGCCATGAGCTCGCCCTCCACGTACACGCGGCGCACTGAGCCAACGTGACGAATGTCCTCGGCGAGGTTGCCGTCGACCAGCACCAGGTCGGCGCTCAGGCCAGGCCGCAGCGTGCCGAACTCCGCCTCCCGACCGATCGCCTGACTGGCGGCGCCGGTGGCGGCGTGGACCACCTCTAGCGCCGAGAGTCCGGCGCTGGCCATCTCCTCGAGCTCGCGGGCGTAGTTGTCGAAGCGGGTGAAGCGCCAACCGGCGTCAGAGCCGGCCGTCAGTTGTACTCCGGCGGCGTGCAGGCGGCCTACGTTCGTCACCAGGATTTCGCGCCGGCTCTGCCAGAAGTCTCGCTCCGCTCCAGCCGGGAGAAGCTCGGCCATGTCGCGAAACACCTGCAACGTGGGCGTCACCGACACCCGCTGCTGCGCCAGCTGGTCGGCCAGGCGCGCATCGTATGCCTGGAAGTTGCCCGGCGCGCCGAAATAGCCGTGCTCGATGCTGTCGACTCCCGCCGAGACGGCGCGCTCGATGGCGGCGGCCGCGGTGCAGTGGACCGTCACGCGACGACCCAGTCCGTGCGCTGTTTCTACCGCTGCCTGGAACTCCGCGATCGAAAAGCTCGGGTAGTCGGTCAGACTGCCGGGCGTGCCGCCGCCCGAGCCGGCCATCTTGATGAAGTCGGCGCCGTTACTCACCAGTTGCCGCACCATTCGGCACACGCCGTCGACGCCGTCCACCTCGCCGCCGAAGGGTCGCATGTGACCGCCGGAGATGGTCAGCGCGTGGCCGGCGGCCAGCACGCGCGGGATGTGTAGCAGGCCCTCCGCGCGCGCGGCGCGCAGATCCAGCACGCTGCGTCCGCGCGAGCCGCAATCGCGCAGCGTCGTGACGCCCGCCTGGAGCGAGGCTGCCGCGCTGTGCGCGGCGCGCAGGCCAAGGGCCACGTCGGAGTGGGCATCCATGTACGGGATGAACGGCGCGTTGTCGCTGGCCAGCGAGAGGTGGACGTGCATGTTGATCAGCCCTGGCAGCAGCGTCATTCCAGGCGCGCGCACGACGCTGTCAGCCGCGGCCTCCGCCACCTGGCTCGCTGGAGCCACCGCCGCGATCCGCCCACTTTCGCCAAACGCCAGCGCGTAGCCACCGAGTGCATCCGCGCCGGTGCCGTCAATCAACCATTCGGGATAGATCAGGGTCCGCATTTGACCTCACAAAAGACAAGTTCCCCAGAGGGGACCCAGGGGGGATATATTCTCAACAGTTCACCATACGGTTCCCCTCGGAGGAAGACTCATCACTTACTCACAGGGGACGCAGTACGTCGCCTACTGGGTAACACATGACGTCTCCACTGGGTCCCCTGTGGGGAACAGACGACATCTCCCACTGGCGTCCCTCTGGGGAAAAGCACTCCATCTCCCGCCGGGTCCCCTCTGGGGAACACATGACATCTCCCACTGGGTCCCCTCTAGGGAACACATGACGTCTCCCACTGGCGTCCCTCTGGGGAAAACACTCCATCTCCCGCCGGGTCCCCTCTGGGGAACACATGACATCTCCCACTGGCGTCCCTCTGGGGAAAACACTCCATCTCCCGCCGGGTCCCCTCTGGGAACACATGACGTCTCCCACTGGCGTCCCTCTGGGGAAAAACACTCCATCTCCCGCCGGGTCCCCTCTGGGGAACACATGACGTCTCCCACTGGGTCCCCTCTGGGGAAACAACTCCTTGTCATGCATCCAGGAGCCGGGGGTCGAGCGCATCCCGCAGGCCGTCGCCCAGCAGGTTCAGGGCCAGCACCGTCAGCATGATCGCTACTCCAGGGAAGGTGGCGATCCACCACTGTTCGCGCAGGTACTGTCGGCCCTCGCTCAGCATTCGGCCCCACTCGGCCGTGGGCGGCTGACTGCCGAGGCCCAGGAAGCTGAGCGTGGCGGCCACCAGGATCGCCGCGCCGACGCCCAGCGTGCTCACCACGATGATCGGCGCCACGATATTCGGCAGGATATGCCGCGACAGGATCGCCGAATCGCGGGCGCCGACCACGCGCGCCGCGTCGACGTACAGGTTCTCGCGTGCCGAGAGCACCGACGCGCGAGTCAGCCGCGCATAGGTCGGAATCGCCGCGATGCCGACGGCGATCATCAGGCTCGTCAGACTCGGACCGAGCACGGCGACGATGCCCAGCGCCAGCAAAATCCCGGGAAACGCCAGCATCACGTCGATCACCCGCATCAGCACCGAGTCGAGCCAGCGTCCGTAGTAACCCGCCACCAGCCCGATGGTCACCCCGGGCACCAGCGCAATTGCCACGGCAATCGGGCCTACCAGCAGCGAGATGCGCCCACCATAGATCACGCGGCTGAAGACGTCTCGACCATACTGGTCGCTGCCAAACAGAAACGGCGTGCCCGGGCTGTACAGCGCGTGTGTCGAGTCGATCTGGATCGGATCGGCCAGCGGCAGCAGCGGCGCAAGCACCGCCGAGCCGATCATGATGCCGAGAACGACCAGGCCGAACACCGCGCCCTTGTTGCGCAGTAAACGCCGCAGATTGGTCCCGAGCACCGTCAGGTGTAGCGGATGCGCGGATCGAGCACCGCGTACACCAGGTCCACCAGCAGGTTGACCACCACGTAGCAAGCGGCGATCACCAGCACGACGCCCTGCACCATGGGAAAGTCCTTGTTCAGGATGCCGTCGATGATCAGTCGGCCAAGTCCGGGCCGCGCGAAGACCGTCTCAACCACCACGGTGCCCGCCAGCAACTGGCCGAACTGGAGTCCAAAGATGGTGACCACCGGAATCAGCGCGTTTTTGAGCGCGTGGCGCAAGATGACCGCCCACTCGGCGAGGCCCTTGGCGCGCGCGGTGGTGACGTACTCCTGGCGGAGGATCTCGAGCATGCTGGAGCGCGTGAGGCGCGCCAGGATGGCGGCGGCGCCAAGCCCGAGCGTGATCGCGGGCAGTATCAGGTGCTGCAGGTCGCCGCCGCCGGTCGCCGGGAAGACGGGCACGCGCAGCGAGAGCGAAAAAATGAGCAGGAGTCCCAGCCAGAAGCTCGGCATCGAAATGCCGATCAACGCCACCGTCATCGAGCCCAGTTCCAGCCACGTGCCCTGATTGGCCGCCGCGGCGATGCCGAAGCCCACGCCCATGATGGCGGCCACTACCAGGCCGGCGACCGCGAGCTCAATGGTGGATGGAAAGTTGTCCTGGATCTCCTGCAACACCGGGCGGCGGGTGCGAATCGAGGTGCCCAGGTCGCCGTGCATGGCGTCCCAGACGAAACGGCCGAACTGCACCGGCAGCGGATCGTCGAGGTGCAGCTGCGAGCGGAGGCGGGCGATCTGTTCCGGGTTGGTCTGGAATTCGCTCAACATCAGCTGGGCCGGGTCGCCGGGCACCAGCTCGAGCATCAGGAACACCAGCAGCGAGACGCCGAACAGGACGGGAATGGTCGCCAGGACGCGGCGGGCGATATAGGCGTTCACCCGACCCTTACTCGAAACCCACGCCCGCCGAGTCCAACACGCGCCTTACTTCGTCGACATGTCCGTAATCAGTGGATACGAGTTGCCGGAGAACTTCAGCCCGCTCACGTTGGGCCGCAGCGCGAACACCGACAACTGGTCGACCAGCGGCACCACGACCGCCTGGTCCATCAGCTTCTGTTCGAGCTGGAGATAGAGCTGCTGGCGTTTGGTGGCGTCAGTTTCCTGTCGGCCTTGCTGCAGCATGCTGTCGACGCTCGGGTCCTTCAAACACGACCAGTTGAAGTTGCCGCCGACGTTGGTGGAGTCGAACGCGGCGTCCAGCACGTCCAGCTCGCCCGAGCGCAAGAACAGCTCCATGCCGTTGTTGGCGCACTTGTAGTTGTCCTCGTACCAGGGCGGACGCGCTTGCGCTTTGATGCTGACGTCCATGCCGATCTGGCGCAGCTGACCCTGGATGAGCTGGTTGCTCTGGTCCGGACCACCGCCGTAGTCGATGGCGTTCATCGAGAACGTGAGCCGCTGACCGTTCTTGGTGCGAATGCCGTCCGAGCCCGGACTCCAGCCCGACTGATCCAGCAGCTGGCCAGCTTTGGTGGTGTCGTGCGGATACATCGCCCGCAACGAGGGGTCGTCGAGCATGATCGCCGCCAGCGGACCAATCGCCTTCTGGCCGATGCCCTGGTACAGGGCCGCAACGAGCGCGTCGCGGTCGATGCCGTATTCAACCGCCTGTCGCACATTCGCGTCGTCGGTCGGCGGCTGGGTGATCGTCAGGAACATCATGAATGGCATGCCTACCCAGGGCGTGCTGCTGATTTGCAAACCCTCCGATTGCAGGCGGGGGATGTCCTGCGGGGTGAGCACCGTGGCGACCTGCGTCTCGCCGGACTCCACTGTCGCCGAGCGGGTGCCCGGCTCGGGAATGAACTTCCAGACCACCTTGTCCAGGTAGCCGGGTCCGTCATGGTCGGACCACGGCGCCCGACGCTTGTAGCCGTCCCAGCGCGAGATCGTGATGTGATCCTTGGGCACCCATTCGTCGATCTTGTATGGGCCGCTCATGACCGGAGTCTGGTTGACCTGATCGGCTTGCTGTTGCGTAGCGGTTGGCGACAGCATGGGCAGGTACGGGCTGCCCGCGTAAATCAAGAAGGGGACGAAGGGATCCTTGAAGTGGACGACGGCGGTGTAGTCGTCCGGGGTGTCCGTGCCCTGGTAGCCAGTCAACTGGGCGAGCGCGCCGCCGGCTTTGTAGTTGGGATCGACGACCCGATCCAGGTTCCACTTCACCGCGGCGGCGTTGAAGGGCGTCCCGTCCTGGAACGTGACGTCGTTTCGCAGGTGGAAGGTGAAGGTCCGCGCGTCTTCCGAGACCTCGTACGACTGCGCCAGCCAGGGCTGGATCTTGCGACTCTGGTCGACGTACAGCAACGTCTCACCGGTGGAGGACGTGATGTAGAAGGTGATCGCCGACGGCGACGCCTCGGGGTCCATTGTCGGCGGCTCCTGGTCGACGCCGATGGTGACGGTCCCGCCCTGGGTCGGCGCGGCGGCGGCGGGTTGGCTGGTTGACCCCGCGGCGGGCGTGCTGCCGGCGGCGCCCGCACTGCTCGGCGCGGAGGTCGCCGCGGGTGGGGCGGCGGCCGGCGGCTGCGATTGACAGGCAGCCAGTAACAGACTGAGAGCCGCCAACGCGGGCGGCAACGGCCGAACGAGACGGACTGCAGTGCCCATAATCCGCCAGGATAGTTCACCCTCGTGAGTTCATCCCCAAACCGATACTGCTCCTCAACACGCGCGGAACATGACGGCAACGACCAGCCCGTATCGTTTCGCCCGTGCGTGGGAAGAGCCGCGGGCAGAACGTCGTCGAATACGGTCTGATGATCGCCTCGATTGCGCTGGTAGTGCTCTTCGGCGTGCATTCGTTCGGGAACCAGGTGTTGCTGTGGTTCACGCCGCTGGCGTCGCACATCACCACGACCGGCACCTGACGCTTACTGCCCTGAGCAGGTCCTGAGCAGCGCGGCTTACACTGTCTCCCCGATGACCGACACCGCTCTCGCGTCCCTGTCTTCTGATCGCTCGCGCGCAACCTTGCGGAACACGTTCGGACCCTCCACCGCCGCGCTCATCGTGGGCTTGACCGGCGGCTCGGACGACGAATGGTGGCGACTGCAGCGCAACTGGCGCGTGGCCTGGATGGGCGGCCGGCTGATGCTGTTCGCCGCCCGCCTGGTGTTCCCGCTGATTGCCGTTGGCATCATGCGCAGGTGGGCCTTCGGACGGCTCGAGCGCTGAGCCGAGCCGCCCCGCAAGGGGATGCGCTCGACAGGGGCATAAGATGGCCGCATGCTGAATCGGCGTCAGCTCCTGCGGAGCACCCTTCTGTTGTCCGGCGGCCTGGCGCTCCTTGCGGCCTGCGCGCCCGCGCCTTCCGCGCCCTCCACACCTGGGGCGGCTAGCGCCCCCGGCGGGGCGACCACGCCCGCCGGCGCGTCGCAGCCGACTGCCGCCGCCGCGGCCGCCAGTCCGACGAGAGGCGGCACGCTGCGCGTCGGCCTCAGCGTCGACGTGGTCACCCTCGACCCGCATCTGTCTGGCAGCAAGTTCGACCGCCAGGTCTATCACAACCTGTACGACCCGCTGTTCATTCTTGACGAGAAGCTCGGCATCCAGCCCAACCTGGCGGAGTCCTACCAGACTCCGGACCCCCAGACGCTGCTCATCAAGCTCCGTTCGGGATTGAAATTCCACGACGGTACCGACCTGAACGCCGAAGCGGCCAGGTTCAATTTCGACCGCATGGCGAACGATCCGAAGTCCGTCCGCAAGGGTGAAGTCGCCAACATCGCGTCGGCGGAGGTGGTCGACCCGCTCACGCTCAAGCTCAGCCTCAAGCAGCCCGACAGCTCGCTACTGGCCACGTTGACCGATCGCGCGGGGATGATGATCTCGCCAACGGCGCTCGGCAAACTCGGCGCCGACCTGGGCAACAACGCCACCGGAGCCGGCACCGGTCCCTTCCAGTTTGTGGAGTGGGTGCCCGACGACCACGTGCTGCTGAAACGCAATGACAGCTACTGGAGCACGAGCGGCGGACCATATTTCGACCAGATTCGCTACCGGCCCATTCCGGATGACACCGTCAAGCTGCAGAGCCTGCAGAACAACGAGATCGACGTCCTGGATTATCTGGCGCCGCGCAACGTCTCGACCGCCAAGTCCGACTCCAACCTGGTGGTGATCGACGTGCCCTCGCTAGCGGCGTTCTGGTTCACGTTGAACACCACCAGGCCGCCCTTCAGCGACAAGAATCTGCGGCTCGCGTTGGTGTATGGCCTGGACGTCGACGCGCTCGTGAAAGGGGTCTACCTGGGCGTTGGCGTGCCGGCCAACGGACCGATCTCGCCGGCCAGCTGGGCGTACGACGATTCGATCAAGCCCGTTGCGCGCGACCTGAACAAAGCCAGGCAGTACCTGGCGGCGGCCGGTCAGCCGAACGGCTTTTCCTTCGACTTCGAAGTTGTCAATGTGCCGATTGGCATTCAAGAGGGTGAAGTTGTCAAGGCGCAGCTGGCCGAAGCCGGCATCACCTGCAACGTGGTCCAGATCGACGGCGCCCGCCAATTGTCGGACGGCAACAACAAGACGTATGACATGACCTCCTATGACTGGAGTGGGCGGCCGGACCCGGACGGCAATACCTACCAGTTCTTCCACACCACACCGGGCGTTTCTCTCAACTGGTCCGGCATCTCGAATCCGCAGCTGGACCAGCTCTTGGAACAGACGCGGCAGGTGACCGACCACGATCAGCGCAAGCAGCTATACAGCCAGGCGATCCAGATCCTGACCGCGGAGGCGCCGGTGGTGTGGGAGATTCATCCCGTGGAACCGAAAGCGCTGAGCCCCAAACTGCAGGGCTACACGCCGATTCCAGACGGCATGCTGCGCTTCAGAGATGCGTATTTGAAAGGGTGACAGGACGTGTTCCCCCAGAGGGGACCCAGGGGTTGGACCGGATTCCCGAGACGGGACCCCCGAGGGTTTGCGCGGTCCCGTGAGGACAATCTGATGAACAAATCTGCCACCCAGGGTCCGCGGTTCCGAAGGGATGCAACACCGGCGGGGCCCATCTGGGAAAATACCTTCCGAGCGTGCGTCCCCTCCCACGAAAATGTCTGTCGAGACCTCTTGTGACGACCCTCACGATGAGGAGTTTCATCGCCGTGGCGGGTGTTGGACCCATGGATTCCTCTGGGGAAAAACCGTCCCAAACGGCACTGGGTCACCCCTGGGGAATACCGCCCCAACATTACAGGGTCCTCTCTGGGGAATACACCGTCGCAAACGGCATTGGGTCCCCTCTGGGGAATGAAGCCTTGACCGCTCGATGCTCCGCCTGATTCTGCGCCGGCTGCTGGCTACTGTTCCTGTTCTGTTCCTGGTGACGATCGGGGTGTTCATGCTCATTCACCTGGTGCCGGGCGACCCCGTGGTGGTGATGCTGGGCGAAAATCAGGACCCCGTGGCGATGCAGGCCTTGCGGCATGACCTGGGTCTGGACCAGCCACTGTACGTCCAGTACGCCAACTGGCTGGTGCGCGCGGCCCAGGGCGACCTCGGCCGCTCGGTGCGCACCCACCAGACCGTGCTCGACAACGTCTCGCAGCGTATCCGGCCCACGCTGGAGCTGGCCATCTACGCCATGCTCATCGCCACCGCCGTCGCGGTGCCCCTCGGCATCCTGACCGCGACGCACCGCAACTCCCCGCTGGATAGTTTCGGCACGTCGTTCGCCCTCTTCGGCATCTGCATGCCGAACTTCGTCCTGGCGCTGCTGCTGATCTTCATCTTCGGCGTCTCGCTGCACTGGCTGCCAATCGCCAGCTACACCGACCCGTTCGAAAATCCACTGGCAGGCATCAAGTCATTGACGCTGCCCGCCATCACGCTGGGCCTCGCCCTTGCGGCGGTGATCACCCGAACGCTGCGCTCCAGCCTGCTGGAAACGCTCTCCGAGGAGTACATCAAGACCGCGCGCGCCAAGGGTCTGAACTCCACCGCGGTGGTCCGCCACCACGCGCTCAAAAACGCGCTGATTCCGGTCGTAACCGTGATCGGACTCCAGTTCGGCACGCTGATCGGCGGCGCGGTCATCACCGAGTACGTCTTTGCGATACCAGGCGTCGGCCGGCTCGTAGTGGACTCGGTCTTTGCGCGCGATTATCCGCTCGTGCAGGGCGTGGTGCTGCTCATCTGTATCGGCTTCATCGTGTGCAATCTCGTCGTCGACGTCCTGTACGGGTGGCTCGACCCGCGCATTCGGACGAGCGCCTAGATGCTCCGCCGCGCGCTCACCGCCAGAGGCGCCGCTTTTGGCGCAATCGTGCTGCTGGCGGTGGTCCTCATGGCGCTCTTCGCACCACTGCTGGCGCCGTACGACCCGCTCAAGCAGGACCTCAATAACCTGCTGGCGCCGCCGAGCACGCTGCATCTGCTCGGGACCGATAACGACGGTCGAGACGTCCTCTCGCGCGTGGTCTGGGGCACGCGCGTGTCGCTGATCGCCGGCCTCGTGTCGGTAGCCCTGGCGGTCGTCGCTGGCTGCGCGATCGGACTGGCGGCCGGCTACTGGGGCGGTCGCGTGGACGGCGTCCTGATGCGCCTGATCGACGCGGTGCTGTCATTTCCGGCGCTGGTGCTGGCCCTGGCGCTCGGCGCGGTGCTTGGCGCCGGACTGGGAGGCGTGTTGATCGCCCTCGGCGTGGTCTACACGCCCACGTTTGCCCGCCTGATGCGCGGTCAGGTGCTGACCGTCCGCACGCGCGACTACGTCCACGCCGCGCGGGTGCTGGGCGGCGCGGACTGGCGGATTCTGCTGCGCCATATCTTGCCGAACTCCTCGACGCCGATCGTGGTCCAGGCGTCGCTGAGTGTCGGCTTCGCGATTCTGGCCGAGGCGTCCCTGTCGTTCCTGGGGCTCGGCATACAGCCGCCGGAGCCGTCCTGGGGCAGCATGATCAACACCGGCCGCGGATACCTGCAGCAGGCGCCGTGGATCGTCTTTGGCCCTGGCGCGGCGCTATTCGTAACCGTGCTGGGGCTGAATTTTGTCGGCGACGCGGTGCGCGACGCGCTCGATCCGCGCTCCGTCACCCACGCGCGTCAGACATCCACGGGGTTGCCGGCGTCAACCCAGCCCAGCGTCCCGCGCTCGAGGTTTGCCACTCTGTCATAACCGACGCCTTTCAGGAACCGCGCCGCGCCCAGCGACCGGCTCCCGCTCCGACACGCCACCAGCACGTCGCGATCCCGCGGCACGCGGTCCAGCTTCAGGGCCAGTTCGGCCTGAGGGATCGAGACCGCGTCGGGCACGTGCCCCGCGGCAAACTCGTCGGGCTCACGCACGTCCACCACCAGCGCATGGTGCTCGGCGATCCACGCCGGCGCGGCGGTAGGCGACACCGACGGGACTTCGCTGCTTGACGCCATTCCTTCGCCAACCCAGCCGTAGTCACCCCGCCCCTGGTTCGTCGCAAGGATGGCGGCCATGTTAAGCGGGCGTGGCGGCACCTCACCGGTGCTCGCCAGGAAGTCAGTGCGCGACAACTGCAGCACGGGATTGAAGCGCCGCTCGAAACCAATGGTCGTGCTGGGCCGGCCGCACATGCCCTTGCCGCACGAGCCTTCGAAATGGGCCGGAAAGACTTCGACGTAATCCTCGAGTCGGAGGAGCCGCTGCACGCTGGCGTATTGCGCCAGCGCTCCTTCGTCGCCACCGAAGTCAGGCCGACCCACGTCGCCGACGAACAGTGTGTCGCCGCTCAGGACCATCGACGGCGCGGGACTGCGAATGGGATTGGTCAGCACCAGTGAGATCGACTCCGGCCGATGGCCGGGCGTGTGCACCACGCGCATGACGATCTGCCCCAGGCGAACTTCCTGACCGTCGCGCAAAGGCTGAAACGGGAAGTCCACGTCGGCAAGCTCGTGCAGCATGAGCACTGCGCCGGTCGCGGCCGCGAGGGCGCGGTTGCCCGAGAGGTGGTCGGCGTGGAGATGGGTATCGATGACCTGCACGATGCGGTACTCGCGCTCCTGGGCCAGGTCCAGGTAGGCCTGGATGTGGCGCTGCGGATCGATGACCGCCGCCTCGCGTGACTGCCGCGAGGCCACGAAGTAGGAGGCGCAGCCTGTCTCGTCGTGAAGGAATTGCTTGAAGTACATCCTGGTGCCCACCTCAGCCCATCAGCATGTTCAGGACGGCGATGATCGCTCGCCGACGCCGCCGGCGGCAAACTTTGAACCGGCGTTTTGCGGAGACGCATCAGCTTGTAGGGTCGAGCCCGAACAGTGGCGCAGTCCCCATGGGGGTTGTAGGGTCTCCCCTACTCATCGACACAGCCAACGTCAGCGATCCTGCGACTCCTCGGGTGTCACGTGGACGTCGTCCGTAGCCCCTCCCCGTCGGGGTTGTAGGGGTCCCCCCTACTCATCGACACGGCCAGAGCTCACGTCTCGAACGCCGGCCGTGTGCAGTCGCCGGGCCGCAGCCCGCGGTCGAAGGCGCAGCGGCCGCACAGGCCAAGAAATTCCGCCGGCACGACCACGTTGCCCCGGTCGTACACGGCGCCGCAGCCGCAGACGGCCGAGCTGGGTGTCGGCAGACGAATCTGTGCGTATGGATAGGGCGGCACCGCGTTGTGCGCGCCAACGATTGGCAAGGTCATGGACCAGCTTCCTGACGTCGTTGTCAGTGACCACGTCTGATGATCACCTAGCGTAGTCACCGCCAGGTCGCGCACACGTTTCGATGCCGACTCATTTCCGTTGAAATCCTGGCGTCCAAAACCTTGCCCTCGGACACGGGCAGTGGCAACCTGAGCGGTGGACACCGTGGTCGCCCACATCGTAGGGAGGTGTGCTCATGGTCGTTGCGGTCCGCCCACCTGAAGCCAGGCAGCTCACCGGGATCGAGCTGATGGCCCACCTGTACCGTCGTGCCGGCTTCGGCGCGACTCGCGATCAACTCGAGGCCGCGCTCGCCCGCGGCTACGAGGCGAGCGTCGAGGAGCTGCTGCATCCCGAGCAGGCCCCGCCCCTCGAGGAGGATCTCATCTACCGCTACTGGCCGGACATGAAGGAGGCGCGTCAGATCGATCCCGCCCAGTCGCTGTGGGTGTATCGGATGATCAACACCCAGCGACCGCTCGAGGAGAAGATGGCGCTGTTCTGGCATCACTTGTTTGCCACCGGCTTCGCCAAGCTGAACCACGCCAAGGTGATGACCAACCAGGTGGCGATGTTGCGCACTTTCGGACTCAGTGACTTTCGGTCACTCCTGGTCGAAATCTCGCGCGATCCCGCCATGATCTTCTGGCTGGACAATCACACCAACACCAAGCGCGTTCACAACGAAAACTACGGCCGTGAGCTGTTGGAGCTGTTCTCGATGGGGATCGGCAACTACAGCGAAGACGACGTCAAGAATTGCGCACGCGCCTTTACCGGCTGGACGCTCAAGCCGACCATCCCCGCCGCGCAGCCGTACGGTCGCTTCGACTGGGAGTTCGAGTTCCGGCCGGACCTGCACGATTACAGCGACAAGGAGTTCCTCGGAGAAAAAGGCGCCTTCGACGGCACGGACATCATCGACATCATCGTCCGCCAACCGGCCACCGCGCAGTTCGTGGCCATGCGCCTGTACAAGTTCTTCGTGTCGGATACGCCCGACGAGGACACCATCGACCAGCTCGCGCAGGTCTCGCGCGACTCCAACTACGACATTCGCTCCATGCTGCGCTGGCTGTTCCTGTCCGATGCTTTCCGCTCGGAGAACGCGTATTACGCGAAGGTCAAGAGTCCAGCCGAGCACGTCGTAGGCATCATGCGGCTGGTGGAGGACTTCACGTATCCGAAGCACGGCATCCGCGACATCGCGCTCGAATGTCGGTACATGGGCCAGGACCTGATGAACCCGCCGAGTGTCGAAGGCTGGCACGTCGGTAAGGAGTGGATCGACACGGGCATCCTGGTGGAGCGCATCAACTTCGCCGCCGCCCAGGTCGGGAACGTCGACAAACCCGGGGTTCAGAAGCTCGTCGGCCGGCTGCGGGACATGGGCACGCTCACTCCAGAGCAGCTGGTGGATGCCTGTGCCGATCTGATGGGACCACTCCAGCTTGGCGACCAGACGCGCGCGGCGCTGGTGGATTTCGCCAGGAAGGACGGCAATCTCACGCTCACGCCTGGCGATCGCGCCGCCGAGGAGCGCGTCGGCGCCATGCTGTCGATGATCGTCGCCACTCGCGAGTTTCAACTGGTGTAGTTCGCTTTTCAGTGGCCACCCGACGCGAGATCGCGTAGCGCTCCAGAGGAGAACGCTCTGAATATGTCTGACAACTCCAAACAACCACCCACACTCGTTGTCCTGCAGCTCACCGGCGGCAACGATCCGCTCAACACCATCGTCCCCTACGGCGAAGGTCTGTACTACGACCTCCGCAAGACGGTGCGCATCGCCCAGGATGACGTGCTGCCCATCGACAATCGCTTCGGATTCCATCCCTCGATGCAGGCCATCAAACCCTTCTGGGACGCGGGCAACATGGCCATCATCCAGGGCGTTGGCTATCCGAACCCCAACTACTCGCACTTCCGCTCGATGGACATCTGGTACACGTGCGAGCCCGACAAGATCGCTACCGACGGCTGGCTCGGCAAGGCCGTCAAAGAGATCGACCCCAAGGCGGAAAACGTGCTGACCGCGGTGAACTTCGGCCGCGGCTTGCCAAGGGCGCTGTCGCTGTCTGGAGTGCCGGTGGCTTCCGTCGCGCAGCTCGACACGTATGGACTGCTGACCAGTCTGTCCAGCGTGCCGCAGCGCCAATCGGCCCTCGAAGTGTTCTCGTGTCTGTACGACGATGGCTGGAACGACCAGGGCCAGTCAGCCAGACCCCCGGACGCCGCCGGACCTGGAGACGAGGTGCTGCGCTACATGGGGCAGACCGGACTGGACGCGCAGAAGGGCGCGGACATCCTGCGGACGGCGCTCGGCAAGTACCAGTCCAGCGTGCAGTACCCCAACAGCTCGATTGCGCAGAATCTCAAAGGCATCGCGCAGGTAAAGCTGGCCGATCTCGGCACCCGCGTCTTCTATACCTCGCTGTTCGGATTCGACACCCACGCGACCCAGCTGCCAGCACATGCCAAGCTCTGGCAGGACGTCTCTGAGGGCGTCGCGGCGTTCTTCGACGACCTGCGCGCGCAGGACGCCGCGGACGACGTGATGCTGCTGATCTGGTCGGAGTTCGGCCGGCGGGTGAAGGACAACGGCGCCGGCACCGACCATGGCGCGGGCGGCGTCGCGTTCATCCTGGGTGACCACGTCAAGGGCGGCATGTACGGTGAGTATCCGTCGCTGAAAGCCGATGAATTGACGCTCGGCAACCTGAAATACAACGTGGACTTCCGATCGGCGTACGCCACCATCCTGGATCAGTGGATGCACATCGAGTCGGAGCCGATCGTGAACGGCAAGTTCGAGGAGTTCGCGATCGTTTAGCCGCGGAGGGAGGTAAGTCGCCATGATGGTTGTTGTTCCGCCACCACCACTCGAGTACTCGCACACGATCGGCTTGCTGGCGCTCACCGGACGTGGCTTCAGCAATCCGATGAACGCCGCGGTCACCAGCGACGGAACGGTCTACGTCGCCAATCGCTCCAACTCCACGCAAGCTCTGCAGGGCGCGGTGCGCATCACCATCTGCAACGTGGCCGGTGACTACCTTGGCGAGTTCGGCAAGTACGGCATGGGTGACGGCGAATTTGTCTGGCCCACCGCCATCGACGTCGACAGCCGGGGGAATACCTATCTCGCCGATGAGCACCGTCACGACGTGCAGGTGTGGGACGCGGACCACAAGTTCGTGCGCAAGTGGGGCGGCCTGGGCGCCGACGACGCGCACATGAACCGGCCGGCTGGCCTGGCCGTTGACTCCAACGACAACGTGCTCGTTGCCGATACGCTGAACAATCGCATTCTGCGGTTTTCCCCGGAAGGCAAGCTGCTCGCAAAGTGGGGCGCGCCTGGCGCCGGCGACGGCGAGCTCAACATGCCGTGGGGCGTTGGCGTGGACGCCGAAGGTGCGGTCTACGTCGCCGACTGGCGCAATGACCGGGTCCAGAAGTTCAGCCCGGACGGCAAGTATCTGAGCACGTTCGGGTCCTCGGGCAGCGAAGTCGGCCAGCTCAGGCGACCGGCCGATGTAGCCGTGGATTACACGGGCAACGTGTACGTCGCCGACTGGGGCAACGAGCGGGTGAGCGTCTTCGAGCCGGATGGCTATCCGCTGACGACGCTGGTGGGCGACGCGGACCTGTCGAAGTGGGGCGCGGAGTACATCTCAGCCAGTGAAGACATCCTCCGCGGCCGTGCGGTGGCGAGTCTGGAGCCCGAGAAGTATTTCTGGGGTCCAACGGGCGTCACACTCGACGGGGCGAACCACCTGTTCGTGGTGGACAGCTGCCGCCACCGGCTGCAGGTCTACAACCGCGTCGCATACGACGACTTCTGAGTTGTAATCAGCGGGAGCCGCCGCCGATCACCTCTCCCGCTGGGAGAGGTCGCGCGAAGCGCGGGTGAGGGGTACGCGTCATACCGCGCGTACATTTCCCTCACCTTGATGTAGTTCAGCCCGGGACGAAGGCGAAGGTGTAGTCCGTCCCCGAGACCTGATTCGGCTGGCACAGCCACAAGGGCTGGCCCGGGCAGTAGGACTTCAGGAATGGACTGTTCATCGCCACCGCCTGGGCTCGCAGGTCCAGCGGCACGTTCTGATCGAGGATCAACGATTTGAGGTAGTCGGCCACCAGGATGCTCTCGGTCCCGGTGCCCTGGATGTAGTGCATGATCCCGCGCTGGAAGCGCTGGTAGATGAAATTGCTGTTGCTCGGGTCCGGCGCCGGTTGTGAGATCGGTGCGCCCCAGATGGTCAGAGCGCCCTGGTTGTTGAAGTAGTTGAGGAAGTTGACCGGCTGCCCCGAGAAAGTGTTGGGGACATTGGAGTTGATGAAGCTGATGATGTTGGTCGAGTAGTTCGGGTCGCTGACCGGCGGCGTGTTGGCCTTCATCGTCTCGTCAGGGGCAGGGAAGGTGCTGCCGTTGACCCTGGTGTACGGGAAGATGTCGGGGTCCAGGATATTGATCAGCGCCGCGCCCGCCCCGGGACAGTTCTGGATGACCTGGCGCTGGAAGAACTGCACCGGACAGCCCAGGAAGTTGAAGGTGCGCGAGGTCGGGAATCCGAACGTCTGCACCTGGCCATACGTCTGGAAGAAGTTGTAAATCTGGTCGTTGTCAATGCGGTAGCCGGTCTGCGCGAAGTAGCGATCGTCGTGCGTGATCGGCGGCGCCGTCTGCGTCGGCCCCGCGGTTGGCGTGACTGCCGGCGTGGGCGTGCCGGACGGCCCGGTCACGCTGAAGGAGGCGCTCGCCGTTGCACCGTTGGTACCGGTGAGCACCACCAGGTACGTCCCGGCCGCCACCTGGGGGATCGCGAAGTTGAACGTGACGTTGCCGTTCGTGTCGGCGTTCATCGTATTCACCAGCGAGCCAGCGAAGACCAGACGAATGGCGTCACCCGGATTGAAGCCAGAGCCATTGACCGTCAGCGAGCTTCCGACGCCGCCCGAGTTCGTCGAGAGCGCCACCGTCACCGCGCCCACCGTGAACGGCGCGGACGCGGTGTCGCCGCTGCTCTGACCTTTGGCATCCACCTGGTAGCTGCCGTTGCCGAGTGTCGGGATGGTGAAGGTCGCCTTGAGGCCACCCGTGGTGTCCGCCACCGCCGAGGCAACCTGCGCTCCATTGAAGAAGACGAGCACGGTCTCGCCAGCCTGGAAGCCGGCGCCCGTCGCCGTCAGCGACGTGCCTGGCGGTCCCTGCTGGGACGAAAGCGCCAGCGACGTGCCAGAAATCGTGAACGTCACGCTGGCCGAGCCGCGGGTCTTACCCGTGGCCAGCACCGGATACTGCCCGTTGCCCAGGTTCGGCACGGAGAACTGGAAATTGACCAGACCGCTCGAATCGGACTGCTGTGAATCGACCTGCGTGCCGTTGAACAGCAACTGGACCGTGTCGTTCGGCGCAAAGTTCGTGCCCGTCGCCCCGACCGATGTGCCGGCCGGTCCCTGCTGCGTGCTCAGCGTGAGGCCTGGCACCGGCGTGGGCGTCGGACCCGATGGCGTCGAGGTGGGTGTCGCGGTGACGACGGCCGGCGTGGCCGTCGGCGTCGCCGTGACGACCACCGCTGTCGAGGTGGGCGGTGGCGTCGCCGTTGCGGCGGGTGGCGTCGGCGTCGAGGTTGCCTGGGCCAGCGCGGTGCCGCTCAGCGCGGCCAGCCCGATGGCCGCCAGCGCCAGAGGCAGGATCACCCGTAATGCGAAGCGGCCCCAAAGTCCGGGCACCCCTCTTGTCCCGGCTTGCGGTTGTTCTAGCTTGACGTTTGTCTGCATAGCTCCACCCCTTCTGACAGGCACGCGAAGACCGGCCCGACGTGCGACTGCCGTGGATCAGTTGGTTAACGCTCGTGATGCATGCATGTTAGCGACGGGCTCCCAGACACCGGGGTAGCAGGCCATCGCCGAAGAACCACATTGAACCACGCGTCGAGTGCAGCCACAGGTCAACAACCCGCTACATTCGCGGCGTAGCATGCGGAGCGTGGCAGGACCCATGCGCTCGCCATTTCATACCGCGCGTAGCGATCACACGGGCGCGCTGCGCACCCCAGACTGGCTCCGCGACCTGTACGTCGAGCACCACGCGGGCCAGATCGACGATGGCGCGTTGCGGAGCGGCCAGGTGCGCGCCGTGCGCGACGTGCTGCGTCGCCAGGAACAGATCGGTCTGCCGGTGGTCACCGACGGCGAGTTGTTGCGCTTCGCGGGTTTCCAGCAGAGCTTCGGCGGCGCGGTCGAAGGTTTCGATGCGCTGCCGTACGTGCCCACCCGCCGCTCGTCGGCAGCCGCCCGACAGGCGGCGGTCGCCACGCCGCATCGCGTCGAGTCTGGCGTCAGCGGGCCGGGCACCGCGATCTACAACCGTTTGCCCGTCAAACATCGCCTCGAGCTGGTCCACAACCTGCTCGCGGACGAGTATGCGCTCTCCAGCAGCCTCGCCACGCATCCGGTCAAGCTCACGCTGATCGGACCCGACCGTATCTCGCAGCGTTTCGAGTACGAGCATTCGCGCGATGTATACCCCGACATGGACGCATTTCTGGCGGACGTGATCGACATCGAGCGGCGGATGCTCTCCGAGGTGATCGCGGCCGGGTGTCGTTACATCCAGATCGACGAACCGGGCTATACCGCGTATGTCGACCCACCGCTCGTCGAGCGCATGCACGCCCGCGGCGAGGACCCGCGCCTGAACATGCAGCGCTCTATCCGCGCCGACAACGCGCTGATCGCCGGTTTTCCGGACGTGACGTTCGCCGTCCACATCTGCCGCGGCAACGGCGGCGGCCGGGGCGGGCCGGGCTGGCACCGCGAAGGCAGCTACGACGCGATCGCCGAAGAACTATTCCGCGAGCTCAATTTCGATCGCTTCCTGCTCGAATACGATAGCGACGCGGCCGGATCGCTCGAGGCGCTCCGCTTCATGCCGCCTGACAAAACCGCCGTCCTGGGCCTGGTGAGCAATCACGGCGACGTGGAATCGCCCGACTACCTTCGGCAACGACTGGACGAGGCGACGCGCTATCTGCCACTGGAACAGTTGGCGATCTGCCCGCGCTGTGGCTTCGGCTCGGCACTGACCGAAGAGCAGCAGTGGGGCAAGCTGGAGCTCATCCAGCGCGTGGCGGACGAAGTCTGGCGATGACCGGAACAACTATCCTTCGATGAGGCGAGCTTGTCGTGATTGACGCGGCGGTCCACAACGACGTCCCATCCAGTCGGGCCCTCTTCCCGTACCTGCCCCCGTACTGGATCGAACACGTGCAGAACACGATGTTCAAGGGCCCAACCGAGTTCTATTACCCGCCGACGTCGCCGATCGCGGCGCGAGATGGCAGCCGTCCGGCGATGCCCGCCGATTACAAGCCAGTGGAGGGCCGTCCAGCGGCGAACGTGCCCAATGTCATACCGGCCGCCTCGGACCTGGACACGGTGCGCCGCCAGGTGCTCGACGAGCCACACGTCGAGGCGGCGATCCTGTGTTCTCCCTACCCGGTCGACAGCCTGCACAATCCGGACGCCGCGATCGCCTTCGCCCGAGCCTTCAACGACTGGCAGATCGCCGAATGGCTCGACAAAGAGCCGCGCTTGCGCGGCTCGATCGTGGTGCCGATCCAGTTGCCGGCGCAGGCCGCCGAGGAGATCGAACGCGTCGCCGACCACCCCGGCTTCGTGCAGGTTGCGCTGCCGGTCCGCACCGAGCGGCCGCTCGGCAGTCGCCTGTATCACCCGGTGTGGCAGGCGATCGAGCGCCACAACCTGGTCGCGGCGATCCAGTTTGGAGGCGTGCCCGGCAATCCGCCGACGCCATCCGGCTGGCCGTCCTACTTCTATGAAGAGTACGTCGGCGCCGCCTTCACCTTCGCAAGTCAGCTCACCAACATCGTCGCGGAAGGCGTGTTCGATCAGTTTCCGTCGGTGCGCGTCGTGCTCGTCGAATCCGGTTTCACCTGGCTGCCGGCGCACATGTGGCGCTTCGACAAAGAATGGCGCAACCTGCGCCGCCTCGTGCCCTGGGTCAAGCGGCCGCCTTCGGAGTACATCCGCGAGCACGTGCGGCTCACCGTTCAGCCGCTGGACGCGCCGGCCGATCCCCACCAGCTGCTGGACGTGGTCGATCAGCTCGGCTCGGATGACATGCTGCTGTACGCCAGCCACTACCCGCGCGTGCACGCGGCCGATCCCGAGACGGTGCTCCTCGGCCACCTGCCCGATTGGGTCGCGCGTAAGATTCGCACCGACAACGCTCGCGCCCTGTTCGGGATACCAAGCTGACGAATCGCCGAAGACAGCGTGACCAGCGTAGGTGGAGGTTGATGACGCTGACCAGGGTACGTGAGGGCTCCACCGTAGGTGGAATTGGCGACCTTGCGCGAGGTATGACGCGCGGAACGTGGTATGACTAGCACCAGGAGATACTGATGGTCCAGACCTTGACCCGTTCAGAGGCGCGGCTGCGATCGCGCCCCGCGCTGATCGACTGCGACTTTCACAACGAGCTCAACTCGATCAAGGACCTGTACCCCTACCTGTCGCGCCGCTGGCAGGAGCACATCGAGACGCACGGCATGCGCGGGCCGCAGGGCGCCTACTACCCGCGGTTCATGGACCATCGCGAGGACGCGCGCCCACCCTCGGGCCGCGTCAGTGGCTCGGAGGTCGGCCATTCGGCCAGGGACTACCTCGATCCCTACAACGTCGCGCACGCGATCTGCATCCCCTTGAACCCGGCCTCACGCCAGATGAACCTCGAACTGGGCGCCGCGCTGGCCAGCGCCGTCAATGACTGGCAAATCGAGGAGTGGCTCGACAAGGAGCCGCGCCTGCGCGCGTCGCTGACGATCGCCCACGAGGACCCGCAAGCGTCCGTCGCCGAGATCGAGCGGGTGGCCCACGACAAGCGCTTCGTCCAGATCCAGTTCTCGGGACGTCCGCAGGAGCCGATGGGTCGGCGCAAGTACTGGCCGATCTACGAGGCGGCGGCGAAGTACGGACTGCACATCATGTCGCACGCGTTCGGCTCGTACGGCAATCCGATCACCGGCAGCGGCTGGGCTTCTTTTTACCTGGAGGACCACGTCGGACCAGCCCAGGCCATGCAGGCCAATATCGTGTCGCTGGTCACCGAGGGCGTCTTCGAACACTTCCCGGACCTGAAGCTGGTGTCCGTCGAAAACGGCTTCGGGTGGATTCCGTCGCTGATGTGGCGCATGGATTCCGCGTGGTCGCTGCTCAAGAGCGAGGTGCCCCACTTGAAGCGCTTGCCGTCGGAGTACATCCGCGAGCACGTGTGGCTGACGACTCAGCCGGTGGAGGAGCCGCACAAACCGCAGCAATTCGTGCAGTTGCTGGATCAGTTCGGCGATATGGTCGATCACATTCTGTTTGCGAGTGACTATCCGCACTGGGACAGCGACGACCCGGATTTCGCGGTGCCGAACTTCCTGCCGGATGACGTCAAGCAGAAGATCTACGCGGAGAACGGACGCAAGCTGTACGGGCTCTGAGGACGCTCCGCGAACGTGAAGTTCCTGGTTGGGCGGGTGGACGAGATCCCGCCCGGCAGCCGCAAGATCGTCCGCATTGCCGGGCGGTCGATCGGCGTTTTCAACGTCGACGGGAACTTTTACGCGATCCGCAACCGCTGCCCGCACCAGGGCGCCCCGCTGTGCGAAGGCAAACTGTGGGGCGCTTTGCGGGCGTCTGTGCCTGGCGCGTTCGAGTATGAGAGTCGCAAAGAGATCCTGACCTGCGTCTGGCACGGCTGGGAATTCGACCTCAAGACCGGCCAGTCGTGGTGCGACCCACAGCGCCTGCGCGTCCGCAGCTACGCGGTGGGCGTCGACGAGCCGGCGGCACTGCCAGCGGACCTGCGCGTGGCGGAGGTCGATCGCGTGAAGAATCGCATGATCGTCACCGCGAATGACCAACCAGAAGAGCCGCCAGCGGAAGGCATGGTCAAAGGCCCGTACACGGTGCCGACGTACCAGACGGTGGTCGACGACGGCTACCTGTATTTAACGCTGGAACTGGCGGACCTGCTAGGTTCAGGCTGAGGGTCGAACGACCGCGTGTCCCAATAACTCTCTGCCTTCGCAAAGAGGCGCGAGTTTTCGCGATCGCTCAGGACGACAGGCCGTGTCAACACGTGAAGTGAGAGGTGAGGGTCTAACGTCGCCAGTGTCAACACGTGTAGTAAGAGAGAAGTCTCACATCGCTCCCTGTCAACACGTGTAGTGACAGAGGAAGGTCTCACATCGACAGGGCCCATCCCACTGGGGGTCGTAGGGGTCTCCCCTACCCGTCGACGCGACCCAAGTCATCCGCCACCAGTCGGTCGCCCCCGAGCGTCGCCGTCGATGACCCCACCCATCGGGGTTGTAGGGGTCTCCCCTACCAATCGACACGGCCGAAGTCGTCCGCCTGCCGGGCGGGGCGCTGGAACATCACCTTGCCGAGCGCCGGCACCGCGTTGACAAGCTCCAGCACCGTTCGAAAACCGATCCGCCCGAGCACGTTGGTAGTCGCCACCGACTCGGAGACCTGCAGCGAACGTCGCACCGCGTCGAAGGCGTACAGCCGCATCTCGGCTTCGTAGGCGCCGATCGCCGAGAGCACATCCGTCTGCCCGCGGTCGGCGAGCGCCAGGTGCCGGGCCAGGACGGCCGCGTCCTGCAGCGCGGTGTTGCCCCCGAGCCCCTGGAGCGGCGTCATCGTGTGGATCGCGTCGCCGAGCAGGGTGACGCGCGTGGTGGGCCAGGCCGCCACGGGCTCCGCCGAATGAAGCGGCACGCCCACGACAGTGCTCACGTCAGCCGCGGCGATCAACATGCGCAGCAGCGGATGCCAGCGCTCGGCGGTGCGCAGGGCCAGCCGCTGCAGCCCGGTTCCGGACGCGCGGTGTGCGTCCGAGTCCAGTCCAAAAGCAGCTGATCGCCCGAGGACGACCCAGAAGAGGTGCTCGGGCAAATCCAGCGCCGAGGCTGCGTCCTGGCGCAAGAACGGCGCGAGGAACATCCCGAATCCGCGGACGGGCAGGACCATGGTCATCTGGCGCAGCAGCCGCTCGCCGATGCGTTGGCGCATCCGCTCGTCGAGATACACCTTGCCGGCAACACCGCCGACGCCGGTGTCGCACACGCGAGCAGCGGGCAGAAGCTGCTTGCGAATCGGAGAGGCCGAACCGTCGGCGCCGACCAGCACGTCGCCGCGGGCGGAAGTGCCGTCGGCAAAGCACAGCTCGACGCCGTCGGCGTGCGGCTGGAAGCCGGTGACGCGCGTCTCGAAGCTCACCACGTCCTCCAGACCCGTGCAGAGCAGCTGGCGCAGCCCCGAGCGACTGATCGGATGCGAGTGCGCGGCGGGATCAGAGTTCGAAGCTGGATCCGGAATAAACGCGAGCTGCTTGAGGCGTTCCGTAGCGAAGGCGATGCCGAGCGGGGCGGCGGCGGAGCGCGCCTCGAACTCGCGCCACAGCGCGGGCGGCAGACACTGGTGCAGGGCGCGACTGCCGTTGGCGTCGATGTGGATGCGGTAGCTGGTGGAGGGATCGAGGTGCGCGGGGCTGCGTTCGAAGACGGCGGGCTGGAGGCCGGCGGAGCGGAGGGCATGCGCGAGGGTGAGGCCGCCGAGGCCGCCACCGGCGATGAGGACGCGCAGGGTCATCAGAACTCACTTTCGTTCAACTAGATGGTTGACTGCTGATCACCACTCTAACCCGAGCGTGAGCCGGTGTCAACTGTCTGGTTGAACGAGAACCTGTGGTACGCTGCCCGCGTGCCGACTCCCCGCACCGACCGCCGCGCCCAGATCGTCCACGTCGCCTACCGCCTCATCGCCGAACGCGGCCTCGAAGGCCTGCGCTTCGCCGACGTCGCCCGCGCGGCCGGCATCAACAACGGCACCCTGCTCTACTACTTCGACAGCAAGGACGCCCTGATTCGCGCCGTCGGCAGCCTGATGGTCGACCAGTTCAGCCAGACCGCGGCGCCCAACAATCCCGGGGCGCCGGTCGACCCGCTCGCGGCCATCCGCTGGGAGTTCGTCGATGCAGGCGAGCACCTCCAGGATCAGGCCGCCGTCGTCTACACCGAGCTGGTGGCGCGCGCCCAGCGCGACGCGTCGGTCGCCGCGATCCTGCGCGACATCGACGCGGCCTGGCATGGCTGGCTCTGCAGCATCCTGGAGCGCGGCCGACAGTCCGGCGTGCTCCGCGCCGACCTGGACGTGGCCCTGGTCGCACACACGATCATGAGTGCGATTCGTGGGGTTGGCATGCAGGCGATGATCGCCGAGGATCCCGCGCAGGTCGCGCCGGTGGTTCAGGCGCTCGCGGACCTGATGGAAGACTGGGTCGCCGCCACTCCGCGATCCTGACGCGACGCCGACTATCCTTGACCTGCCATGACCGACACCCTGCCCGCTACGCGTCCGTCCCCGGTTCGCCAGCTGTTGCGACTATCGGTGCCGGCACTGGTGGTGGGCGTCGCCGCCAGCGTGATCCTGCTGGTGGTGACCGACGTTGCCAATCAGCTCGAGCACGTGTTGTGGAGCGTTATTCCCCAAGCATTCGGCGTCTCGGGTAATGCGCCTGCGTGGATCGTCCTGATTCTGACGCTGACGGGTGTCGCGGTCGGCCTGATCGTGTGGAAAATGCCCGGCCACGCCGGTCCGGACCCGGCGACCCTCGGCCTTGTTGAGCCGCCACTCGCGCTCTCGATTCTGCCCAGCCTGCTGCTGGCGTTGATCCTGATGCTGGCGGGCGGGATCAGCCTTGGGCCCGAGAATCCGATCATGGGCATCACGATTGCCGTGGTGTACGCCCTCGGCAGCCGGCTCATCCCCGTCGTTGGCGCGCAGATCTGGGTTGGGCTGGCCACCGCCGGCATGCTCGGCGCGATGTTCGGAACACCGGTGGCCGCCGCGCTGGTCCTGACCGAATCGATGGCCGCGGGCGATTCCCAGGTGCCACTGTGGGACCGGCTGTTTGGACCGATGGTGGCGGCTGGGGCTGGCTCGTTGACCACCGATGCGCTCAGCGGTGGCCAACTGTCGATGTCGGTCTCACTGCCGCCGTACCCCGGCGCCAATCTGCCCGACCTGCTCATCGGGGCGGTCCTCGCGTCGGTCGCCGCGTTGCTCGGCCTGGTGACCGTCTACGCCTTTCGCGGCGTGTATCCGCTGTTCAAGCGCGTCACCAATACGCTCCTGGCGCTGACGCTCGGCGGGGTGCTACTGGGAATCCTTGGCGCCGTGGGTGGACCCATCACGCTCTTCAAGGGGCTCGATCAGATGAAAGAGCTGGCGCAAGACGCCAGTCAGTACTCCGCTGCCGGCCTGGTGCTGGTGACCCTGGTCAAGATGGCGGCCCTGGTCATCGCCGGCACGTGCGCGTTTCGCGGCGGCCGCATTTTTCCGTCGGTCTTCATTGGCGTGGCCGCTGGACTGGCCTTCAACGCGTTTCTCCCGTTTGTCCCGCCCGCCCTGACCGTCGCGTGCGCCGTCCTCGGCTTCCTGCTCGCCATTACCCGCCAGGGCTGGCTGAGCCTGTTCATGGCCGCGGTCATGGTGCCGGACATCAACCTGATCCCGATCCTGACCCTGGTGATGCTGCCCGCCTGGCTGCTGGTCACCGGCAGACCCCAGATGCAAATCCAGGCGGAGAATAAGTAGCGGGGCTCGTGTTCCCCATTGGGGTCCCGCCGGAGATTTGCCGCCCGGATCCGTGCCGTCTCAGGCAGCGAAACTCCCGTTCGCGCTATCCCGTTGGGTCCCCTCTGGGGAATAGTCTGGCTACTCGCCCTGGACCCGCGCATCCTGACGGCCCGTTGCTCGATGGCTGACAACTCCCGGTCGGCTGGCAATCGGCTCGCGCCGAGTCTCTGTCACGACCTGGTCGACACGATGTGAGAGGTCGTGGACGGACGGCGTGACAACACCACCATGTGGTGACACTCTCGATCGGTGGTCGTCTGTCATGGACGTGCGACGCGAGCGAAAAGTCGGCAAGAGCCGATTTTTCCCAATTGACGCGAGCGAGGTCCAGGGCGAGTAGCCCTGGGGAGCAAGCCCGCAGGCTTGCGACTGCATAAAAAACTTGTTCCCAGAAAACTTGCTATGAGCAGTTCAAATTTTAGGCTTGCGCTACTCGCCTTTCCGCTCGGCCTCGAGCGCGCGCTCGTACTGGCGGCGTATCTGCTCCAGGTCCACCGTGGCCGCCGGATACGCGAGGTCCAGGTCCTCCAGCGCGGAGGCCACGATCTGCGAGACCGCCAGGTTGCGGAACCACTTGTGATTGGCAGGAATCACGTACCACGGCGCGTGGCGGGTGCTCGTGGCCGCCAGCGCATCCTCGTAGGCATGCCTGTACGCATTCCAACGCTCGCGTTCGAGATAATCCGCTTCGCTGATCTTCCAGTTGCGAGCAGGGTCATCCAGACGTTCTTTGAAGCGCTGCAGCTGCTCGTGCCGACTGATGTGCAGGAAGAATTTCAACACCACGGTGCCAGCGGCCAGCAGCCCGCGTTCGAAATTCTGGATCAGCGCATAACGCTCCGTCCAGGTCGCTTTGTCGACCAGCCCGTGGACCCGCGCGACCAGCACGTCCTCATAATGCGAGCGATTGAAAATCGCAATCTGACCTCTGCCCGGAGTGTGCGGATGGACACGCCACAGGAAGTCGTGCTCCAGCTCGACAGCAGTTGGTTCCTTGAAGGCCACCGTCGACACGCCCTGCGGGTTCAGTGCCGAGAAGACGTGTTTGATGGTCCCGTCCTTTCCCGCGGCGTCCAGCCCCTGGAGGACGATCAGCAGCGCGTGCTCTTTCTGCGCCGCCATGACGGACTGCAGGCGTCCAATGCTCGCGTGGTACTTCGCCGTCTGCTCCTCCGCCAACTTTTCGGTGTCATGGTCGCCCTTGTAGCCGGGGTCGATGTGGCTCAGGTGGAGGCGGTGTTCAGGTCGGACGAAGAATTCCTCGCGGAAGTCCATGCCGCTCGCGGTCTCTCAGTAGTTGACGTAGTCGACGGCGTCGCGCGTGATGCCCCGCACGGACGTCTGGCCGGCCAGCGCCATGTCGACTCGAAGCTCCGCTTCGAGCAGTCTGCTGATCGCCGCGGCGCCTTCCGCCCCAGCGTGGGCCAGGCCCCACATGTACGGTCGGCCGATGGCGACAACGGTTGCCCCGAGGGCCAGGCCTTTGATGATGTCAGTTCCGCGTCGAAAGCCCCCGTCGACGATGATCGGCGCGCGATTGCCGACAGCCGCGGCGACGCGCGGCAAGGCGTCGATCGTGGCGCGGCCCGAATCGAGCTGGCGTCCCCCGTGGTTGGAGATCCAGATGAAGTCCAGCCCGCAATCCAGGCACGCGCGCGCGTCGTCCGGGTGCATGACGCCTTTCAAGCCGAACGGCACCTTGATCAGGTCGCGCAGGAATCTCACGTATTCCCAGGTGATCATCGACAGGTACATCGGGTCACTGCCCGGCTGGACCGGGCGCGGCGCCGGTAGCTGGCCGCCGCCGGCACGGTACAGCGCTTCCAGGTGGACATCACGCCGACTCTGCACCCCCGTGTCCACGGTAACGGTGATCGCTTTGTAGCCGGCGGACTGAATCTCCTCCACCCGCGCGGCAGCCCAGTCGCGATCCCCGTAGTTGTACAGCTGATACATCAGCGGCCCGCTGGCGACCTCGATGCGTTCGTGCAGAGGTCCACCGCTGTTGGCCACACCCAGCAAGCCGCCGACGGTCGCCCCGCGCGCCATCTCCACGTCGCCTCGCGGCCACACCTGCGGCATGCCGCCCATCGGACACACGCCAAACGGCGCCGGCAACGGCATGTCCAGAAACGCGGTGGTCAGGTCAATCGCCCGCACGTCCATGCCGATGCGCTGCTCGACAACGATGCGCTCGAGCGCGGCTCGATTGCGACGCAGGCTGAGCTCGCTGGCGGAGCCGCCGGTGACGTACGCGTAGACCTCCGGCTTGACTTTGCTCGGGAACGCGCACTCGTACTGACCCAAGGTGATGAAGTTCTCCACTGGCTCACAAGCGTACCCCTCGCGCCCCTTGCCGCGGCGTGCGCTCTGGCGAGCCCGCGCCGGCTTTTGCGAGTCTTTTAGCCAATCGTTCAAAGTTTGCCAATCACTGGCCGAGACAATTACGTCGTTTCGCGTGGAGAACTGAATTGAATATGAAACGCTTTCATTCGACCAGAGTCGCGGCGCTCGCGGGCGCGGCGCTCCTGTCCGTCGCGCTGGGCGGCGTCGCTTCGGCCCAGACGCTGCCAGGCGGCCTGCCATCCCTCGACGGCAACGACCAGCTGAAACAGGTGGTGCTCGCCGGCGAAGCAACGGCGGTGGCCCAGTTCCTGGGCATCTCGACGGACCAGCTGCAGAGCGAGCTGGTGGGCAAGTCTCTGGCGCAGGTCACCCAGCAGCACGGCAAGAGCGTATCGGACGTCACGAACGTGGTCGTCGATTCGGCGGATCAGCAGCTGGATGCCGCGGTCAGCCAGGGTCAGCTGTCAAGTGACGCGGCGGCGCAGTACGGGAACCAGATCGGCTTTTTCGCGCCGTTCCTGGTCAACTCGCCCGAGGCAAGCGCGATGGCCCTGCAAGCGGTCGGGTCGTAACTGATAGCGTAGAGCGACGAGCCATGAAAGCCAGAAGCGCGTCGCTGACGCTGTACCACTTCGAAGCGGGCCATCATCGCGAGGTGTGTCTGTGGCACGACCAGGATCACAAGCCGGAAGTGATCGGCACCGTGCCGTACATCTTCATCTCACAACGGTGGGTCGCTACCCCCGAGCTGCTGGCGGAGCAGCCGGCGAGTCGGCTGGAGCACCACGGCGGCGAATACGTCAACCTGTACTGGAGCAGCGGCACTCCGGCGGAGCTGGAGTCCAATTTCTCGGTGCTCGGGCAGCGTCTGACGCTGCTCGGACGCATGCAGCCGATGCAATTCATCCACCGCACGTGGGGCCAACGCCTGGTGCCGGTTGCGGCCCACGCGCGACGCGGCCTGCAGCTCTCGGCCGAGGCGGCGACCTTCGCGCCGCAGACCTCGGCGCTGATGCTGGTGGTCATGAAGCTGCTTGATTCGGATGCGCGCGACGGCTACGCCAGGTGGCACGAGTCTGTCCACCTGCCGATGATCCTGGACACCGGCCTGTTCACCGCCGCCGTCAAACTGGCCTCGCCCAGCGATCCCGACCTGATGGTGCTGCTGTATTACACAGACCACCCGGACCCGTGCGCCGCGTATCGCGAGTTCCACACGGTCTCACGGTCGTGGCGGCACACGGACAAGCACTTCGCCGAGATCGACCGAGCCCGAGAGATGATCCACTCGGGGATGTACATCCCCAGTATCGGCCACTACGACTACTACCCCTGACGGGTCGATGAAAAACCTCTCGAAGGGCTCCACCACAGGTGGAATCACCACTGAGGGGATGCTATACCAGGCGGCGAGGAAGTAGTCGGCTAGCATTTTCCAATATGGCCGTAGGCACTTCACAGCGCTCGATCGCGGTGGTCGGCGCCGGTATCGGCGGACTGACCGCGGCGATCACCCTCTCGCGCGCGGGTTTCGACGTTCACGTGTTCGAGCAGGCCAGCCAGTTCACGCGCGTGGGGGCCGGCATTCAGATGCTGCCCAACCCGATGAAGGTGCTGCGCCGCCTCGGGCTCGAAGACCGACTGCGCGACATCGCCTTTGCGCCAGTCTCGCACCTGGATCGCGATTGGGACACGGGCGACGTCACCAACGATATGCCGATGCCCGAGGAACGCTTCGGAGCGCCATATCTCTGCCTGCATCGTGCCGAGCTCCACGGCGCGCTCGCGGACATGGTGCCCCCACGTCAGATTCACCTCGACAAGCGTCTGGTCGGGCTCGAGCCGCGCGGCGAAAGTGTCGCGCTGGCCTTCGCGGACGGCACGCGGGCGCAGGCGGACGCCGTGGTCGGCGCCGACGGGGTGCACTCGCTGGTCCGCGAGCTGCTTCTCGGGCCGGATCGTCCGATCCACCGTGGCCGGGTGGCCTACCGAGCGGTGTTTCCGTCCGCCTTGCTCGGAGGACTGGACCTCGGCCCCTCGCGAACGAAGTGGTGGGGACCGGACCGCCATATCGTCGTGTACTACACGACGCGCACGCACGACGAGGTGTACTTCGTCACCAGCGTGCCAGAGCCGCTGGATTGGCTCACGAGCGAATCGTGGTCGGCCAAAGGCGACATCCGTGAGCTGCGCAAGGCGTACGTCGGCTTTCACCCGGACGTGCAGGCCACGCTCGCCGCCTGTCCGGATTGCCACAAGTGGGCGATTCTCGAGCGCGAGCCGCTGCCGCGCTGGAGCGATGGACGCGTCGTGCTGCTGGGCGACGCGTGCCATCCGATGACGCCGTACATGGCCCAGGGGGGCGCCACGGCGATAGAAGACGCGGTTGTCCTGGCGCGCTGCCTCGAGCAAGACGATGTCGAAGCCGCGTTCCGGCGGTTCGAGGCGCATCGGAAGCCGCGCACGTCGCGGATTCAGGCGATTTCCAGCGCCAACACCTGGCTGCGCAAGCACGAGCCAGACACCGAGTGGCTGTACGGCTACGATGCCTGGGAGGTCGACCTCTCGGCGACAATCGCGATGGCACCTTCTGGAGGAGCTCGATGAACCCCGTACTGTTTGCGCCCACGCTCGCCACGCACACCACGCTCGAGTGCCGCGACGTGGCCCAGAGTATTCGCTTCTACCGCGACGTCATGGGTCTGCCGACGCTGCGACGCTTGAAGATGGCCGCCGTCTTCCGCGCCAGCAACGGTGTCATCGCCGCGTCCATCCAGGTGCCGAGGCCCGCGCCGCAGCCGTTGCACAATTTCTACGCGCGTCCGGTCCAGGACCGTGACGAAGTCGATCGCGTGCACGCCCGGCTGGTGGCGGCGCAGGACGAGTACGCCATTCAGTGCATCACCGAACCGGCGACCGAAGACCCGCGCCAGTTCGGCGTCGGTACGTATGGTTTCTACCTGCTCGACGTGGATGGCAACTGGTGGCGGGTGGAGGACAACGACGGGCCGTTCGGACCTGTCGCGATTCCGTCAGATGCGGAGCCGAGCGGCTCGCTGGTGCCGGCGGGACCCATCAGCTATGTGACACTCGAAAGCGTCGACGTGGAGCAGTCGGTACGCTTTTTCCGCGACTTTCTGGGGCTGGATGCGGAGTCACGCGGCCACTACTTCGTCAGCCGCGGCAACGGCGGAGTGAACGTGATCGGCATCCACGTGCCCGCGATGGAGTACCCCCAGCCACTGCTGAACCACCACGGCATTACGGTGTACAGCGGTCGCGAGGCGCTGATCGACGACCTGCGCAAGAGCGCCGAGACCAGCGCCGCGGAGTTTGGGGTGATGAAGATCCTGCCGGCGACGTACCAGCATGGCAGCTATTCGTTCTACATGCAGGATCGCGACACGAACTGGTGGGAGATCGAGATCCTCGAAGAGCTGGACGCTTACGCGCAGACGCTCAAGGACGGTGAGTGGACGGTCGAGACCGCCGCGGAGCAGGGCGCGCGCTTCGCCCGCCCGCGCCGTTGAACGCGCCACAAACGCTTCACGCTCGCGCGGCGTACCTCAGGAAGTGACAAATATTCTCATGGAGAGGGGATGAGAGCGTTGGTCTAACGCCCCGGTTGGTACTCGCCTGGCAGGATGTCGAGCTCGCGCCGCTCGGCGCCGCGCAGGATGACGATCGGCAGCCGGGCGCCGACTGGGCGTTCGGTGAGCAGTCGCTGCAAATCGTCGACGTTGGCCACCGGTTGACCGTCGAGCGCCACGATGATGTCTCGCTCATGCAGTCCGGCCTGCTGGGCCGGGCTATTCGGTTCGATCGAGACGATCAGCGCGCCAGAGCGAGCGGCGAGCCCCCAGGCGCGGCTGATGCGCGGGTGGAGGACGACCGTCTGGCCGGCGACGCCGATATAGCCGCGCCGAATCCGACCGTCCCGAATCAATCGCCCGGCGACGAATTTGGCGGTGTTGATGGCCACGGCGAAGGCGATGCCCTGGGCGGGCATGATGACGGCGGTATTGACGCCGACGACGCGGCCGCGGCTGTCGACAAGTGGTCCGCCGGAATTGCCGGGGTTGAGCGCGGCGTCGGTTTGAATGATGTTGTCCATCAGCCGTCCCGAGCGCGACCGCAGCGAGCGGCCCAATGCGCTGACCACACCCGCGGTCACCGTCGCCTGAAACCCCAGCGGATTGCCGATGGCGACGACCAGTTGACCGGGGCGCAGGCTTGCCGAGTCACCCAGCGTAGCGGGAACCAGGTCGGGGGCGGCGATGCGCACCACCGCCAGGTCCGTGTCCGGGTCTTCCCCGACCAGGTCCGCCCGCAGGCGGCGCGCGTCGGCCAGCGTGACCTCGATGGAGCTGGAGTTGTGCACCACGTGACTGTTGGTGAGAATCAGTCCGTCGGGCGTGAAGACGAAGCCCGAGCCGCTACCGCCCACCTCAACGGGTGAGCGTTGCGGGCTGCCAGGTCGGACCAGTCGCTGTCGGACGTCGATCTTGACCACTGACGGCGCCACGTGTTCGGCGGCGCCGACGACAGCCTGAGAGTACGCGTCGAGAAGTTCGGCATCCTCTGTCGGCGGGGTGGGCACAAGCGCCCCCGCGTCCAGCACGCCACCCTCGTCGCCGATTGGAAGAAGTTGCGTCATAGCTGAAAGTGTTTCCCTGTCGACGCCGCCCTACCCGAGGTGAGCGTGTGTCGACACCACCCTCAACGGTGCCGCCGACCTGCCAATTCCCGATTTTTCAGGTCAGTGGGCGCGCGGTCGGCGCGATCGGCGCGGGCAGCTGCGTCTCACCACCGAGCCAGCTGTCGACGCCGGCCGCGCACGAGCGACCTTCGGCGATGGCCCACACGATCAGGCTCTGGCCGCGCCCCATGTCGCCGCAGGCGAAGACGCCCGGCTCGCTGGTCATGAATGCCTCATCCCGCGCCACGTTGCCGCGGGCATCCAGCGCGACGCCAAGCGTTTCCAGCATGCCGGCCCGTTCTGGACCGAGGAAGCCCATCGCCAGCAGCACCAGCTCGCAGGCCAGCTCGAAGTCGGTGTCAGGCACCTTCACGAACTTGCCCTCTGAGAAGGTCACCTCGTGCGCGCGCAGGCCGCGCAAGTTGCCGGCCTCGTCGCCGAGAAAGCACTCGGTGTTGACACTGTAGACCCGCTCGCCGCCCTCCTCGTGCGCCGACGACACGCGGAAGACGTTCGAATAGGTGGGCCATGGATTGTGGGCGGCGCGCGTGTCGGGCGGCCGCGGCAGGATCTCGAACTGGTGCACGGACGCGGCGCCCTGCCGATGCACGGTGCCCAGGCAATCGGCGCCGGTGTCGCCACCACCAATGATCACCACCCGCTTCCTGGCGGCGGTAACGGTCGGCTCGGCCAGGTCGCCCTCCCGCACGCGGTTGGAGATCGGCAGGTATTCCATCGCCTGATAAATGCCATTCAGCTCGCGTCCGGGAATCGGCAGGTCGCGCCAGGCCGTCGCTCCGCCGGCCAGGACCAGCGCGTCGAATTCGGCGCGTAGCCCGGTGACATTCGTGCCGTCGATCAGCGCGTTGGTGCGGAACTCCGTCCCTTCGGCGCGCATCTGCTCCAGTCGACGATTCAGGTGGCGTTTTTCCAGCTTGAACTCCGGAATGCCATAACGCAGCAGGCCACCAGGCCGGTCGGCGCGCTCGAACACCACCACGTCGTGTCCCGCGCGAGTCAGCTGCTGCGCTGCCGCGAGACCCGACGGCCCGGAGCCCACCACCGCCACACGTCTACCAGTCTTCACCGACGGCACGCGCGGCGCGATCCAGCCTTCGGCCCAGGCTCGGTCGACGATCTCCAGTTCTACCTGCTTGATGGTGACCGGGTCCTGGTTGATGCCCAGCACGCACGCGGTTTCGCACGGCGCCGGGCACAGACGTCCGGTGAATTCCGGAAAGTTGTTGGTGGCGTGCAGCCGCTCGATGGCCTCCCGCCAGTGCTCGCGATAGACCAGGTCATTCCAATCGGGAATCAGGTTGCCCAGCGGGCAGCCGTTGTTGCAGAACGGAATCCCGCAGTCCATACACCGACCGGCCTGCAGTTTCAGCTTTTCGGGGGCAAATGGCAGATACACCTCCTGCCAATCCAGCACGCGAGCCTGGACCGGTCGGCGGGTTGGAGTCTCACGCTGCCATTTGAGAAACCCGGTAACCTCACCCATGCGCGGCCACCATCACCCGATCGTGAGCCTCGTCGATCGACATGCCGTCGGCTTCCGCCAGGCGCATGACGCCCAGCACGCGCTTGTAGTCGCGCGGCATCACCTTCTGCATGCGGTGCATCACCGCGCCCCAGTCCGAGAGGATATACGCGGCCACTGGCGAGCCCGTCAATTCGCGATGACGAGCGATGATCCCGAGCAGCCAGTCGCGGTCCTCCGCGTTTAGGGGCTCGAGGTCCACCATCTCTGGATTGACACGGGTTTCGAAAGCGCCGTCAGAGTCGAAGACGTACGCGATGCCGCCCGACATGCCGGCCGCGAAATTGCGCCCGGTGGGTCCCAGCACCACGACGCGGCCGCCGGTCATGTACTCGCACGCGTGATCGCCCACGCCCTCGACGACCGCCGTCGCGCCAGAGTTGCGCACCGCGAAGCGCTCGCCGACGACGCCGCGGATGAAGGCTTCGCCGGACGTGGCCCCGTAGAGGATGACGTTGCCAGCGATGATGTTGTCTTCAGCCGCGAAAGTCGCGTCGCGGTCCGGATTCAGGATCACGCGTCCGCCAGACAGACCCTTGGCGGTGTAGTCGTTGGCGTCGCCCTCCAGGTGCAGCGTGATCCCGCGCGGCAGAAACGCGCCGAAGCTCTGACCGGCGGAACCGCGCAAATGGATTTCGATCGTATCGTCCGGCAGTCCTTCGCCGCCCCAGCGGCGGGTGACTTCCGAGCCAAGCAGCGTGCCCACGCTGCGGTTCACGTTGCGGATTGGCAGGTCGATCTTTACCCGCCAGCCAACCTCGAGCGCCAGCCGGGCTTGCTCGATCAGCTCCTGGTCCAGGGCGAGATCGAGGTAGTGATTCTGCTTGCGCGTGCACAGCAGGTCCTGGCCGGGGTACGGATTGTCGGCGACCTTCAAAATCGGCGAGAGGTCCAGCCCGTTCGCTTTCCAGTGCGTGACCGCCGCGCGCATGTCGAGGACTTCGGCGTGTCCCACCGCTTCGGCGATCGACCGGAAGCCGAGCGCCGCCAGGTGCTCGCGCACTTCCTGGGCGATGAACTCGAAGAAATTGACCACAAACTCCGGCTTACCCGAGAACCGTTTTCGAAGCTCCGGGTTCTGGGTCGCCACGCCTACCGGACACGTGTCCAGGTGACAGACGCGCATCATCACGCAGCCGCTCACCACCAGCGGCGCGCTCGCGAAACCGAACTCCTCCGCGCCGAGCAGCGCGGCAATGACCACGTCGCGCCCGGTCTTGAGCTGCCCGTCGCACTGGACGACAATCCGGTCGCGCAAGCCATTCTTGAGCAGCGTCTGCTGCGTCTCGGCGATGCCCAGCTCCCACGGTGCGCCGGCGTGCTTGATCGAGGTCAGCGGCGACGCGCCGGTGCCGCCGTCGTGACCCGAGATCAGCACCACGTCGCTGCGAGCCTTGGCCACGCCGGCCGCCACCGTGCCAACGCCCACCTGGGCCACCAGCTTGACGTGGACCCGCGCGCGGGGATTCGAGTTCTTCAGGTCGTGGATGAGCTGTTTGATGTCTTCGATGGAGTAAATATCGTGGTGCGGTGGCGGACTGATCAGCCCCACGCCGGGTGTCGAATGCCGCGTGCGAGCGATCCACGGATAGACCTTGTGACCCGGCAACTGGCCGCCTTCGCCGGGCTTGGCCCCCTGCGCCATCTTGATCTGCAGGTCGTCGGCGTTGACCAGGTACTCCGAAGTGACGCCGAAGCGACCGGACGCGACCTGCTTGATGGCCGAACGCCGCCAGTCGCCATTGGGATCGGGCACGTAGCGGTCGGCGTCTTCGCCACCTTCGCCGGTGTTGGACTTGCCACCGATGCGGTTCATGGCGATGGCCAGCGTTTCGTGGGCTTCTTTCGAGATCGACCCGTAGGACATTGCTCCGGTTGCGAAGCGCTTGACGATCTCGCTGACCGGCTCCACTTCGTCAAGCGGCACCGGCTGGCGCGCGCCCTCGCGGAAGCTGAACAGGCCGCGCAGCGTCGCGAGTCGGCGGGCCTGGTCGTCGACCAGACGCGTGTACTCTTTGTAGACGTCGTAGCGCCTGGCGCGCGTGGCATGCTGGAGCTTGAAGACCGTCTCCGGATTGAACAGGTGGTACTCGCCTTCGCGCCGCCACTGGTATTCGCCGCCAAGCTCCAGGTCGCGGTGCGCGCGCTGCTCCGGTCGGCGCGGGTACGCCACCTCGTGGCGCAGCGCGACCTCGCGAGCGATCTCGTCGAGACCGATGCCGTCCAGACGAGAAACGGTGCCGGTGAAGTATTCGTCGACCAGCGCCCGCGACAAACCGATCGCCTCGAACACCTGCGCGCCCGTGTACGACGCAACAGTCGAGATGCCCATTTTGGACATCACTTTCAGCACGCCCTTACCGGCAGACTTGATGTACTTCTTGATCGCGGCGTGCGGGTCGGCTCCGCCCAGCCCGAATCTGGAGTTGTCGATCAGGTCGTCGACGGTTTCGAAGGCGAGGTACGGGTTGACGGCGCCCGCGCCGTAGCCGATGAGCAGCGCCATGTGGTGGACCTCGCGCGCGTCGCCCGTCTCGACAATCAGGCCAACCCGCGTGCGCGTCTTTTCGCGAATCAGATGGTGATGTACGGCCGAGGTCAGCAACAGTGACGGGATTGGCGCCCACTCCGCATCGGAGTTGCGGTCGGACAGGACCAGGATGCGGCAGCCGTCGGCGATAGCGGCGGACGATTCGAGACACGCCCGGTCGAGAGCGACGCGCAATCCAGCGCCGCCGTCCGCCACGCGGAACAGACCCGAGACGACGTGCGCCGCCAGGTGCGGATAGTTCCCGTCGTCGTCGACGTGGATGAGCCGTGCCAGATCGTCGTTGTCGATGATCGGAAACGGCAGCTCCACCTGTCGGCATGACTCTGGACCTGGTTGCAGGAGGTTTGCTTCTGGTCCGAGCGTGGACGACAGCGACGTCACCAGCTCTTCGCGAATGGCATCCAGGGGTGGGTTGGTGACCTGCGCAAACAACTGCTGGAAGTAGTCGAACAGCAGACGCGGCCGCTCGGATAGCACCGCCACCGGCGTATCGGTACCCATCGAGCCGACCGCCTCGCTACCGTCGCGGGCCATCGGCGCCACCAGAATTTTGAGCTCCTCGTGCGTGTAGCCGAAGACCTGCTGGCGTCGTCGCACGGACGCGTGGCTGGCCGCCACGTGCTGGCGCGCGGGCAGGTCGTTCAGGTGGATGAGCCCATCGTCCAGCCAGCGAGCGTACGGTTGGTCGCACGCCAGCTGCGCCTTGAGCTCGGCGTCCTCGACGATCCGACCCTGACGCGTGTCCACCAGGAACATCCGCCCGGGCTGCAGGCGGCCTTTCTTGACCACCCGCGCCGGCTCGACGGGCACGACGCCGGTCTCGCTGGCCATGATGACTCGCTCGTCGTCCGTAATCCAGTAGCGGCTCGGGCGCAGGCCATTTCTGTCGAGCACCGCGCCGATGACGCTGCCGTCGGTGAACGCGATCGACGCGGGGCCGTCCCAGGGCTCCATGAGCGAGGCGTGGAAGCGGTAAAAGGCCCGCTTCTCCGGCGACATGCTCGCGTGGTTTTCCCAGGCTTCGGGGATCATCATCAGCACGGCGTGCCAGATGGGCCGCCCCGCGAGGTGGAGCAGCTCGAGGCATTCGTCGAAGCTGGCGGTGTCCGAACCCGAGGCGGTGACAATCGGGAATGCGCGCTCCAGACCGGGGATGCACGGCGTCGACATCAGCGCTTCGCGCGCCCGCAACCAGTTGCGGTTGCCCTGCAGCGTGTTGATCTCGCCGTTGTGGGCGATCATCCGGTACGGATGCGCCAGCGGCCACGACGGGAAGGTGTTGGTCGAAAAGCGGCTGTGGACCAGCGCCAGCGCGGAGCTGAGGCGTGGATCGCACAGGTCGGGAAAGAACTCCGCCAGCTGCGGCGTGGTGAGCATTCCTTTATAGATGAGCGTTCGCGCCGAAAGCGACGGGAAGTAGACCGCCTCGGCGCTCGACAACTCGTGCTCGCAGCGCTTGCGCGCCACGAAAACCTTGCGGTCCAGCTCGACGCCCTGCGCGCCGTCGGGGTCGTCGAGGAACAGGTGCTTGAAGCTGGGCATCACCCCGCGCGCGGTCTTGCCGACGCTCGCAGGATTGATCGGCACGTCTCGCCAGCCGAGCACGCGCAGGCCCTCGTCACGGACGATTGCTTCGACGCCGGCCATCGAACGGGCGGCGAGCTGGGGTTGGGCTGGCACGAAGCACAGGCCGACGGCGTAGGCGCCGCGCGCTGGAAGGTCGAAGTCGACAATCGGCCTCAGGAAGTCGTCCGGGACCTGGACCAGGATGCCTGCGCCGTCACCGGTATTGGGCTCGGCGCCCTGGGCGCCGCGATGATCCAGGTTGCAGAGCGCGCTGAGCGCGGTGTCGACGATCTCGCGACTGGCGCGGCCCTTGATATCGGCGACGAACGAGACGCCGCACGCGTCGTGCTCGAAGCGCGGGTCGTACAGGCCATCCCGTTCAGGCAGACAACTGAAGGGCAGTCGTTGAGTTGTCTGGTCAAAGCGAAGCTTGGCCTTCGGCATGTCGCACCCTGTCGCAAAAGTTCCTTCGCGAGGGACGACATTGGCCCGGCCGCGGGGTGATAAGGATACTAGAGCGGCAGGGTTGTTGGTAGTCCGAACTTCGGGAAAAGCCCGGTGTCCAGGAACGCGGTCAGCGCGCCGATGGCATCCTGTTCGAACGTGACGACCTGAATCGCCTGTGCTTGGAACGCGGAACCGTCGCTGGCGAGCGTGTAGTGGGCGAAGGCTGGCTGCCCGTTGGCACTCGTCAGCACCGCGCGCGAGCCACCCGCCGGCCGCGGTTGGCGGATCGAGCGGAAGAGAGCGGCGATCGCCTCCCGTCCGCGATACCACTCGATCCACGGTGGCATTCTCAGGATCGCGTCTTCTTTGAGCAGGGCCGCGAACCCGTCCATGTCGGAGGCTTCCCAGGTCTCGAGGTAGCGCTCTAGAAGCTCACGCTGCCGCTCATCCGTGGCAGTCGGTGACAGCTGCTCGCGTGCTCCTCCGATGCGCTCCAGCGTCGCCCGCGCGCGTTGCAGGGCGCTGTTGACCGAAGCCACGGAGGTATCCAGCAGCCGCGCCGTTTCGATGGCAGACCAGCCCAACACGTCGCGCAGCAGCAGTACCGCGCGCTGGCGGGCTGGTAGCTGCTGGATGGCGGCGACGAACGCCAGTTGGACGGACTCGCGCAGCTCGTAGAGCGCTTCGGGCCCGGGCTCGACGTCGACAATCTCGTCGACGAGCATACCTGGATAGGGCTCCAGCCAGGCGACCTCCGCTTCGCCAGGCGGCGAGCCCGTCAGCGGGCCGTGCGCCGCTGGTCCGTACGCATCGGGCAGCAGTCTGCGCGCGTGCGCGCGGCTCGCGATGACATTCAGACAGGCGTTGGTCGCAATCCGGTACAGCCAGTTGCGAAACGACGCGCGGCCCTCGAACTGTTCCCGCGCGCGCCACGCGCGCAGGAAAGTCTCCTGGACCAGGTCCTCCGCTTCGTGCAACGACCCGAGCATGCGATAGCAATGCACCTGGAGCTGGTACCGATGCGGCTCGGCGAGCTGTTGAAACTGTTGCTGGTCCGTGCTCCATTCCACCGCCGCGCCCACAAAGATACCAGCGCGGACACCAGTACGTGAACGGCGTTGATCCGACTCGCTGGGGACGACGTACTGGCTTGTGTCTCGACATCACGCACGAGGAGCAGGCGACGATGCCATCTGTTACACGCCGCGGATTCATCACACGGACGTCTCTCAGCGTCGCGGCCATTGGCGCGCTCAGCGCCATAGCGCCGCTGCCAGTTCTGGCCGACTCGCGGACGCGCACGCCGGCCCAGCCGGTGCCCGCGCCCAGCTCGCCAGCGCCCATGCCGGTCGTCAATGTCGTCGGCGGGCGGCCGTTCGTCGTGTATATCGACGACCCGTCCACGGGCGCGGGCACCATCCTGGTCGGCGAGCAGGCGATCCCGTTCACCAACAGCGCCATCGTGCAGAGTCTGCATCAGGCGATCGCTTAGCAGGTTGATGAAAACCTCCCGAAGGGCTCCACCGTAGGTGGAATCACTGAACCTGCGTTCGTCCGAGGGCGCTAGCTCACGTTTGTGGCCGCCAGCTTACGCAATGCCGGCAATTCTTCTCTAAAGAGAAGCAGCCTTTTTTCAGGAACCTGTTTAGCAAGTTGATGAAAACCTCCCGAAGGGCTCCACCGTAGGTGGAATCACTGAACCTGCGTTCGTCCGAGGGCGCTAGCTCACGTTTGTGGCCGCCAGCTTACGCAGTGCCGGCAATTCTTCTCTAAAGAGAAGCAGATTTTTTGAGCAACCTGTCAGGAGATTCAAGACTCCCATGTCCTCACACCGAGAAGCGCCCGAGATCGCCTCCGATCCCGTGGCCGACAATACCGACGTCTACGCGTTCGTCAGTCCGGATGCGCCGGACACCGTCACGTTGATCGCCAACTTCATTCCCGGCCAGGACCCGGCCGGCGGCCCGAATTTCTATCGTTTCGGCGACTCGGTCCTGTATTCGATCAACGTCTCCAATGCACCTGGCGCCAACCCGGACATCAGCTTTCAATTCCGCTTCACCACCGATATCCAGAGCCAGACCACATTCCTGTACAACACGGGTCCCATCACGTCGCTGACGGACCCCAACTGGAACCTGCGCCAGCTCTACTCGGTCACACGCGTGCAGGGCGACAGGTCAGACGTCCTCGGCATGGACCTGGCCACTCCGCCGTGTCGCATCGGGCCGCGCTCTACTCCCAAGTACGACGACCTGGCCAACGCGGCGATCCACTCGCTGCCGGGTGGCATCAAGGTCTTCGCCGGCCAACGCGCGGACCCCTTCTGGGTGGACCTGGGTTCCATCTTCGACCTCGGCGACCTGCGACCCTTCCAGAACCTGCACCTGATTCCAACGGCTGCCGCCAACGGACTCAACGAGCTGCAGGGCTTCAACGTGCATACGATTGCCATTCAGGTCCCGATCGAACAGCTGACGAGCACTGGCGCCAGGCCAGACGGAGTGATGGACTCCACCGCCACCATCGGGGTGTGGTCCACCGCCAGTCGCCAGCAGTCACGCGTGCGCAACATGGGCACCGCGCCGCAGGACATGGGGCCGTGGATCCAGGTTTCGCGTCTGGGCAATCCACTGGTCAACGAGGTCCTGATCCCGCTGTGGTCCAAGGACTTGTGGAACCAGACACCCGTCAACCAGGAGAGCCAGTTCCTTCAGCACTATCAAACGCCTGAGCTCCAGAAGCTGCTGCCGGTGCTGTACCCGAATGTGTTTCCCAACCTGGCAGCGGTCAACATGCCGCGAGCTGACCTGGTAGCCATTTTGCTGACCGGTATTCCGGCCGGCGTCGTGCCCGGGTTCCAGAACTTCACCAGCGCGACCCAGGCGGACATGCTGCGATTGAATGTCGCCGTACCTCCGACGCAGCAGCCGAATCCGATTGGTCTCGTGGCGGGCGACGCGGCCGGCTTCCCGAACGGTCGACGCCTGGTCGACGACATCGTCGCGATCGAGCTGCGGGCCATCGCCGGTGTCACGCTGCCCCTGGTTGCACCCAGCTACAAGCCCGACGACGCTGCCGGACAGCTCAAGGACGGCACCATGCCGTCGCCCACCTCCCCCTTTCTTGCCAGCTTCCCGTACGTGGGGACGCCCAACGAAGGCTACGCCCACCAGTTCGCGGCAGCGTAAGCAACTGCTCCCTCACCCCGACCCTCTCCCAGAGGGAGAGGGAGGCCAAGTAGCCCTCCCTCTTCCTCTGGGAGAGGGCTGGGGTGAGGGCTACTTCTCAGGGCGGCCCTCGGCGAAGGTCGTGCCGCTGGCCACGAAGTGGTCGATGACGTGGCGCATCGCCGCCCGGTCGGCGCTTTTATCGGTCAGCACCACGCCGCTCGAGGGCCTGATGACCAGGCCCGCTCGCAGGATGACCAGGTTCTCAGTGCCACTGTTTTCGAACGAATAGATCACGCCTTTGGGCAGCATGATGCCCTCCATCGGGCCGACCCGGGTCTGCTTGCCGCGTTCATCCTGGAACGTCGCCTCGCCCGCCAGCACAAAAAACATGTGGTCCTCGTGCGGATGATGGTGCTGGACCAGCTCGCCATTCCAACCCGGAGCGTGGACCTTCAGGTGGATCTTCAGGTCCGTGGCCTGCGCCAGCAACGTCATCGTCTGGCCTTCCGACAACAGCGGCGCGTCGCGCACGCTGAACGTGCTGGCTCGGTCGGTTACCGGTTGCGCGTTGGCGATGATCGTGGCCATAGTGCATTAAACTCCGACCGCGGGGCTGGCCAGCTCGCGCTCGGCCTCCGCTTCCACTACCGTGCCTTTGAAGAAGTCAGGATTCATGCGGCCATGGAGCGTCACCGGATTCGTGAACGTCAGCTCGCGGAAGCCCTGTTCGTCCACCAGCTCGTGCTCCACCAGCTCCCAGGCTTCCTCCAGCACCTCGGTCATGTCCGTCACATCAAAGTGTGAAATATCCGAGCTGAAGATCGGCTTGAAGCGCGTGCCCATCGACGAGTGCTCGTCGAATGCCCAGCGGACGGTCGGATCGTCTGACTCGCAGCCGAAATAGAACTGGTGCATGAACAGCTCGCGGATCTGCTCTGGACGTGTGATGTGCGCGGCGGCGAACTCGTCCCAGTCCGCGGCGCGCACGATCAGGTCTTCCGCCGTCTTCCCCGGCTGATTGGGCCACAAATTGTTTTCGTCGAAGACGCGGTCGATCCTGCCCCGGAACTGCTCGTCGGTAGCGTATTCGTCGAACAGCTCGCGCAACTGGCGGGGGTCCAGGTTGTGCGGATGAAGATCGCGCTCCAGACCTTCTCGGCCAAACTTGGTGAAGATCAGCATCAGGTCGATGCACACGTTCACGGCCCACGCGATGCCGGCCTCCAGGAACGCGAAATTCAGCGTCGGGAACCGGTGCGGAACTCCCCCCAGCAGAAGGCCTTTCAGCGCGATTTGATGCGCCTGCGCGAAGTGGCCCACCCGGCTCTGGACGACGCTGCTGGGTGAGGTGCGGGTTGCCGTGTCGCTGCTGCTGCCGCTGTGACTGGTGTAGGCCAGGCCAAGCTCCACCATTTTGGCCCACAACGGGTCGTAGTCGTAGGGACTGTCGAGCGCCAGGTTGTCGAAGTAGTGGCGGCGTCGGCGCGGGTCCGGTTGCCAGTCCTCGTCGGCGGGAATGGGTCGCTGGATGACGCCGTGCAACATGCCGACCTTCAGGCCCAGGGTGTTCACGGCGTACTCAGCCTCTTCGACGCCTTCTTGCGGCGTGACGGTCGGGATAATTGCCGCCGGCGTCATGCGATCGGCATACGCGCGGAACATGTCGGCGGCCATGATGTTGTAGGCGCGCACGCAGCAGCGCCGCAGGTCGCTGGTCAGACCGGCGCCCTGCACCCGATTGGCGCCCTGAAAGCCGCCCAGTCCCATGGTGGGGTAGACAACCGCGAAGTCGATGCCGAAGTCCGGCAGTCGCTCGTACATGAGTCGCGGGATCATCGACGTCGCGCGGTCCACGGTATTGCCGGGGCCGAACCAGTAGTTGGGGCGGCCCATGCGCTGGCGGAAGCGCTCCTCGGCCGGCGTCTGGAACCAGCGGTCGGCGCCATCCTGCGTCTTGACGTACTCGTCGAGCATGCTCTGCCCGCCGGTGGCTTTCAGGTAATCGTGGAAGACGGGGACCGACTCGAGCCAGTGCGCGTCGCCGTCCACCACCGGATGGTCGAGCTGCCTGTGAATGTCCGCCGAGCGGCTCCCCCGAACGATTGTCGCCATGCCGTTTGACTCCTTGCTGCTCAGCACGTTGCTGAATTGATCTGCTTCTCTCCAGAGAAGAATTGCCGCCACGTCGGAAGGTGACGGCCACAAACGTGAGCTAGCGCGCCGCTGAGGAACGCAGCTTCAGTGAATCCACCTACGGTGGAGCCCTTCGGGACGTTTTTCATCACCTGCCTGTCAGTCTGCTTCTCTCCAGAGAAGTATTGCCGCCACGTCGGAAGGTGACGGCCACAAACGTGAGCTAGCGCGCCGCTGAGGAACGCAGGTTCAGTGAATCCACCTACGGTGGAGCCCTGCGGGACGTTTTTCATCGTTGCTAGTGAGCTGTCACGTTTTGCGGGACCAGCACGGGGCCGTTGGGAGTTCGATTCACCTGATAGAACACGCTGGCGCCGCCAGATGGACAGCACAGCGGGTCCGTGGGCGCGTAGCGCTGAAACTCGGCGCTGATCGCGTCTTTGGCGGCGAATGAGGTGACGTCCCCGGTACCGTCGGTGCGCGAATCCATCAGATCGGGTGAGATCGTGCCCGCAAACTGGCCGTCGACGAAAACGAACACGTTGTACCCCAGCGGGCGACACATGCCGTCATACCCAGACAACCCGCGGACCACGTACGTGTCCCAGCCGGCGTTGTAACCAGCGTACAGCGTCCAGCCTGCGTCGCTGAGCGCCTGGTCGGCCGCGGTATCGACAGGCCGTTTCTGAGGCAAGCACTGCGGGTTCGTCGACGGGTCCATCGCCGGCGCCTGAGGAATATCCATGCCGGCCTTGTTCCAGTTCCCGAGCGGCTGGTCGAGCCAACCGCCGTCAGCGGCGGCCGAGCCAGGGAGCAGGGCCAGGATCAAAGCGAGAGCCGAAAGCGCGCCAGAAGCAAGCGTCCGCATCGGCACACAATATCGCGTGTTCCGGCTGAGCGGCAATTGGAACTCATTTGCAGCACGAATCAAATGGTTCTGTCGCCGTCGAGGCCCATCGAATGGATCGTCTGCGGGCGGATCTTCAGCACCACCCGCTGCTGGCCCGGCCTGCGAAACGGGTACGCGTCGGCGCCCATGTACTTCCTGGCAAGCTGGTCAATGTGCTGGTCCGCGCCGTCGACGGTGATCTCCACTACCCGGCCGCGGATGTTGGCCACCCGAAACGGTTTCGACGGATCGTGGACGTTGATCGCAACCCGCGGATCGCGTCGGATGTTTCTCACCTTCTGATGGGTGGCGACGCTGTTGACAATGACGTAGGTGCCATCCGTGTCGACCCAGACCTGTGTCACTTGTGGCGAGCCGTCGGGCATGAGCGTCGCAATCTGGGCATACGACGGCTCCTTCAACAGCTGCTCGAGCTGAGGAGTGATCAGGGAGTCGGAAAGTGGCATGCCCGTATGATGCCCCGAATTCAGCACGTTTGCTGCGAACTTATCGCCGCGCGCACGGCGGCAAGGACACCGCCCTCGTCGCCACGCGGCGGCTGGATATCCCAGATCAACACCCAGCGCGCCACGGGATCTGCCCGGTAGGTGGCACCTTCGGATGTCAGTGAGTCCAGGTAGGCCTGCGCCGCGCAGCGCGCATCCACGAGCAGGAACAGACGCCGCGCGTCGGCCACCGCGTCGACCTGAGCGGTGTACGCGGGGTATCGATCGAGGCGACCCGAATACAGGGGTGGCAGCGAGGGGGCCGCGATGACCTGCTCGCCCGAAACGTAGGTGATTGGATACGCGGTCCAGTAATCTGCATAGCCGGTTGTAAGACCGCGTTGCTCGAGCGCTTCCAGCGCCGCGTGCGTCTCATCCAGCCCCGACAGGTGGTCGGGCGGCATGACAACCCGGAGGTTGGCGTAACCCGCCAAGTTGGGGATCACGCATGCCACCAGCCACACCGAGACGAGCGCGTGACCTGCTCGCGGCGCGCGCTGGACGAGCAGGCCCCACGTCGCGCCACTCAGCGCCGCCGCGGCGAGGAACACCCCCACCAGGTAACGAGCACCGCCGTGCGCCACCACGAGTCCGACCGTGGTGGCCACCACCAGGACGGCCATCGAGGTCACCCGTTGTCGCGACACGCTGCACGGGCGTCGCCACGCGTGCCACGTCATCAGCACGGGACCGACAATCAGCACCGCCGCGAGGACCACGGACTCCGCTGGATTGGAGCCACCGAAAGACTCGTCGCCTCCGCCCAGGGCGACGAGGGTCGTCGAAGTGAACTGCTGGATCTGGGCCAACAGCCCGGCGACCGGTAGTGACTGCTGGTCGAACTTGCGGAGTAGCGCGGTCGCCGTCGGCCAGTCGGAGGCGGCGTTGTACACCAGCATTGGGAGCAACCCAACCAACACCGGCGTCACGCACGCCAGACCTCGGGTACTGCGAAACTGGTGTACTGACGCGAACGGAACGATCAACAGCAGGGGCAGAGTGAGCATGGCTGGCTGCCACACCCAGGCAGCCGCGCCGCCCGCGAGTCCGGCCAGCGCAAGTGTGCCGAACCGCGGTGAGGACGCGCGCATGCTGCGCATGACCAGCAGCAGGGTTGTCAACTGCAGCGCAAATCCGAGTGCGAAACCACCGCCCGCGTTGACGAGGAGTCTGCCCAGGACAGGTGGAGTGATCGCGACTGGCACCGCGGCAATCAGGCCGGCCGGCGACGGTCCCAGGTACTCGGCCAACATCCACGTCAGTGGGATGAGGGCCACCGACGCCAGCGTCGCTGGAGCGAAAACGAGCCAGGGATGGAAGCCCAGCACGCCGAAGAGGGCCGCCAGCAGATAGGATTCGAGGGCGCCAAAGTACGTCTGCCCCCAGTAAAAGACCGGTAGCTCGTGCGCGTAGAAGATGTGGCGCGCCATCAAGCCGGGGATGGCCTCGTCGGCGCTGAGGCGTTGCGTGCCCAGCAGGACCCACACGCGCAGGCTCAATCCGATGGCGACCAGTGCACCCAACTGCACCGCAATACCGCGACGCCACACGTATCAGAGGATAGTAAGTTACCATTCGGAAGATCGCCGAGATGTACTCCGTCATTCTCCGCACCGACTTTATCGCCCAGCATTTTTTGTTTGGTGGCGACTGGGGACCCGAAAACCAGCGCAACTCGCACCATTACGTCCTCGAGGTTCGGCTCGATGGACCGACCCTGGACGAGCACGGCTATCTGGTCGACATCGTCAAGGTGGAAGGCGCCCTCGCCGACCTGCGTGCCAGCTACGCCGATCGGTTACTCAACGACCTGCCGGAGTTCGGCGGGCTGAACCCGAGTCTCGAGCATTTCGCGCGGATCGTGTGCCGGCGGCTCGCGGACGAGCTCGCAGCCCCGAATCTGTCAAGTATCGGCGTGCGGCTCTGGGAGAACGAGCGCGCGTCGGCGGCGTATCACCAGACATTCAATCCGTGACCCTGGCTGAAAGCCGCCGCTGGCACTGGCTCACGCACGCGCCGGGCCTTCTGCTCGAATCGGTGCACGATCCGGGCTACGCCAGCCTGCGCCGCGGTTTGCGCGCGGGCGTCGTCGTGCCGTCGCTGCTCGGGTTCGCGACGATCATGGATCTCGGGCGCGCGTTTTCAACATTCCTGGTCTTTGGCGCGATGGCGCTCCTGGTCTTCGCCGATTTCGGCGGCAAGACACGCGATCGTCTGCTCGCCTACGTGTTGACGGCGTTGGCTGGCATCGTTCTGATCGTGATCGGGACGCTGGCCTCCGTCAGCTTGCCGCTCGCGGTCGGCGTCGCGGCGGTGGTCGCATTTGGCGTCGCCGGCCTGGGGATACTCGGCGGCTATTACCTGAGCGCGCAGATGGCACTCCTGCTGGCAGTCGTCCTGTCCGTCACCAGCCCGGCCGGTATCGACGCGCTGCCGACGCGCATCGCGGGCTGGTCCACCGCCGGCATCGCGGCGGTGCTGGCGGCCTGGCTGCTCTGGCCGCGTTCGGGTCACGTGGCGCTGCGGGCCACCGCGGCGTCGGTAATCCGCGCGGTCGCCGACACCATTGCCGCCCCCAACCAGGCGACTCCGCGCCTGGAGTCCGCCGCGCGTCAGCAATTGGCCGTGTTGCAGCGCGGATTCGTCGTCGCGCAGCGGCGCCCGTCCGGCGCTACGCGGCGTGACCGCGCGCTGGCGGAGCTGGCACCGGAGTTGAGCCGAGCCCTCACCTTCGCGGAGTCCGCGACGGCGGTGGAGTCCACCGTCGTGGTGGACGACGAGCGCGTGCTGCAAGCAGCGGTTGTTCGCGCATTGCACGCCAGCGCCGACCTGCTGGAGGGTGGCGGTGACGCCCACGACATCGAGCCTCTGGTCGCGGCCCGCGACGCGCATCGCACCGCCCTGGACCGCTGGGCGGCGGAGCAACTGCAGGCGGGCGCGACGCCGGAGTCCGTGCTCGATGGACTCTCAGCTTCGTATCCGATGCGGCGGATGTCGTTCATGGTGCTGAGCATTGCGCAGAATGCGGAGGTGGTGGCCGGTTTACCGCCAACCGGACCGGATCAGGTCGCCACCCGTCGCGGCGTCTGGAGCACGTTCTGGGAAGAGCTGACGCCGGCGTCCATCGCGCTGCGCAACACGTTGCGGACGTCGCTGGCGGTGACCCTGGCTGTGCTGGTGACTGGCTTGCTGGGACTCTCGTTTGCGTTCTGGGTGGTGCTCGGCACGCTCTCCGCGCTGCGCAGCAACGCGTCTGCTACCGGCCGGACCGCGCTCCAGGCGGTCAGTGGCACCGCCGTGGGTGTGCTGATCGCGATGCCATTCGTCGGAGTGACGGGCAGCGAACCGTGGGTGCTCTGGATTGTGCTGCCAATTCTCGTTTTTCTGGCTGCGTACACGCCCGCGGCGGTCCACTTCGTGGTCGGACAGGCGGCATTCAGCATGCTGGTGGTGGTGATCTTCAACATTCTGGCTCCGGCGGATTGGCAGATCGGGTTCGTACGCTTACAAAACGCGGCGCTGGGCGTCGGGATCAGCGCTCTGGTGGCGCTGATGCTGTGGCCGCGGGGTGCGCGGGGTCAGCTCCGCGACGCGGTCGCCTCGCTCTATGACGCGGGAGCGGGCTCACTGTCCTTCAGCTTCCGGCAGATGCTGGTGGACAACAGCGCAGATTCCGACGACGGTGCGGCTGAGGATGCGCACGACCTGGCGCACACACAAGCGATCCGCGCACAGGAGGTTTTCGAGCTTTTTCTCCACGAGCGAGGTCGGCAGTCGCCTGCCATTGAAGTGTGGGCGACACTGCTGAGCGGTGGCAAGCACTTCCGACTGATCGGCGAAGTGATCGACTCGCTGACGGCGCGCGACTACAGGGCCGCGGAAGCGGGACCTCCGGCCCATGTTGTGGGGAGAGTTGCGGGGGACGCGGTGGACAGCATCGTGCGGATGGCCGCGGAGATTCGGAGTGGCCGGGCGTTGCGGGTGACGGAGCCCGACGACGCGTCGATGGAGCTGCGCAATGCCGCGCTCGCCGGTCTGTCAGCCGCGGCGACAGCGGCCTCGCCGGAGGCGCTGCGCTCGGCCATCGGGCTGGCCTCCAGCGCCGATTGGATTGGCCAGCTGGAGAGCCTGCTCCACGATCTGGAGACTCCAGTGGCCGAGACACTCGCCGCCAGCCGAATGCCGTGGTGGCGTTAGTCGCTCCGTCGCCGCTAGAAAGCCGCTACAGTGATCGCGTGCAGGCGTACCTGAATCTTCTCAGACCTGGTTTCAAGGGACAACCTCCGGTGACGCTGGAAGGGCTCGGGCAGCTGACGCGCGCCCAGGTCCGCACCGTCCCGTTCGAAAGCATCACCTCGATCTTGCGCCGCGCCGCGCATCCGTTCGGCCCGGTGCCCGGCCTCGACACCGACGCGCTCCTGCAAGCATGGGTCGACCGGCGCGGTGGTGGCGTCTGCTTCGAAGTGGTCGCGACGTTCCTTCGCGTCCTCCGCTCCTTCGGGTTTCAAGCCCGACCCATCAATGCCCAGATCAGTTGGCCAGGCTCACACCAGGCGCTGATCGTGGACCTCGAGGGGTCCCGCTACCTGGTCGACGTTGGGAATGGCGCACCATTTCTGGATCCGATTCCACTCGATGGTCAGAGTGAGGTCCGCTACGCCGGTCTCGCGTATCGGTTCGGTCCGGACCCGGATTCCGATGACTGGATCCAGGACCGCTGGATCGACGACGCCTGGGTGCCGTTCTGCAGATACGACCTGCGCGAGGCAGACGTCAGCATTCGCGAGGCCGCCTATCAGCACCACCACACCGTGGGCCAGAGCTGGGTCGTGGACAACCTCGTGCTCACCCGCTGCGACGCCGAGGAAGTCTGGTCACTGCGCGATGATGAGCTGCGCCACTTCACGCCTGACGGCAAGTCAGTCACGCGCATCGCCGACTCAGACGAGTACGCGCGGCTCGCCGCGGACGTGTTCCACGTGCCGGCATTGCCCATCCAGCGCGCCAGAAACGTCCTCGCGGCTCGCTAGCTCTTCGCTCGCATGCCTCGGGGGATGCACAATGGGGCCGTCTATGGCAATGTCCACTGTCGTTCCCGCCTGGATGACGCTGATCGCGCTGCTGTTGCTGGTCGCGGTCGTGCTCTGGGCAAATCAGCGCGATCAGGCCTTGCAGGTCAGCGAGGCGCGGGTCGGCCAGGCCGAGGCCCGCGCGGCGACCGCCGAAGCCGCGGTCACCGCGCAGGCCGAGATGCAGGCGGCGACGGCCACCGCGCTGGCGTACACCAGCAGCCCCGCGGCCGCGGTCGATCGCAGCTTGAGCCTGGTGCTCGCCGCCGAACGCGAACCGACCGATCAGCGCTTGCGAGCGCTGAGCGACGCGTTCGGGCCATCCGCGCTCAGCGTGGTGCGCCCCGAGGTCGAACACCTGCTGTCGGGCGGGCTGCACCTGGCCGATGATTCAGGCTACGACCTGAACGTGGTCACCACCACGAGCCCTGGACCGGACGAGGCGCAGGTGCAGACGCGCGAACGCTGGACCTACGACGAGCGCGGCGCCGACGATCATCGCGCCCGTTGCCTGATCGAGACCAGCGAGCAGACCTACATCCTGCAGAAGCCAGGCGTTGACTGGCAGGTGGCCGATATCCAGCTCGGGTCGTCGACCCGCGCCGATTGCCCGAGCCCTTGAGCAGTTGAGCGGCGGCCCGTCCAGGCTCCTGCTCAAGCCTTGGACGCGGCACGCACTTGGTCTACGATTGACGCCGACGGCATGGACGGTAATGAGCGGCTGCTCAGCCAGGTGCTCGCCGAGCGCAGCGCGCATGGGCGTGGTCGGGGGCCAGGATCGAACTGGCTGCTGCTCGGCAGCCTGGTCCTGGTCGTCGCGGTCGTCGGCATCCTGTTCCGAATTGTCGGCACGAGTGGGGTAGGTGGCGTGCCGGCGCCTCGTCCAGCGGCCGTCGGAACGTCGGCGGCGGCCGCCGGGGCCGTCAGAAGCCAGGCCAACGCCACCTCGGCGGCGCGGCCCGCGGCGACGACGGCCCCACAGGCCGCGCGACGCCGCTACGTGGTGCAAGCGGGGGATAGCCTGGAGTCGATCGCCGCTCGGGCAGGGTTGAGTCCGGCGACGCTCGCGTCGGTCAACGAGCTGGATGATCCTGATCTGCTCCAGCCGGGTTCAGAGCTGGAGATTCCGAGTACCGACGGAGTCCTGCACATCGTGGCGCCGGGGGAGACACTCCGCTCCATTGCCCTGGAATACAACGTGGATGTGACCGCGGTGGTGACCGCCAATGCGCTGGCGGACCCAGATCACATTGTCGCCGGACTCCGGCTGTTCATTCCAACCGGCAAACCACCGGATTCTTAAATTAAATTAGGCTTCTCCCTCTCCGCGTGGGAGAGGTGGTCGATGCCCCTCCCAACCGGTGACTCGACTGGCGATTGCCTCCGCCTCCGCCGGCGCGGAATTGCCCCGCCAGGCGACGTGGAGGTCCGGACGCACAAGCACCAGGTCGCATCCGTACACTTCGCGCGCCGCGCGGTCGCCGATCTCGAGCACGTCCAGCGGCGCACCGGTCTGGCGGACTGCATTTTCCAAACCCCAGGTGTCGCTCGTGCCGCCGAGCCGCAGCAGCGTGTACCCCACTCCGAGCCGGTCGTGCAGCGCGGTTCCATCCTCTAACCAGACGTGCGGCAGTCGCGCCCCGGGCCACGTAGTCGGCGTGTATCGGGCGGCGTCAGGGTCCGGTCGCTCGCCGTCTTCGGGCCAGATGATGGGCGAATCGACGTACTGGTAGCCGGCTTCGATCCCCTGGATCTCCGTCACCTTGCGCTGCTCGGCGTCGAACAGACGCGCCATCTCCGCGCCACGCGCCGCGCGCCACGAGTCGCGGCCGGCCATCGCGGCTCCGGAGGCCTTGATATTGCGGAGTCCAATTGGCCGGCGCTCCGGTTCGTAGGACTCCAGCAAGCCAGGTCCGCCCCACCCGGCGAGGGTGCCAGCCAGTTTCCAGGCCAGGTCGACCGCGTCGCCGACGCCGGTATTCATGCCCAGTCCGCCGGTGGGGATTACCAGGTGGGCCGCGTCGCCGGCGATGAACGCGCGTCCATCCCGGTAGCGGTCGGCGCACAGCAGGTGCTGTGTCCATTCATTGACAGACAGCACGTCGAACGGGAGTGGCATCCCCAGGCTGGCGGCGAAAATCCGCGCCAGCTCGGCGTCGCTGGCGGCCGCCGCGTGCAGGGTCCAGTGACGGGTGCTGTCCTGCAGGATGATGAAGGGGAACAACGGCGGCCTGGCGATGTGGTAGTGGCGGCCCTTGCCGAACGGGAGACGCTCGTAGAGGTCGGGGCAATAAAACAGCGCCTGGCGCAGCGTGCGGATCCCGCCGCGGCCGTGGAGCTGAATACCGGCCTGCTTGCGGACGGTGCTGGAGCCGCCGTCGCAGCCGACGAGATAACTCGCTTGCAGCGTGGTCGGGCCCTTGCCCGAGTCGATCGAGGCGACCACACCGTCAGAATTCTGGGTATACGCCAGCAATTCACATCCGAATCTCACGTCCACGCTCGGCAGTCTTTCGACGAGCGACCGCAGCAGTGGCTCGAGTGTGTACTGCGAGATGAGCTGGTACGGCTCCAGCAACCGCGTGCCGTCATTATGAGCCGCGATGTCGGCTCTGGCGTCCGCAACTGATGGGTACGGCAGGTGGACCAGCGGCGGGTCGGCAAGCGAAGTTGTGAGAAATACGTCCATCGGCGCTTCGCGCGGCAGGCCCGCCGCACGCACGGTCTCGGCAATTCCCAGACGACGGTAGATCTCCATCGTGCGGCCGTTGCAGCGCTCCATCTTGGGTAACTGAATCGAGGTCGGATTGCGCTCGACGAGGGTGCAGCGCACGCCGCGCTGGCCGAGGTCGAGCGCCAGGGTCAGCCCAACCGGTCCTGCGCCGACGATGAGCACCTGGGTGGCGGGCCCGTGTTGCGGTGCAGCACGCGATGGTGCGCCCGCCGCCACCAATGGCGCTTGTACTCGCGGCATGCCGGTTTCATTATGCGTGGTCCGCTAGCGTAAGGCCGGCCACGCAGGTCTCAATATGCGTGGTCCGCTAGCGTGATGCCGGCCACTGATGGGTCATCAACGCGTTGACCCGGTTCTGTGCGCGCTGCGTCAGTGTCGCCACCTGATTGGCGTTGACGCTACCCGCGGCGACGTCGGCCTGGAGCTTGCTGGTAATGTCGGACATGATCGCGGCCGAGACGCTCGAGGGCTGGACGTTGTGGGTCTGGGCCACGGCGGTCAGCGTCGTGCCCGCGAGCTGAGCGCGGAGTGCTTTGACGTCGCTCACGCCGAGCGCCCTGGCCGCGACCTGCAGCTCGTCTTTGCGAAGGTCGGCCAGGGGTCTGGCGCGGCCGCCGACATTTTTGCGAGCCTGGGTCAGCGCCTGCTGGAGCTGATCGGCGCTCACGCCGAGCTGGCTCGCGGCATCGGAGATGATTGCCTGGCGCCGCTGTTTGGCGGCAGTCTGGGTCGCGGTCGGCGTTTGAGCAGGGGTGGATTGTGCGTAACCCACTCCGAGTGCGCCGAGCAGAAGCAAGGCCGCGCCTCCGGCGGCCATGAGCACATGTTTCATACGAAGTTCACGGCGAAGCCGCCTCCGGCGTAACAAGGCCTCAGCAGCTTGATGAAACCGTTCGACGGGCTCAAGGTGGCAGGTTGATGGAAACCTCTCGAAGTGCCGGCAATTCTTTTCTGCAGAGAAGCAGACCTCGTCAGCAAGCCGTTGGCAGGTTGACGAAAAACCTCTCGAAGGCTCCACCGTAGCAGGTTGCTGGAACGCTCTCGAAGGGCTCCACCGTAGGTGGAATCACTGAACCTGCGTTCGTCGACAGGGCGCTAGCTGCCGCTTGTGGCCGCCACCTTTCGCGGTGCCGACAAATCTTCTCTGCAGAGAAGCAGATCTTCGTCAGCAGCCCGTTATCAGGTCGATGAAAACCTCTCGAAGGGCTCCACCGTAGCAGGTCGACGAAAAACCTCTCGAAGGGCTCCACCGTAGGTGGAATCACTGAACCTGCGTTCGTGGAGAGGGCGCTAGCTCACGTTTATGGCCGCCATATTTCGCAGTGCCGGCAATTCTTCTCCGAACAGACAGCAGACCTGGTCAGCAACCCCGTCAGGGCGTGATGCTGGTTTCAGGCACGAAGAAGAAGATGATGGCGATGATCAGATAGATCGCCAGGAGCAGCACACCCTCGAACCAGTTCGACTCGCCGTCCAGGCTCAGGAAGCACACGCCCAGGACCGCGATCAGGATCGCACCCAGCTCGAAGTGGTCGAACACCAGCGCCATTGGATGGCCCACCACGAGCGATACGAGCACGGCCACCGGCGCAACCAGCAGGGCTACCTGGCTGGCGGAGCCCAGGGCGATGCCGACTGTCAGGTCCATGTGGTCCCGCCGCGCGAACATGACAGCCGAGAAGTGTTCGGCCGCGTTGCCGACGATGGCGACGATCACCGCGCCGACAAAGAGGTCCGACAACCCCAGTGTCCTGGCGGCATCCTCGACGGAACCGACGAGGACCTCCGCGGCGACCGCCGTCAATACGGTCGCGACCGCCAGCAGCACGATGGCGTTCCGACGCGTCAACATGGGCAGCGCCTGCTCCTCGGGCGCCGCCGCGCCCAGCATCGGCCGGTGCGTCTTCAGCGAGAACACCAGGCTGGCGCCGTACGCGCCGAGCATGACGATCGAGACCAGCACGCTGATGACCAGGATGTTTGGCGAACGCACGGGTTGGTCGCCGTTGAGGGTTTCCGCGTAGATGTCCGGCATGAGCACGGCGCCCACCGTGAGCAGCAGCAGGCCGCCGCTGACGCCCACGGCGGTCCGGTTGAAGACCTGTCGCTCGCGTCCCCAGCCGCCGACCAGCATCGCCGCGCCCAGGACCAGCAGCACATTGCCCAGCAGGCTGCCGGTCAGGGAGGCCTTCACCACTTCGACCAGGCCGGCACGCAGCGCCACTACCGCGATGATCAGTTCCGCTGCGTTGCCGAACGTCGCGTTCAAGAATCCGCCCAGGCTGGGCCCAACGTAGCGCGCCGCCTGGTCCGTGGCATTGCCGATGAGTCCCGCCAGCGGCACCACGGCAACGGCTGACAACAAAAACACCAGCACGTCGCTGGCGCCGGCGAAGTCCAGCACCAGGGCGAACGGCAGCGCGACAAGCAGGATATTCAGGCGATTGCCGAGTACGTGCTCGACGATGCCCCTGGTCGCGAACGAATCGGACACTCGCTCATGATCGCAGGCACGTGGGCTGATACGCTCACCAGAACGCTGGCAACCACAGAGGGAGGTGCGCAGATGACGTCGGAAGCCCAGATCGCGTTTCCGTCTCCGCAGGAGATCCCCGGGTACTGGGATTGGGACAAGATCCATGCGCCGCGCCCGCTGACCCCACTCGCGGGCGACGCGGTGGTCATGGGTATGAGCGAGGGCTTTACCATCGCCCAGCACGGCTTCGGTTCGCCGCTGGCCCTGCGGTGTCGAATGGTCAACAACTACCTGTACGCCGCCTTCACGCCCGACGCGGATTTCACCCCGCCGACCACCGACCTGAACGAGTACTCCCAGTCACTCGAGAAGATCGCGTTCCGCACCGGCGACCGCTGGATCAACGAATGGGAACCGTCGTTGATTCCCATCCTCCAGAAGCTCCGCACCACGGACTTCGACGCGATGAGCGATGCGGAGCTCCGCGCGGCCTTCGAAGAGCAGATGAAAAACCACGTCTACATGTGGGAAATCCATGGCTGGATCAACCTGTCGCTGCTGCCCGCGACCGCCCTCACCGAGTTCTACAACGCGGAAATCCAACCCGCGGATCGCAATGAAGCGTGGCAGTTGCTCCAGGGTTACAAGACAAAGTCCATCGACGCGGGCTCCGGCCTCTGGCGCTTGAGTCGGACCGTCAAAGCCAGTCCGGCGCTTTCAAAGATTTTCGAGCTGGACCCGGCAGAGATCCCGGCTGCCCTCGAGACATCCGCCGAAGGCAAAGCCCTGCTGGACCAGCTACACACGTACCTCGACGAATTCGGCTGGCGCAGCGACGGCATCTACGAGGTTGGCGACGCGACCTGGCGCGAAGATCTGACCATTCCGCTCAACACCATTCAGGGTTATGTGCGTCTCGGCGAGGAGCACAATCCGGCGCTGGCGATGGTGCGAGCCAGCGAGCGACGCGAGGCGCTGGCGAGCGCGGCGCGCGCCAGGCTGGCCTCCGACCCCGCAAAAGTGCGTCGCTTCGACGAGCTGATGGAGGCATCCAAATACAACACGCGCGTGGTGGAGGACCACAGTTACTGGATCGACCAGATGGGAGTCGCCGCGTTGCGCCGCTTCTTTCTCAGCGTCGGCAAGCGGCTGGTGCAGCGCGGAGTGGTGGAGCGCGCCGATGACGTGCTGTACCTGTACAAGGATGAAATTCGAAAGGCGCTTAACGAGAAGGTGGATTTCCGCGCGCAGGTGGCGGAGCGTCGCGCCGCCTTTCAGGCAGCCACCAGCATCGTGCCGCCAGACCACCTCGGCGAGCCGACGCCCGCCAACCCGGATCCGTTCTTCGTCGCAATCGTCGACAAGATGCTGGGATTCCTGCCGATCGAGCCCAGTACCGACCCCAGCATCATCAACGGCGTCCCCGCCTCGCCCGGCACCGCCCAGGGCACTGCCAAGGTCGTGCGCACGCTCGTGGAAGCCAGCAAGCTCCAGCAAGGCGACATCATGGTGTGCGAGATGACGGTGCCCACCTGGGTGCCCCTGTTCGCGACCGTACGCGCGGTGGTTGCCGACTCCGGCGGCATCCTGAGCCACTGCGCGATCGTCGCGCGCGAGTTTGGACTGCCCGCGGTGGTGGGCACGCACGTCGGCACGGCCGTGCTGCGTGACGGCATGACCATTACCGTCGACGGGGGTCGGGGGCTCGTGCGTATCGACTCGCGCTAGCCTGTAGCTATGGTGGTCATGCAAGCTCAGCTGAAGGGCTCCACCGCAGGTGGAATCTGTGACCCTGAGGGCCGAACGGGCGCGCCAGCGTGATGCAGTTCGCTGGCGCGTCTGTACCGCATGAAGGGGCAAAATCTTCTCTTGAAAGAGAAGCAGAACATTTTTTGATCTAGAGTGGCGGTACTGAGCAGCAGGACGTTCCGCTCCGAGCGCATGCAGCGCTCGTTGGGCGCGCTCCACGAGCGGAACTATCCCCTGTATCTGATCGGCCAGTTGGTCTCCCAGGTCGGGACGTGGATGCAGCGCACCGCGCAGGCGTGGCTGGTGCTCGACCTGACCGGCTCGCCGCTGGCGCTCGGCACGGTGACCGCCGTGCAGTTCGTGCCAGTGCTGTTCTTCACGCTCTGGGGCGGCGGCGCGCTCGCCGACCGTGTCGCCAAGCGCGACCTCCTGGTCGTGACGCAGACGCTGCAAATGCTGCAGGCCTTCGCGCTGGGATTCCTGGTCCTGACCGGCGCGGTCCAGTTATGGCAGGTCTACGCCCTGGCGCTGATGCTGGGGATCACGTCGGCCGTGGACCAGCCCGCGCGCCGGGCGCTGGCCTCAGAGCTGGTCGATCGCGAATACGTGGCGAGCGCGGTGGCGCTCAACTCCGCCATGCTGAACGCGGCGCGCGTGGTGGGCCCGGCGTTGGGCGGACTCGGCATCGTGCTGGTCGGAGTCGCGGGCTGCTTTCTGCTGAACGGCGTGAGCTTCCTGGCCGTGATCGTCGCTTTGCTGATGATGCGATCGTCGGAGTTTCGGCTGGTGCTCAACACCCGACGAACCGGACTGGCCGGACAGATCATCGAAGGCTTTGTCTATTCCTGGCGGACCCCCGATGTGGCCTTCACGCTGATCCTTGTCTGCGCGCTCGGGACGTTCGGCTACAACTTCAACGTCGTCCTGCCGCTGCTGGCGCGTTTCGCGCTGGACTCGAGCGCGCTCGGCTTCGGCGGTCTGAACTCGGCACTGGGCATTGGCTCCATCGCGGGCGCGTTCTTCGCGGCGGGGCAGGGTCGCAGCACGGTTCGGGCGCTGACGTTCACCGCGACGGCGTTTTCGGTGGTCCTGGGCTTACTGGGTCTGGCGCCGTTTTATCTGGCGGCCATCGTCCTGCTGCTGGCCCAGGGGTTCTGGAGTGTCTCGTTCTCGACGACGGCCAATACGCGCGTGCAGCTCGCGGCGCCATCCGAGCTGCGCGGTCGGGTCATGGGGATTTACAACCTGGTCTTTGTAGGCACGACTCCGCTCGGGGCCGGCCTGACGGGCGCGGTGGCCGACCGCTGGGACATCCGCGCCGCGCTGGTCACCAACGCCGCGTGCTGCCTGCTGGGCATCGGGCTCGGGCTGTACTACCTGCGGACGCATCACGCCAGTGAAGAGTCCACCGCCATGGCCCACGCCGGCTCCGGCTCCTGATCAGGCTCCGCTCTTCAACGTGGAGAGCCAAGTGTCCATCACTGCCGCGCAGTGGGCGAAGGCGAACTCGTCCGGCAGCGCGTCGGCCCCAAACCAGCGCAGCTCAGCGAGGTCGTCTGCGGCCTGGACCTCACCGTCCACAATTTCGGCCAGGTAGTAGATGTTGAGCGTGTAGAACTGGTCGTGGTAGCTGTCCATGACCACGGTCAGCAGTGCCGCCATCCGGACGCGGAGGCCCGTTTCCTCGGCGATCTCGCGCGCGGCGCCGTCCGCGGGGTGCTCCCAGGGTTCGAGGAAGCCGCCGGGAATGTCCCAGAGACCCAGCCCGGGTTCGATCGCGCGGCGACCGAGCAGCACCTGGCCATCACGCACGACGAGCGCGCCAGCGCACGGCTTGGCGTTGCGAAAGTGGATCGAGCCGCAGGCACTGCACACCTGGGCACTCAATCGCCCGGACGCGTCCTCGGGCGGCGGGAGTGGGCTGCCGCAGTCGGGGCAGAAGCGAAATACGTACACCTCTGAGGCTCACAGGGTACCCGCGCGTGTGCGGGCGGGCCGCCTGGCCGTGTAGGCTCTTCAACTGGGAGCGCCAGGCACGCGCCAGGAGGTTTGCTCAAGCTTGAAATTCGGGACTTTCTTCTTCGGCACCGTCGACATGCCCGACGCCGGCGTCGGCGGTCCGCGGGCGGAACATCGCCGCTACACCCAGGCCGACTATCGGCGGGTCTACCGCGATCTGACCGTCTACGCCCAGCACGCTGAGAAGCTGGGCTTCGACTCGATGTGGACGGCCGAGCACCACTTCCAGCACCACGGTTTCGAAGTCGTCCCGAACGTGGTCCTGCTCAACGCGGTGCTTGCCGAACGCACCACGCGCATGCGCTTCGGCTCGCTGGTACACGTCCTGACCTCCTGGCACCCGGTACGCTTCGCCGAAGACTACGCGCTCGCCGACGTGCTCTCCGGTGGCCGCCTGTTGTGCGGACTGGGCCGTGGCACCGAGCCGAAAGAGTCCAACCCGTTCGGCGTGAATGTCGGCTGGGCCGGCGATCCCGACGACGTCCACAATCGCGAGGTCTTCGAAGAGCAGGTCGCCATCTTCAAAGCGGCGATCGGCATGGAGGAGTTCAGCTTCCACGGCAAGCACTACGATCTGCCGCCCAACGGCCTGGAGTTCCGCGACGCACCGGTCACGCGACTTTCGCTCGTACCCCGACCCCTGACGGACCCGGTCCGCATTTATCAGGCGGTCAGGAGCGACGACACGCTGACGTACGCCGCTCGCCAGCGGCACGTGGCGGTGTTCTGGCAAACGCCCAGGGACCGCCTGGCCCAGGTCTGGAATCGGTATGCGGAGCTTGTCAAGGAATTCCACGGGGTCCGGCTGCGACCGGGTGAAGACCGCATGCTGGTGGTCAACACGCATATCGGCGACTCGCTGGAGGAGGCCAAACGCGTGGCGCGGCCGGGACACGATGAGCTGCGCAAGCTGATCTGGCCGAACACCGTCAGGTCGAATCCGGCGCTGGCGAATCGGCCGCCGTTTTCGCTCGAGGAATCCATGGAGCAGGGCTCGTATCTCGTGGGCACCAGCAGCGCGGTGCGCGACGAGCTGGTGGCGATGTGCGAGCAGCTCGGCGTGGAGTATTTGACCATTTTTCCGCATTATCCGGGCATGACCCAGCGCGACACGCTCGACCAGCTCGATCGGTTTTGCCGCGACATCATGCCGGTCCTGAGCGGTGAGGCGCTTGGCGAGCTGTCAAGGAGCGCGTGACGATGTTGAAGAAGCTGCCCGCTCACCTGCAGGTGAGCGTCCACGGACCGGTGCCGCCCAACCGCTTCTGGGGTTACTACACCGGTCCCGAGATCGCGGAGCTCGCGCGGTCGGACCCGAATGCCACCGCGGTGTTGAACGTCGGCGCCGTCGAGCAGCATGGACCGCACCTGCCGACGATCACCGACACGCTCAACGGCATGGAAACGCTCGGCGCCGCGCTGGGCCGATTGCCGGAGGACGTCGTGGTGCTGGCGCTGCCGCCCACCAATCTGGGCAAAAGTGAGGAGCATCGCAATTTTGCGGGCACGTTGAGCTTCCGCGGCGAGACGTTGCGCATGGTCATGCTCGATATCGCCACTTCGGTTGCCAGAAGCGGATTCAACAAGCTGGTGCTGTTCGGTAGCCACGGCGGCAACGTCGGCGCGATCGACGATTTCTTCCGCGACCTGCGTCTGGAAACGGACATGCGCATCTTCAAGATTCACAGCGGCAGCATCGGCAGCGTGCCCGGCCTGGTCAGCGCCGAAGAATCCGCGATCGCCATGCACGCGGGGGATTCGGAGACCTCGATGGTCCGCCACCTCGCGCCGGAGCTGGTCCACATGGAGCGTGCCGAGGGCTACGTCTACGAGACCAATCCGCTGATCGGTTACTCGTTCAAAGGCCAGGACGTCATCGAAGCGTGGATCACCTCCGACCTCGCGCCAACCGGAGCGATCGGCAATCCACACCTGTCATCGCCCGAAAAAGGGAAGGTGATGTTCGAGACTGCCGTGACCCGGCTCGCGGAGCTGCTG
>JAFAOS010000475.1 GCA_019247515.1 Chloroflexota bacterium | reverse complement strand
TACGGCTCCTTCAAAGCCGTCGACCGCATCTCCTTCACGCTCGAGAAGGGCAAGATCGTGGGTCTGCTTGGACCCAACGGGGCGGGCAAGACGACCACCATCCAGATGCTCGTCGGCATCACCCTGCCCGACGGCGGCGCCATCCGCTACTTCGGCCTGGACCTCCATAAACACCGCGAGGCCTGCCTGCAGCGCATCAACTTCTCGTCGTCCTACAACATGCTCCAGAACCGCATCACGGTCTGGGAGAACCTGATCGTCTTCGCCCGCCTGTATCGGGTTGAGGCACCCGAAAGCAAGATCAGGCGCATGGGCGAGTACTTCGGCATCACCCGGCTGATGGACCAGCGCTTCATGACGCTCTCCGCTGGACAGAAGACGCGCGTCAACCTGGTCAAAGCCTTGCTGAACGACCCGCAAATCATCCTGATGGACGAGCCGACGGCGTCACTCGACCCCGATATTGCCGATCGCACGCTGTCGCTGATCGAGAGCCTGCGCGAGGCCAGAGACCTGTCCATTGTGTACACCAGCCACCAGATGGACGAGGTCGCGCGGGTCTGCGACCAGGTCATCTTCCTGGACCACGGCCGCATCGTCGCTCAGGACACGCCCCAGGGTCTGACGCGTCGCATCGCCGGCGAGACGCGAGTCCACGTGCGCGTCGACGGTCAACCGCAGAGCGTCATCGACGCGCTGCAGCCGACGTTCAGGGATACGGCGCTCGCCGACGGCAACGTGGTCATTGTCACGACGCAAGAGCACCAGGTGCCGCGCGCGATCTACGACATTGGCAACACTGGGGTGCACGTGCTCGAAATCGACATCCGCAAGCCGACGCTCGAGGACGTGTTCTTGCAGATTGCCCGCGGCAACGGTCATGTCACCTGAGCGCGTCCGCGCGGTCCTGCTGCAGGAAGCGTTCATCACCGGCCGGTCGGTGGAAGTGCTGGTCGACCTGCCGTTCTGGTCGGTGGTGACGGCGGTGGTCTTCGGGTTCGTCACCAAATTCCTGTCGTCGGTGATGAATCCGACCATCGCGCAGTACCTCTATATGGGCACGCTGATGTGGGAGATCATGCGCGTGACCCAGTATTCGATGTCGCTCGGCGCGCTCTGGAACGTGTGGTCGCACAACTTCAGCAATATGTTCATCGCGCCGCTGTCGATGCTGGAGTACGTGCTGGCGCAGATGCTGTCGGCGGCAGTGAAGGCTTTCCTCCTCTTCGGTCTGGTGGCCACGATCGCCGCGGTGCTCTTCGACTTCAATCTGTTCAGCATGGGTCTGCCGACCCTCGGCCTGGCATTCGTCACGTTGCTGTGGTTCGCGTATTCAATCGGTCTGTTCATCCTCGGCGTCATCTTCCGGCTCGGCACCCGCATTCAGGCACTTGCCTGGGGGCTGGTGCTGATCTTCCAGCCGCTGACCGCCGCGTTCTACCCGCTGAGCGTCATGCCGCCGGTGATGCAGACGATCGCGCGCATGTTCCCACCCACGTACGCCTTCGAAGCCGCCCGCGCCGCGCTGAGCACGCCGGACGTCAGCTCGGAGTGGTTCGGCATCGCCACCATCGAGAACGTCCTCTATTTCGCACTGGCGGTATGGTTCTTCCAGTACATGTTCCGCCGCTCGCGGGAGACCGGTCAGTTCGCTCGTAACGAGGAGTGACGCTCAGTTGAGGGCAACTTCGGCCATCCGTAGCGCTTCGGCGAATGCGAGCGGTGGGCCACCCGTGCGCGCCCGAGAGCGGTAGCCGCCGTACACCGCGTGTCCCGCCCGCAGCCAGTAGCAGTCGACGCTGCTGAAGCCCGCTTCCCGCAGCCACGTCAACTGCTCGAACAATGGTGACGGCGTCTCCTGCGGATCGGGGAACGCGAAGATGTTCCAGCGGGTCTCCTTGAAGCGCTCGAGGGCCTCGGCCGATCCGGGTTTCGTCTGAGACTGGCGCTCGGCCGCGGCGTCCCAGCCGGCGGCGAACACCGTCAGCGCTTCCGCTCGCTTTGGCTCGACCAGGTCGGCGATCAGCAGCGCCCCGCCCGGGCTCAGACGCTGCGCGACCGCCTCGAACAACTGCCGCTTGCCGGCTTCATCCAGGTGGTGCAGCGCCAGCGAGCTGACAACCGCGTCAACCCCGTCCAGGGCCGCGAACCAGCCCGTACCCTGCAGGTCCAGCCCGCCGACCTCGCCCCGGCCGCCGAATGGCCGCAGCCGCGCGGTGGCTTGCGCGCGCATCTCGTCTGAGCCGTCCAGCGCCAGCAGCGAGACCCGCGGGTACGCGGTGAGCACGGCGGCGGCCAGGTGGCCTTCGCCACAGCCGAGCTCCACAACACGCGCGGTTTCGCCTGTTGACAGGGGCAGCAACGCTAACAGTGTCGCGATCTGCTCCGCCCGATCCGGCACCGCGACCGCCGCCAGCGCCTGGTACAGCGTCGAATCGGCCTCCGTCCAGCTCATACGCGCAACGTTAGCTCGCCCCGAGAAAACCGATGGCTCGCGAGCCACCGACGCCACCGACCCGAACTCGGCCATACTTGGCGCATGCCCGGCGTGCCCCGCCCCGCGCAGCCTCATCTGTTTCGAGCCAGGTTGAGCCGCCGCCGCTTCCTCGGGCGCTCCGCGGCCGCTCTGGGCGCCACCCTGGCCGGGCTGGGCCTGGCGCCGTCACTTCAACGCGCGCTGGCGCAAACGCCATCCGCGCGCGCGAGCCTGCAGGACGTGCGGCACGTCGTCATCCTGATGCTGGAGAACCGCTCGTTCGACCATTACTTCGGCACGCTGGCTGGCGTCCGCGGTTTCGGCGATCCGAACGCCATCACCCTGTCGAACGGCCAGTCGGTGTTCTACCAACCGGATCCCTTGAACCCGGACGGCCATATGCTTCCCTTTCACCTGGATACCAGCACCAGCGCGGCGCAGAAGATTCCGTCTACCAGTCATGCGTGGGAGGTGCAGCACGCCGCCTGGAACAACGGCGGCATGGATCGCTGGCTCGTCGCGCATCGCCTGGCGGACCTTGGCAACGGACCGTTCACCATGGGCTACTACACGCGTGACGACCTGCCCTTTCACCACGCGCTGGCCGACGCCTTCACGATCTGTGACAACTACTTCTGCTCGGTGCTGGGTCCGACGCACCCGAATCGCCTGTACCTGATGACCGGCACCATCGATCCATCCGGCGCGGGCGGTGGGCCGATCACCAGCAATACCCATCCGCAAGCCCTGCGCTGGACGACCTTCGCCGAGCGCCTGCAGGCCGCCGGCGTCAGCTGGCGGGTATACCAGGAAAAGGACAACTACGATTGCAACGCGCTGGCCTGGTTTCAGACGTTTCAGGACGCCCCGCAATCCTCGCCGTTGTGGGTCAATGGCATGCAGCGGTTGCCGACCGGCCAGTTCGAATGGGACGCGCGCAACGACCAGTTGCCGCAGGTGTCCTGGATCATCGCGCCGTCGACGCAGTCCGAGCACCCCGACTACTGGCCGGCCGCGGGCGCCAGCTTCCTCGCCAGCAAGCTTGACGCCATCGCCGCCAATGCCGACGTGTGGAACACGACGGTGTTCATCCTCAATTACGACGAAAACGACGGACTGTTCGATCACGTGCCTCCGCCGGTCGCCGCGCTCGACACCGCCGATGAAGTCGTCGCCGGCGCGCAGATCGGGCCCGGCTTCCGCGTCCCCGCGATCATCGTCTCGCCGTACACGCGGGGTGGCTGGGTGTGCAGCGACCCGTTCGACCACACCTCGGTGATCCGCTTCCTGACCAGTCGCTTCGGAGTGGCCGAGCCGAACATCAGCGCCTATCGTTCGAGCACGCTGGGCGACCTCACGTCGGCATTCCGCCAGGTGGACGCCTCAGCCGAGAGCTACCCGTCCCTGCCCGACGCCGCCGCCGCGCTGGACCTGGCCCGCTCGCAAGTCCAGAGCCTGCCGAAGGCGACGGCTGGGCAAAGCCCACAAGTCATGCCGCAACAGGAGCCAACGCCTGGGCGGACAACCTATTGACCTCAACTTCAACACCGGCTGGCTCCGCTCAGCTCAACATTGTTTTTGCCTCAGCGATGGCGTGTACGAAATCCAGGACGGTCCGAGTGTTCCGTTCGGCGTCGAAACGTTCTCGGGCGAGCACATGCCCCCTGCGACCCATCTGAGCGCGACGCGGCGCATCCAGTACAAGGCTCCGGACCGCTTCTTCGAGCGCGCGCCGGTCGCCGCGGTCGATCACAATCCCTGAGTTGCCATCGTCAACCGCCTCGCGAAGCGCCCCGACGTTCGTCGTAATGACCGGCAAACCGGCCGCCGCCGCCTCCTCGAGCGCCACCGCGAAGCAATCAGCCAGCGTTGGTAGCACGAACAGATCAGCCCTTGCGAACAGCTCGTGGAGCAATTGACTGTTTGGCTCGACTCCTCGATAAACGAAAACACCGGGTTGGCTGGGAATGCTTGCATGTGTGACGATGTGCAACTCGATTTGTTCCGCGAGTCGTCCTCGCATCAGCTCGAGCAACATCGGACCGCCCTTTCGCGCGAAATCCCCACCCACGAACAGGATGCGCACCCGATCGGCACGCTCGGAGTCCAGGCGTGACAGGCGCGCCTCACCCACCCGGAAGAAGCTCGACGGTACGCCAGGCGCGACTACACGTATGCTTCGCGGGTCCACTCCATAGTCTTCAATCAGGGAGTTCTTCGTCCATTCCGACCACGCGATGTGGCCTCTCGCCGCTCTGAGCGCGCGCCGATTGAGCTTGAATTTCTGACGATCCAACGGACCCCCGCCCGCTGCTCGGTGGTTGTACGGCAAGCCAACCGAGTCATAGTTAATCGGTGTCGCGTCTAACGAAACGATGCTCGGCACCTGGCGCATGATGCCAATGCTGAACAGCGACGTTACCTGTGTGTGGAAAAAAACCGCGTCAACTGGTCGCGAAGCTATAAGCCGGCAGAGAGCTTGTCGAGCCCGCCAACTTGCACGCAATGACCAGTTGCCGCTGAGGATGGGAACCCATCTGAATCCAGCGGATGGTTCGAACGCGATGGGCAGCCACACTGGATCAATGTCGGTTTGCTGGTCGGTATAACGACGCAGGTTGCGGTAGTACGTTACGTGCCCGAGCGCCTGCTCCATGACGAACGCTATGCGAACAGTTTGGGTTTTCTGCTCCGACATCAACACGACAACAGGGCGCGCTACTGGCCAGCATACGCTCACTGGTCGGCACTCTGGAGGCGGTCTCAGACCGCGAACGAGCCAGCTGGTATCCGGCGAGCGCCACCTGGGTGGCACACTGAGGTCCAGGCCCGCCCGTCGCCATGACCGCCGCGCCGCATCTCCCGCGCCTTCTGTGGCCCGCGTCGCCGGGATCGCACCTGCAACGTCCGCGGCTGAGTGAGGAAGCCACCCGCGACCTGGATCTGGCGACCATCGCTGCGGCAATGGTCAGCAGTGACACGCCCTCCGCGCGTCGCGGCGCGCGCGAACGCTTCGCGCTCAACGTCCTGCGCCAGCTCACCCAGGACCCCGCTGTCATAAGGTATCGCGTCGCCGTTGTCACCGATCTCCTGAGGCAGCCAGCTCTCCGCAAGCAGCTCACCGAGTTGCTGCCTTCGCTCGAAGAGCTGGGCTCCATGCCGAACGGCGAACGCTACCGACCCACCGCCGACCCGAGCCCGAGCCTCGAGCGCGTCGCGCGCCGGCTTGCCGATCTCGAGCTGCTGGTCGACGTCGTGGTCCGTCTGGATCAGATGCTGCTCGAAGCGGACTGCGCCTCCGACGGCCTACGCGCACTCACGCTGGCGATCGGAGAGATGCGCCACTCCTCAAGCTTCGAATCCCTCGAGCAGGAGCTGCCCGGGCTGCGCGCCACGCTCGCCACCGTACGCAGCGTAACCGTCGGCATCAACCTGGGCGCCGACCTGCTGCCAACCTCGGCCACGATTCTGGGCTTCAGCAGCGAGGCGGTCGAAGGCCGGCGCAGCCTGCTCTGGCGGCTGCTGGGCGACAACCCCGAGTACCGCGGCATCTCGCCACTCCAACGCGGCGAGGGTGGCCCGCGCAGCCGATCCAACGAGCTGCTGCGCGACCTGCGTCAATTGCTTGGTCGCGTGGTCGAGCCGGTAAGGTCCGCTCTGGAACAGTACGACCACGTCAACGCGTCGGCGCTGCGCGAGCTCGGCGCCGAGCTGGCCTTCCTGCTTGGAGCGGCGAATCTGGTCGAACAGTTGCGCGAGTGCGGTCTGCCGATGTGCCCGCCCGAGCCGCTACTGGCAACTGACCGGCGTGCCAGGCTCGACGAGGCGTACGACCTGAGTCTGGCCATCGCGTCGCGCTCGGCCGAGTCACGCATCGTGACCAACACCATCATGTTCGACGCCGCACGGGGTCGAGTCTGGGTGCTCACCGGCCCCAACCACGGCGGCAAGACGACGTATATCCGTGCGGTCGGTGTCGCGCAGGTGCTGTTCCAGGCGGGGCTGTACGTGCCTGCCAGGGCGGCTGGCCTGAGCCCGGTCGATGCGATCTACACCCACTTTCCAGCGCGCGAAGATGCTCATCCGGGTCAGGGGCGGCTCGACGCGGAGGCCGAGCGTCTGGCGACGATTTTTCGCGGCGCGACCGAACACAGCCTGATCCTGCTCAACGAAGCGCTGGCCGGGACGAGTGCCCTGGAGGCGCTGGACCTGGCGCGCGGGATCGTTCGCGCGCTGCGCGTGCTCGGTGCGCGGGCGGTCTACGTGACCCATCTCCACGAGCTTGCCGCCGCCGTCGAAGACATCAATGCCAGCACGCCCGGCGACGGCACCGTCGCCAGCCTGGTGGCCGTCGCCGGCGAAGGCGCCGGCCTGCACGCCCGCACCTACCTGATCCGGCCCGGGCCGCCCGCCGGCACCAGCTACGCCGCCGAGATCGCCGAGCAGCACGGCATCAGCTTTGAACAGCTAGCCAGGCTCCTCCGCGAGCGCCACCCGCCACCAGCCTGACAAGCAGCACGGCCGCTCCGACTGAGAATGTAACCGCGCGTTGCCCGCGCGCGTAACGCGCCGTCACGGGGATGTTTCGGTCGGCCGCCGGCTCAACCACGGTTCAACTGCATGGCGGCTGGGAACAAAACAGTTTCTGAAATCGTGGACCGTATGGCGACTCGCGTCGAGTTGCCGCAGTTGACCGGATTGCGGTTCCTGGCGGCCGGCAGCGTCGTGCTTTTTCACCTCCACCGCTACTCGCTCGGCGGCGCTCCGGAGGCCGTGCAGCGAGTGGCCGCCTACGGCAACGCCGCCGTCGGCCTGTTTTTCATTCTCTCGGGCTTCATCCTGACCTACACGTATCTCGGCTCGGAGAGCCCACTCGAGAATCGCCGCTTCTGGTTCGCTCGACTGGCGCGCATTTACCCGGTCTATCTCCTCACGCTGTTGATCGCGGCGCCCGTCGACATCCGCTCAGAGCTCAGCACTGCATCAGTCCATGAGCTCCCAAAGCTGCTTGCGTCGCTGCTCAGCACGCCGATCCTGATGCAGGCGTGGATTCCGCAAGTGGCTCTCAGTTGGAACGCACCAGGCTGGTCGCTGTCGGCGGAGGCATTTTTCTACGCGGTCTTCCCGTTCGTGGCGCCTCGCCTGATGCGCGTCACGGTGCGCGCGGCGACGCTTGACCTGGTTGCTCTGTGGGTTGCGGCGCTGGCCGCTCCGATCGCCTATGGCCTGGTCTTTCCCGATCGCGTTTCGGCGGCCGGACCGAGCAGTGATCCCTGGTTGTTGCTCATCGCCTACAACCCGCTGCCACGCCTGCCCGAGTTCCTGTTCGGGATCATCCTCGCGCGTCTGTACCTGGCACGACCTCGCGGCGCAACGCCCGCGCTCAACGGCATGCTCTCGGTAGCAGCGCTTGCCGTCCTCGTTGGCCTCTGGATCCTCGTTCCAAACCTGCCATTCCTGCTCGTGAACAATGGTCTCTTCGATCCGCTGTTCGCGCTCGTCATCTACGGACTCGCTACCGAAACAGGATTGATTGCTCGCGTCTTTTCGACGCGCTCGATCGTGTTCCTGGGCGGCGCGAGCTACAGCCTGTACCTTCTGCACTGGCCAGCGCTCGAGGCGACGTTCGACCTTGCCCACCGCACGGGGCTGAGTCAGACGGTCCTGGAGTTCGGCTACGCCGCCGGCATCATGATCGCGGCGTGTGTCATATTCCGCGTTGTCGAGCAGCCAGCGCGCATCGCCCTGCGAGCTCGCCTGGACGGGCTCCGCCCCGCGTCATTTCGGAGTGCCCGATCGATGCTGCATCGGGCACTCTAGAGGGTTACAGAACCTTGTCCCAGGCCTCCTGTGAGGTTGCCACCTCGAAGCCGACGCTCTGGTAAAGGCGGTATGGGGCCGGATCGCTGGCATCCACGCCGAGGGTGATCGACGTCGCGCCTCGCGCGCGCAGGAACGTGATCCCCGCCGACAACATCGCCCGCGCGATGCCGCGCTGGCGGTATCCGGGATCGACCGTCAGGTTCGAAATCCACGCCCGCGGGTTGCCGTCCGGGTTCTGCTCGGTCGGGTCGTAGACCGCGTGGCACGTCGCCACGATGCGATCCTCCGCGTCCACCCCCAGGAGCATGCCCTCGCGCTGGCCGGCGAGGTCCTCCTGCAGCATGTCGTACGGAATCTCGACAAAGTTCCAGGTGCCCGCCCAGTTGCGGTTGAGGGCGTCGACCACCGCCTGGTCCTCGTCATCGCGCAGGGGACGCACGCGCAGCTCTTCGGGCAATCGACCCACCGGCGTGGGCACCGAGGCGGGCATCAACATGTGCGCTACGGACCGCACCGGCTCGAAACCCGCGGACCGCGCCGCGCTCTGCATCCACTCCGCGCGCGAAGGCACGAACAGGCGCACCAGGCGCCCGCCCGCGGCCGCGATCAGCTCGACGGCGCCGCCAACCAGCATGGCGGCATACGCCGGCTTGCGGGCTGCCACGTCCAGGGCGAGACGGGCTGGCATCGCGCCATCAGGCGCTTGTTCGGCGCGCACCGCCACGACTCCCACAAGCTGTTTACTCGCTTCGAGCACTCGCGTCTCAGTGGCCCAGCCCGCGACCGACCAGCCGCCGCGCGCCCAGCTTGCCGGGTCGTCCTCAGCGTAGGACGCCTCCCAGATGGCCTGGACGGCCTCCAGCTCGGCGGGTTCGACAACGCGCAGTCTGGCCACCCCGGTTCGGTCCGGGGTATAGATCAAGCCCCGAGCCCTCGACCGTCCATGGTGAGCAGCGGTTCAGCAATCAGCTCGATCTGGATGCCATCCGGGTCCTTGAAGTAGATCGAGGTTGTTACGCCCCGGTCGGGGCCGAGGTAGCTCAGGCCGCGTTGCTCGAGCCGCGTCTTGACACGCTCGAGATTTTCGGGTGTGGTCGAGATCGCGATGTGCTGCACGCCGCCCAGGCTCTCGATGCCTGGCTGCAGGCCAAGCCCGGGAAAATCGAAGAACGCCAGCAGGTTGTTGTTGCCGATGTCGAAGAAGAGATGCGTCGAGCCCTTGTAGTCGCGATTTTCCATGAGCTCGACGAGCGGAAACCCGAGCAGCTCCTGATAGAACTGGATAGTCCGCTCGACGTCGCTGCAGATGAGCGCCAGGTGGTGCACGCCACGCGCGGTGGACTGTGGCCGCTCGGCGCGCGGCCGCAGGTACTTTTTGTGCCATTGGTCGCGCTTCACCCGGAATTCAGCGGAGCGCCGCTCAGCTTCGGCTTCGGTGGTGGTCATATGTCTCAAATCTTGAATAACAGGTCGCGCACCTTGTCTGCCAGTTCGAGATTGCCGCTGGCCCGGCCGCCGCGTCTGCGCTGATAGGTGCTCAGCACAAAATCGTTCGGGTCGAAATCGAAGATCGTCTCGCAACCCTCGGTGCTGCCTTCGACGATGTTGACCGTCGTGCCGTCCACGTCGACCGCCCAACTGCCGCCGCCGGACCCCTCGATGTTGATGCCAAATTTGCACTTCAGGTCGGCCGCGCGGTCGGCATCCACTGTGTACTGGATGACGATCAGCATGAACGGGATGAGCGTGAGCGCGGCGTCGTCGGACAGCGGCTCGTCGCGCCCGAGCCCGACTTTGATGTCCCACGCGTGAATCGAGTAGTCGATGAGCTGGAAGGCGGCGAAGAAACACGCCGGCAGCGGGCCCATGTACGTGTGCGGCACCATCTCGCCGGACCACTGTTTTTCGTCCAGCGCGTCGAAGATCTCGAACAGCTTGTCCGATGCGGTCTTGAGCCGCGTGATCGCTTGCTCTTTCGAGAGCGCTCGGAACGCCTGGGCGTGCTCGTCCAGCCTGGAGGCCATGATCGTCAAACCGAGGGGCGCGGGCGCCTCCTGTCCGGCGCGTTCCATCGCAAAGCGCTCGAGGTAGCCCTCCGTCACGTCGATCAGGTGCCCGCACAGGTCGCGCACCTGCCAGTGCCCGCTAGCCGTCGCGCCTTCCCAGGGTGCTTCGTCGAGCAGCTTGTAAAATTCTGCGCGTTCGGCACGGTCGAGATTCAAGAGAAACTCTTTGCCCGAATAGTCCATGACGTTGACGCGGGAACGCGTGGTTCCGGTAGCCACCTCTGACGTCTCCTTTGGCGCCGATTTGAGTCCGATGAGCGTACACCCGAGCAGTTGTGGGCGGAAGATGAGGTATGGAGATCGCTGAGGCCGAGTCCGGCACCTTCGTCTACGCCAACCCGCGCACGATTCACTGGGGCGCCGGCACGGTCGAGTCGCACCTCGAGGCCGAGCTCTCGCAGAGACGCCTCGATCGAGCGTTCCTCATCACCACGCGCAGCGTGGCGGGCAACCCCGCCCTGGGCAGCCGCTTGCGCGAGATCCTCGGTTCCCGGCTGGTAGGTGAGTTCGGCGCGATCAGCCAGCACGCGCCTGCCGAGGCGGTCGCCGCCGCCGCCGACGCCGCTCGAGCAGCGCGCCCGGACGTCCTGATCTCGTTTGGCGGCGGCAGCCCCATCGACGCCGGCAAGTCGGTTGGCTTCGCCCTGGCGACGGGCCTCGAGCTGCGTGACCCGCGTGCCGCCGACCATGCCCGCGCTCTTCGCCCTGCGCCTGACGAGCTCCTGCCGCATCTGGCGATCCCGACGACCCTGTCGGCCGCCGAGCTCTCCGGACTGGCCGGCTTTACCACCGAAACCGACCGCGAGAAGGTCGGTCTACGCGGCGAAGCGCTGATCCCGACCGCGGTTGTCTTCGACGCCGAGCTGTCCCTGCACACGCCTGTCGACCTGTGGTTGTCGACGGGTATTCGCGCGGTTGACCACGCCGTCGAAACGCTGCTCGCGCCCAGGAGCCATCCATTTTCCGACACGCTCGCGCTCGAAGCGCTGCGACGCTTGCAAAGCAGTCTGCTGGCCACGCGCGCTGATCCCAACGACCTGGCCGCGCGGACCGAAAGTCAGCTCGGAGCGTGGTTCTCGTTCACGCTGCCCGGACCCGCCGCCGGCGGGCTGAGCCACACGCTCGGCAAGCGGATCGGTTCGCGACACGGCATCCCGCATGGTGTGAGCTCGTGCCTGCTTCTGCCGCACGTGATGCGTTACCTGGCGGACCGGGACCCGAAGCCACTCGCGCGCGCCGCGACGGCGCTGGGCGTGGACACCGCCGAGATGCCGACTGACCTCGCTGCGCGGCGAGCCGCGGACGCCGTCGCCGACCTGATCCGCGCGCTCGATCTACCCCGGCACCTGGCCGAGTATGGACTCAGCCAGGCCGACCTCGAGGCCGCCGCGCGACCAATGGCCAGCGAGGCCTACCCGTTCGAAGACCTGGTCGGGATCTACCGCGCCGCTGAATAGGGTTCAGGTGTTTGCCGCGCGCTGGAGCTGGATCGTGCCGCTGGCCGGCGCCGCGCTGGTCTTCGCGGGCGTCCTGGCGAGCACGCCACCCGGATTCGGGGCGATCGGCGACCTCGTGTTTATCGCGCCGCGCGGTCCAGGCGGCGACGCCGCCGCCTACGCGCTGGGCGCCGCCGCCAGCCTGGCGCTCGTCGTGCTGATCGCCCTGGGCGTCGCGTGCGGTGTGCTGGACCTCTTGCTTCGCAAACTGCCGCGACACTGAGAAGCTTCCAAGTCCGTGCCCCGACAGGCTGTGGACGGTCGCGGACAGCGCGTACGCGCCTGCGCGGGCTCCCTCAAAACAAGGCGATTACTGCTCGTCCGACAACTTGAGGAACGCCTGCAGCGCCGCGGGCTCGATTTGCAGGAACGTCTCGATCCCGCCAAAAAAGAGTCGCACGAACTTCAGGAGATACGCCAGCCGCTCCGCTTCGCCGCCGAGCTCCTGGTCACCGGCCGACTGCGCCACCCGCTGCGCCTCGGCGGCCGCCTCGTTCAGCCCGGCGATCACCGGGTCGAACTCGCGCTCTTTGCGCACGCGTACCGCGCGGCGAAACCAGGTCCACGGCTCTGGCTCGGCGAGATAGTGCTGTCGACGATCGGCAGGCAGGTACATGCGCCGCGCCAGCCCCCAGCCGAGGATCGCGTTCAACTGGACCGAGGCCGACGCGCGGCTGATGTCGAGCCGCTCGCAGACCTCCTCGGCGGTCATCGGCCGACCCATGAGCAGCAGAAGACCGTGAATGCGTCCGAGCAGCGGTGACACGCCCCAGGCGTTGGCGAGCAGGCCCCACTCGTTGATGAAGCGATCCTCGATCTGCCGCCGCATGTCCCCAGGCTGCTTTTCAGTCATTCCTGAACTACCTGATATTACCAGATTATGCCGGTTGACATCTGTTCGTTACGGAACGCACAGACTTGTTACAGGCCCCGACTGAGACCCATCCGCACGCCAGGCCGCGAGCGAGGCGCCATTTCACTTCGGCTAGACTGAAATTCGTGGCCACCGATCCCGAGCCAACCGCGGGAGCGCTCGCGCCCCGCGCCACCACCGCCCTCGCTCCCGAAACCTCGCGCCAGTTGACGGGTGGTGCTGGCCTGTTCGACCACTCAGATCGTGACGCGGTCGGACCGCACGCGGGCGCGATCGTCGGCATTCTGGGTGTGGTCGTCACCGCTGCCATTGCCGTGGTCCTGGTGGTCATGAACCCCGCATTCGAGTCGGGCAAGGCGGGCGGCACCGCCAATCAGCTCGGATCGGCCACCGCGGCGGGCGGCGCACCGGTCGTCGAACCGGGCAGCCTCGCCGCGCAGGGCCAGATGATCATCGCCAGCGAGCCGTGTGTCGGCTGTCATACGATCCCGGGCATCCCGGGCGCCAACGGCACCGTCGGCCCGAACCTTGCAGGCGTAGCCAGTCGCACGAAGATCGCTGGCGGCGCGGTGGACAACAACGGGCCTGACGACCTCAAGAAGTGGGTTTTGAATCCGCCGGCCGACAAGCCCGGCACGATCATGCCCAACCTGGGCCTGACGGACGACCAGGCGACGGCGATCGTCGCCTATCTCGAACTTCTTAAATAGTGGGTAACGAACGCTCCGCGAGGGGTCGCGGGGCAGTAGCCTGGCAGCGGAGGGATCCGGTGCGCCCGCGCCTTGCTGCACCGGAGCGCCCTGCGCGTGCGCCTGTACGGCCGCCCATAACACACCAGGACTGGAGCACGTTGTCAGTACCGGGAGCTCAACCGTCCCCATCCATCGAGGGTCCGGACGACCCGAAAGTAGTAGCGCTCGTCAATAGCGTCGTCGTCGCCCGCGACGCTAGCGCTTTCGGCGAGTTGTACGACCTGTTCGTCGAGCGGGTCTATCGCTACCTGTACTTCCGCACCGGCAGCCATCCAGAAGCCGAGGATCTCACCGAGCACGTGTTCCTCAAGGCCTGGGAGGCGATCGGACGCTATCGATGGCGAGGGCGGCCGTTCCTGGCATGGCTGTACCGCCTTGCGCATAACGCACACATCGACCATGTTCGCAGTCAAAAACCAACCACCTCCCTCAACAACGACGATCGCCCGATCGAGCTGCCCAGTTCGGCCGCGGCGGTCGAATTGACGCGTGCGCTGGATGCCGACCTGCTGGCGCGCGCCCTGGGTCAGCTTACGCCCGATCAACAGCAGGTCATCGTCATGAAGTTTCTCGACGGCCTCGACAACGAACAGATAGCTCAGACCATGGACAAACGTGAGGGCGCCATCCGGGCGCTGCAGATGCGAGCGCTCATGAGCTTGCGACGCGTCCTCGAGCACCAGGGCGAGCACGGCCAGAACTGAGGTCTGCGGGTCGTGTCTGCGCAGTCAGACTTCGCTCCATCCGAACCCGAGCCCACCCGAGCTTTGCTGCTGGCGCATGCCCTCGATCGCTGCATTCAGGCCGAGCGCCAGGTGCCCGGCTCCGCGAATCAGATCGTTGCCCGCCAGCCGGCCTGGATGCGCGCCGAGCTTCGCCGTCTGCTTGGCCTGGCTGGTTCGCTGGATGCGGTGGCAGCCAGCGCCGTCATGTCGGAGGAGTTCCGTCTGGGCGCGCGCGCTCGGCTCATGCGCCGCATTACCTCGACCCCCGGCGCCGCATACGTCGAGTTGGGCGCCGCTCCCACCCTGGTGGCCGGGCCACGACCAGGTATCTTCAGCCCACCGCCTGCCGTCGCGCGTGTTCACAAGCGTCGCGGGCGCTGGGTGTGGCGCGGCGCGATTGGCGGCATCCTCGCCGCAATCCTGGCGGTAGTCGCGACGCTGAGCGCGTCCGCGAGCTCGCTGCCGGGCCAGCCGCTGTATAGCCTCAAGCAGGCGACCGAGGAGCTTGGCGTGCGACTGGCGCCCGACGACCAGGCTCGGACCTTGCTTTTGCTGCGTCAGGCCAACGCGCGCCTGGATGAAACCGCGCAGTTGCTCGATGAAGGTCGCACCGACCAGGCCGCGGACACGACCCAGCAGTTCGACAACGTACTGGATCAGGCGACAACCACCTACGTGGTGACGATCGCCGCCGCGCCCGCGCAGGCGCAAGGGCCAACGACTGCCCAGCTCGAAACGACCTTGAGCCAGCAGCAGGCGCAACTCCAGTTGATGCTCGCCACGGCGCCCGAGCCCGCGCGGGCCGAGTTGCGCGAGGCACTGGTCGCCACGGAGCGCAGCCGCGCGCTCGTCGCCGATCCAGAAGAAAAGCCCACCCCCGCTGCCACAGGTCCTACCCAGACTGACGGTGACGCGGACATTGCGGCGCCAACCGACACGCCGCCGCGGCCGGCGCGCGCCTTCCCCCCGCCACCCGTCGACCTGGTCGCCCAGAAGCCAGACGTCAAGCCCTTCACGCCAGCCTCCGCTGACGACACGGATCACCACGAAGTCCAGGCGCAGCAAGCGGTCCAGGCTCAGGCTGAAAAGCGAAAGGACACACCTGCTGCCACCGCGAGTACTCCCGCGGTGGCATCCGGCCCTGGCGGCGATTCGCCGCGTGTCGAACACCTGCGGATCCCGCCGCTAGCGCCCGTGGTTGCTCCGGCCCAGACGGGTTCGGCTGGCCAACAAGCGCAGGACGTTCAGCCCGACGACGGGAGCACGGCGCACGCTAGTGGACGGCGTGCTCTCGATGCGGTCCAACCCCCGAACGCCATCTCGGCCCCAGAGAATCCGCCGCAGGCCGCGGACGATCATGCGGACCCGCCGTCGCCGAACCCGTCCGTCACCCGCGCACGCGCCGCACAGGCGCCCCCGCCGCCAGTCGCCGCTCACCAGTCGGCGCCTGCCAGTGACAACGCCAGTACCACAGCTGCCCCGCCGCAAGTGGCAGCCCAACCGGCGAGTGCCCACGCCGCCGGTGATCCGGGGGGTGCGGGTCACAACGCGCAGCCAGCTCCGTCGCCGCCCACGCCTCGCCCGCCGTCGACACCGGCGCCTGCGCAATCCGACGCGCACCAGGATGGCGGCGCGACGGGCGTTCATTCGCCTGGCAATTCAGGGGCGAGCGCCACGAACGGCAAGGGCTCCAGTCAAAACACCGCTGGTGGTGCTGGCGGCGGCAATGGCAACGCGTCGGACAGCAGCCACGGCAGCTCTTCCGGTGGCGGAAATTCGTCTAACGGCGGCGGGAATTCGTCGAGCTCGCACGGCAAGTCGGCCCAACAGGGTGGCGGCAACAACAACGACACCAACACCAACAACGGCAACAGCAGTCACCACTAGAGCCTGGCGCGCGTGCTGCGTGAGGCTACGCCGCGGATCGTGAGCGACGGTAGCGTTCGGCGCGACTGATGCTCCGCACGAAATCCGAAGCTGGCACGGCGCTGCTGGCCAGTGGCAGGCACGGACCGTCGGGCTGACACGCGTGCGCAATGAGCGCGATCGGCATGCCTGCTTCATTGGCCGCGGTCAACAGCGGCAGCAGACGGTCGTCGCCACTGACCGCGAGTACGTCGGCCAGCCCCTGCTGCACCAGGGCCAGCCCGTCCGAGATCAACGCGCTGGTTGTCGGCACGTTCGCGGGCCCGAGCGGCGGCACGAAGACGGGGTCCAGACCTTCGCTGAAGGCGGCGGTCGCTTCGTCGATCTCGTACCAGGCTCCGTACGCGCGCGAGATGAATACCGCCCCGAGTTTCCGCGCCGCTCGGACCACGTCCTCCAGACGCGGCGCCGCCTCCGAGTCGATCGCCCGAACCGCTCGCATGAGCACCGGGTAGTCGACGAGCAACGCAACACGGACCTGTCGATCGAGCTCGTTTCCGTTGATGCCCTTCAGGATAAATTGTTCAGGGCCGTGGCCACCGGCATTCGTGCCTCGGTCCGCGGAGTGAGCACCCGCTGATACACGCGCAGCATCGCGTCGGCTTGAATCTCGGGCGTGAACGCCTGGAGCACACGCCGTCGCCCCGCGTCTCCGATCTCCCTGGCGTGCACGGGATCGCACAGCACGCGCATGACCGCGTCAGCCATCGCCCCCGGCGCTTCGCGCGGCACCAGGTAGCCGTCACGGCCACTGGTGATGATCTCTGGAACGCCACCTCCGTCGACGGCCACGACGGGTTTCCCGCTTGCCATCGCCTCGACCAGCACCAGCCCGAACGGCTCTTCGTGCGACGGATGCGCCAGCACGTCGATCGCGCCGTAGAAGCGTGGCATATCCGCCTGCGACAGAAAACCCGGAAAGCTGACGCTGGTCGCCAGCCCCAGTCCGTCCGCGCGACGCATCAGGTAGTCTCGAAAGTCGCCGGGCCCTTCGAGCGCGGTGTCTCCGGGCAGGCCCGCCAGGACGAGTCGAGCATCGGCAAACCGACCCCGAAGTTGCGCGAAGGCGTCGATGATCGTGTGCTGCGCCTTCCATCGCGACATGCGCGCCACGCAGGCGATCACGGGCACGTCCGCCGGCAGCCCCAGGCGCCGTCGCATGCTCGCCCGTCCAGCGGCGGCAATCTCTGGTGTGAACGCCCGCGGATTGACCGCGTTGAGCACCGCGAACACCTTGTCGGCGGGCACGCCCGCAATCCGCGGATAGGTCTCGGTGGTGAACTTCGAGACGCCGACGATCGCGTCAGCCTGTTTCAGACGCCAGCGAACCAGCCGCGTCGCTTCACCGGGGTAGATGCTGGTATGCGCGTGGACCAGGCACGCGCACCCGGCCAGCCTAGCAACGTACAGACCGAACAGCGTCTGGCGCGGGCGTTCGGTAACGTGCACGAGATCGACGTGGTTGCGTCGCGCCCAGATCGCGAGCTGGCTCAGCGCCAGCCCGCCGCGCGCATTGGACGCGATCGCCTGCGCCCGAGCCAGCCCACGCCGCGGTCCGAGCGGCTTGCCTAGATCAAGCGGCAAAAGCGTCAGATCGGGTATGGCCGCAAAGGTCTCGCGCGCCGAGACGCCAGGCAGCGACTCCCACACGTTGGTCGCCGCGCTGACCCGCACCCTCGACCGATCCAGCGCCCGCGCCAGCGAGGCGTGCACGGCAACATCCGCGCCGAAGCCTTCGGCCGCGTTCAAAAACAAAATGTGCGGTTTAGCCATGGGCCACTGTCACGTCCTGCAAATGTGAATCGAAAAAGTCCACCAGGCGCTCCGAGTACGCCGACGAATCCGCGCTCTCCATGTACCTGCCATGCGAGTCCGAGTTGACCACCAGCAGCGCGTCCGGACGACAGGCTGCTGCCGCCATCCGCTCCGCCTCCGTGGCTGGAACATCTGGGTCACGAGACCCGTACACGAGGAGCAACGGCCGCGACCTGAGACCGCACACGATGTCCTTTGGCTCGATCTGCGAATAGTCGAGCCCACCCAGGAGCTGAGCGACCCAGCGGGCGGGCAATTCAGACAGTGGACCGTACTTCGAGTACATGAACTCGATCTCGTTGGCCATCGATGAGTACGTCGCCTCGACGACCAGCGCGCCAACGCGTGGGTCTGTCGTCGTCTCCCGCAATGCAGCTGTTCCGCCGATGGACAACCCGAGGAGGCCAATCTTGCCCGCCGCCACGCCTGTACGTTGCTGCACGTAATCTATTGCCCGAGCAGCGTCACCGCTTTCGAGCATGCCCCAGGTTGCGACCGAGCCGCCACTGTCGCCGTGCGCACGATTGTCGTAGATCAGCACCCCGTATCCGTGTTCCGCGAGCAGGCGAGCCTCGGGCAAAAGCTCCTCCCGGTTGGCGTACAGGCCGTGAACCAGAACGACTGCCGCTCCGTTTCTGGGTGCTACGAAGTTGCCGACGAGCTGCACGCCGTCAACACCTTGAAACGTCACTTGCTCGGCCGCTGGCAGCTCGCGGGTGATCTCGGGCTCATCGACAGCCAGTCGAGGCGGGCGTACCAGTGTCACCGCGCGCCAGACGGTGGTGCTGAGGATCAGGACAAGCATCACCGTCCCGACCAGCGGTATCACGAGCAACAGTCGCTTCGGCCAGCGAACCCTCATCGTCCCGCGCGTCTGCCTCGTGTCGGTCGTCAAACTCTGCATTGCGCTCGCTCAGCGCGAACTCTATGGGTGTCTGCGCTTTCTCGGCGTGCCTCGACGGTTGAGTTTCGGTTACCTCGGTCGGTCCAGGATTTCGCGTGATACGATGCCCGGCGCTTCAATCTGGTTCCCGGCGCTCATGGCTCGAAGTTCATTCCGAACCCGCGCGGCGCGCGGCATACGCGCGTCCTGTGTGCTGATCGGCGTACTGTCGACCGCGTGTTCGCCGCTTCTGGCAGCGCCGGGCCAGCAGCCGGCTACAACCGCGACACAGTCGAATGCGACCCAGAGCAACGTCCGGATCGGCAAAGCGGTGCGCGGTGACCTGACCGGCGTCGCCAACTTCACCGCGCCCATCCAGGCCAGAGGCCAGGTTGCCATCGTCCCGCGCGTCAACTCCACGCTGCTGAAGCTGGACGTGGACGTCGGCTCGAAGGTCCGTGCGGGCGATACCATCGCCGAGCTCGACCACACCGACCTGGACGAGCAGGTGCTGGCCGCCCAGGCCGCGCAGGCAACCGCCGAGGCCAAGCTCGACGAGTTGAAGGCCGGCCCGAAGCCCGAAGTCGTCGCGGCCGCCCAGGCCAACTCCAACGCCGCCGCCGCGCGGGTGAAGTCGCTCCAGTCCGCACGCGACAACGTTGATTCCGCGACGCTGGATCAGCGCGTCAAAGACGCCCAGGCCGCGCTCGACGCCGCCCAGGCGGCCATGCAGCCAGACCAGCAGGCCATCGCCAGCGCGGACTCGGCCGCCCAGACCGCGCAGCAGAAGCTCGCCGACATTCAGGCCGATCCCAACAAATCGAAGGACCAGAACACGGTCAACGCTGCCAAAGCCGACGTTCAGAAGGCTCAGGATGCCGCTACCAGAGCCCGAACGCCAACAGGTAGCCAGGCAGCGGTCACGCAGGCGCAGAATCAGTTGCTCGCCGCGCAGCAGGCGCAATTGGTCGCCCGTCTGTCGACGACCGCCTTCGACCTGGATCAGGCCAAAGCCCTGCAAGATGTGGCGGACGCCCAGCTCAAGCTGGCGCAGGCGCCCGCGTCGGATCAGGAGCAACAGGCGGCGCAGGCCACCGCCGAAGAGGCGTTTGCCCAGGCCGAGCTGGCGCGGGCAAAAGTCAAGGACGCCACGATTACCGCGCCAATCAACGGGATTGTGACGGACGTCAGCGCCGCGATCGGCTCGAGCGTGGGTCCTGGCGCCTCGATCATGACGCTCATCCCACCGGACATGGAGGTCGTAGTCAACGTCGACGCGTCGCAGTTGTCCCAGCTCCAGATCGGTCAGAGCGCAAACCTGAGTGTCGAGTCGTTCCCGCGTGACGCGTTCTCGGGCACCGTGAAATCGATCGCCCCCGTGCTCGATCCGCGCACGCGCACCGCGGCCGTCGAGGTGGACATCCCCGATCCGCAGAGCAAGCTCAAGCCCGGCATGCTGGCTCAGATGGCCATCCAGCTCGGCCAGCATCAGGCCACGCTGATGGTCCCCAGGGAAGCCGTGCTGACGATGGGCTCCGTCGATCCCACCGCGCCCGCCCAGCAAGTGGTCTTCACCGTCACCGACGGCCGCGTCCACAAACAGGTGGTCAGCATCGGTCTGACCGACGGCAAGAACACCGAGCTTCTGCAAGGCGGCATCCAGGAAGGCACGGACGTCGTGCTGAACCCGCGCCCGGACTATCTGGACGGTCAACTGATCTCGACCATCTAGCGCGTCACTCAAGAGTTGAGCGCTGGCGCAACAACACGCTTACCGGCGCAACACGAGCTCTCAACGACACATCGTTAGTGTTGAACGATCACACCGGTCAATGGAGATCGGCCCGCATGGCACGCAGAATCATCTGGAACGGAACCACCGAAGAGGCGCTGGCGCTGTTGCACGCGCTCCGAGCACATTGCGAGTGTCAAGTGGAAGACGGTCGGACGATCGTGCCATGCGGAGGCCACGCGATGCTGGTGAGCGATCAGCGCGCCATCGACGGCCTGCTGTTTATGCGTCGCCTGGCCGCCCGACTGTTGACCGAGGAATTCGACCTGACGGCATCCCGCGTTACCGAATCCGTCCGCGTCTGACGCGCAGAAATCTCGCAGGTAGCCTCGCGGAGGATTGTCATCCTGAACGTAGCCAAGGATCGGTGACGCGCGACTTCGGTCGCTGGTCCACCGATTCCCCAAATGGGCGTCAGTCCCGAGTGTCGCCAAGCAGGGATAACAGCGCCATGCGCACGTACAGCCCATTCGCCGCCTGGCGAAAACACGCGATGCGCGGGTCGGCGTCCAGTTCCGCCGGCAATTCGGGTCCGCGCGGCAGCGGGTGCAGCACTCGCGCATGCTGCGGCAAAGCGGCGAGCAGGTCGGCATCGAGCGCGTAGCTGCCGGCGCGGTCGCCCTCGAACCGCTGGGCATGCTGCAGTCGCTCGGTGTGCGCGCGAGTCACGTACACCACGTCCAGCTCCGAGGCGATCGCGCGCAGATCGCGGACCTCCTTGATCTGCGCCCCCGAGCGCTCCAGGTAGTCGCGCACCTCCTGTCGCATCCGCAACAGTTGTGGCGACACGAGATACAGGGTTAGCCCGCTGAAGAGCGCCAGCAAGTACGCCAGCGAGTTGGTCGTTCGCTCGTATGACAGGTCCCCAACGAGCGCCACACGCAGGCCATCGAGTCGGCCGAGCTCGCGCTTGAGCGTATAGACGTCCAGCAGCGCCTGCGTCGGGTGCTGGCCGACTCCGTCGCCGGCGTTGATCACCGGCACCCTGGAAACCGCCGCCGCGCGCGCCGCTCCGCCTTCCTGGTGATAGCGCAGGAGCAAGAAGTCGAACGGGTACTCGTTCAGAACCTGGATGCGGTCCTCGAGCCGCTCCGCGCGCACCTGGTCTTCCTGACTGTCAATGCCGTGCACGCCGGCGCCGAGCAGCGTTGCGGCCATTTCGAACGAAACCCGGGTCCGCGTGCTCGGCTCATAGAACAGATAGAACAACCGCTTGCCGGCGAGCGGTTGTCCAAACTGGGCGGCGGGCGTCTGCTGCAATTCGATGGTCGCCGGAAACAGCACATCGTCCAGCCACTGGCGTGTGAACTGGCGGGCATCCAGGATGTGTCGGAGCACAGCACTCATTCTGCAGGTTCGATTAAACAAAACGCCGGCCGCCTACCGGCAGCCGGCGTTCGCCCCTCCAATCAGAACAGCCTATTCGTAACTCTTGTCAGAGAAGATCGAGTTGACGAAGCGGTAGGTCTTGTACGTGATCGGCGCTTTGACGAAAGTCCGCTCGATGATGCGCCCCTTGCGCGTTGGCGCAAACCAGTTCGGAAAGAAGGTGATCTTGCCGTCGTTCTCGGCAAATGGATCGGCCAGCGGGCTGCCACCGCCGTCCCAGGTGAAGGCGAGCATTGGCCGCGGCTGCGAGGTGTGATTCGGCATGCCACGATGCCACAGGTTGGACACGCGCACAAGCACGTCGCCCGCCTCGGACGGCAGCCGTTTGTGTTCGCGCTCCTTGCCGAGCAGCACGTACTGCCAGTACTTGTAGAACTGTTTGTGCGACCCGGGCACGACGTCGGTCGCGCCGTTCGCGAGGTCCGTATCGACCACCGAGACATTGGCAATCATGAACTCGTTGCGGAAGGTGCGGTCCATGTGCATCTGCTGCGTGACACTGCCAGGCAGATTGAGGTTGCAGCCGAGGTACGGCTCACGTACGGACTTCGGCGAGATCTCGCGAATGAGGTCCACGACGCCGCGCGCCTTGAGCGCCTCATAAGCGAACCGCGCCGCCTCGCCCGGGAAGCAGTTCAGGTGCCCACTCAGCCCACCGCCGCCCTTGAACAGCGTGCCGTCCGCCTTCTGCCGCGCATACTCGGCCGTGACCGTCGTGTACAGCTCGGCGAGCTCGTCCCGCGGCACGACGCGCTTGATGACGACGTAGCCGTCCTCTGCAAACGCCTGCTTGTACGCCTCCGTCTCGGCGCGCGACATCCCACTCGGGGGCCGAGAGTCCTGCGACGCGGTGGGTAGAAGTGTTTGTGTCATCGACTGCTTGACCTTGAAGCGAGAATGCTGGAGACCCAGGCGGAGCTCTGTTGAAGGAGGGTTGAGACGCAGTTTTCCCGCATCAACCGAGATTGCTGACGCGGTCCGGAGTTGCCGCCACCGGGGCGCCGACGCGCGCGCCGCCCCGCAAAATGCGCTCGACCAGGCCCCGCTTGCTGGCCAGGTGCCCGGACACGACGCGCACACTGAACGCGGAGCCCGCGACAAAGCGCACCAGCGGGCCGAAGCTCGGCGCCGATATCGGGCCTATGAAATACAGCCCCGGCACCGACGATTCGAAGTGGCGTGACAGCTTTGGCGCGGTGTCCCAGCGCTCGACCTGCTGCGCAAGCGCTCTATCGAGAAACGCCAGGCGATCCAGCTCGAACGCGTAGCCGGTGCCCGCCACCACGCAGTCGGCCAGGATCTCGTACTCGCCGACGCCCTGTTTGTGAACCCGCAAGCAAACCTTCTCGCCCTGCATCTTCGCCGCAAGGATCGAGGTGTGGTGCTGAACGGGGAAGAGCCCATCTACTCGATCCCGCAGCCACCAGGCGGGCGCCGGCCCCAGGTGCTTGCGAGTGAATGGCAGGCGCTTGCTGGCCGGCAGATAGTGCATCAGCCATGGAACGTGCTGGAGCACCCAGTTCTCGCGACCGTGGCCAACGCTGCTGATCGGCACCCTGATCCGATCGACGAGCGGGCGTTCCCATTCGCGCAGCCCGCGGCCACCCCAGTGCACCTCGCGCCGCACCAGCACGCGGACGCGCGCGCCGTGCTCGTGGAGCAGCGCCGCCCGTTCGAGGGCGGACGACCCACCGCCGATCACGATGACGTCTTTGTCCGTGTAAGCCTCAAAGTTGCCGAAGCCCCAGGTGTGCTTGATCCTGTCTGACGGCAGTCCAGCGAACACTTCGGGCACGTGCGCCAGATAGGTGAGGCCTGTCGCAACGACCACGCGCCTGGCGCGAACCACCTCGCCCGACTCGAGTGTGAGATCGAACTCGCCGCCGTTCCTGGTCAGGTTCGTCACCCGAGTGTTTTCGACATACGGCACCAGCTCGCGCTGGAACTCCATCCCGTATCGAGCGAACGTCGAATACTCGATCGGCTCGTAGTCCTCCAGGCCATTCGCCCGACAGAACTCGGGAAACGTGTGACTCCCATCAGGCGTCGGAATCGACGTGGCAAACCCGAGGGACTTCAGATTCATGTTTTGAGGCAAATCCCGCCAGGTCTGCATGGGTGAGCCAAAGATGCGGTGCTCGACCCCGTGTTTCCGCAGGTGCGTGGCCAGCCCAAGTCCATTCGGCCCGGCGCCGATGATCGCAACTTCGATAGCCGATTGGTGCATGAGCGCGTTACTTCACCCTTCTGACAGGAGCAGTTGATTTGATGAGAAAATCCTCCGCATTCGCCGCCTACCGTGGCGAAACACGAGTCTGTTCAGCTCGGCGAGCGCGGGGCGCATGTCACCGAATTCGACACCGTCCAGGGTGTTCCCCGGTCGGACGAAATCGCTCAGGAAGGTTGCCGTCGCTTTGAAAAGAGACGGCATGTCCGGATGGCCCTGCATCTCGAATGCGCATTTCAGGTTCCACACGTCGCCCGCGAGCCAGCGCAGACGCTTGCCGACCCGATAACCTGACACGGGTGACAGCCGACCGTTGACTGTCCAGTCGTAGAGGAGTCCGGGAAAATTGACGCCGGCCGAGATTGCGAGCGCAACCGACCCGCCCATCCGCGGATTGACTTCCATCAGAACGGGTCGACCTTCACGATCCCGTCGGAACTCGACCATTGAGCAGCCCTCCAGACCGATGGCTTGCACCAACAGCTCTGCGTCGCGAGTAATGTCGGGCAGCAGCGGAATGGTTTCGCAGAGAACGGAGGCTCCACCCAGCACCGGCCACTCGCGATACGATCGCTGGGCCATCCGCGCCCAAACTCGCCCGTCGGCGTAGAACGTCGTGACTGCCTCACGTCGGCCTGGAAGGAGTGGCTGAATCAGCGGGTGGCCCCCCGCATGCATCATCCGCTCGAACAGTTCGCGAGCCTCGTCCATCGACTGCACCGCGTTCGGCGACAAACGCACGCCTTTGCCGTCGCGTTCGACCCACGACTCGCGCGGCTTGAGCACCGCGGGCAAACCGACCTGCTTCAAAGCTGAGACCAGGTCCCGTTCCGTTTCAACGGGAAGGCTTTGTGGTACGCACAACCCGAGCTCGGTGGCGACGGCCAGGGTGCGCACCTTGCTGGTCGCGACGTCCAGCGCAGCTTCGCTCGCCAGCGGCAGCGCGGTCCGCGCTTCGATCTCAGCCCGCCTCGAGCGCAGCGCCTGGATGGTTCCGTCGTGGGCAGGCAGAAGCATCCTCGAGGGCTGCACATCGAGCAGCCGCAGCACGGCGGCCACATACGCTGCCCCATCGTCGCTCAGGTCCGGCATGCTGGCGCGGAACCCACAAAACCGCGACCGCATACTCGGCGCCCACCAGGTGTCCGATTCGCACGCGGCAGTGCCCACCCGCAGCCCCGCGCGTGATAGCACACGCAGGGCGGCCAGCGACTGGCGATGCTCAGCGTCCAGCAGCAGTACGTCGAGACGCTCCGGCCCAGCCACGGGCCTGGTAGCAATCCCACTCACGCGATCGTTGGTGACCATTCCAAGCGTTATTGCTAGACCTTCAACCGCTGGTGTCTGAGTCTCTCAAGGAGCCCTGCGGCCTGCCTCGTTCGGCGTTCCCATACGTGCTCGGAGTTATGCGCCATACGTCTGAACACGGAGTGAAGAGCCGGTTGAGATGCGGTTAAGCGAGGTCGCGCGTTCTCGTTTTCGTTCACCCGCAACACGGAGCATTTTGGTTTCCCCGCCGCGTATGGCCCATGTGACTTGGCGAACGCCGCGGCTCCACCTTCTCTCAACCTGTCGGCAACAGGACCTGGCTCGACGAGGCCTACGATGCGCTGGTATCTGCACACCTGGAGTCGCCGTCCGACGACGCCACATGTCCACTCAGATCTTCTCGAGGGATTCCAAATTCCGAACCATCGCTACCGACGCGTCAGGCATTAGAACAGACACCACATCAGGAGGGGACAAACGATGACCTCAGCACCTTCGGCCGTTCTGCCTGCACCTGAAGCTCATGCAGCTTCACTCCAGGAGCAAATCCAGCGCGCAGTCGATGAGCTCATGGCCGAAGTGCCCAATGCGGACCAGCTGTCCGCCAATCAGCGGCGCGGGATCATTGCACGGTATGACACTGTGCTCGAGGCGAACTTCATTTACTGGATGACGGCGACCTATCTCTCCGTTATGTCCAAAGAGGCCCGCACAATTATCCTTGACAATCTCCATGAGGAAGTCGGGGATTGTCATCCGGAGATGCTGCGAAGGTTCACGCTTGCCGCGGATGCCATGCCAACCGACACGGACATCCTGGCGGTCGCTCGAGACCTGACCAACGTTCGACTGTTCATGGGCCGAATGTCGGGTGTCAAGAACATCGTCACTATGGCATTCTTCGAAGGCTTCATTCAAAAGTTCATGACGCCGTTTGCGGAGATGGCCGACCGACAAGGCTCCAAAGAGCAGGAATATACGATCGTGCATGGTCTGTGTGACATCACCCACACACAGGAGCTCTTCCGGGCGCTCGCGGCGGAAATAGCCATCAACCCACCCCATTCCACTACGGACCTGTTTGAGGGAGTTGACCTCCTTGGGACACTGATTCGAACAATTGTTCACTGCGGCGGTGGTCTCGACCGAGTAGCATGATCCCGAGTGACCCGGTCGAGCCCGTAGAAGAAGCGGGGTATCTGGAATACTCCGGGGCTCACCTGTACTCAATGTTGCACGGAGCGACCGACGCGGTGGCTCGCGTACTGCTTGTCGGTCCGTTTGCCGCGGACCGACATTTTT
>JAFAOS010000168.1 GCA_019247515.1 Chloroflexota bacterium | reverse complement strand
TACGGGACCTCCGCCACGTCGCTCGCGCGTCAGGTGACGTTGACCCTGCGCGCTCTGCCTCCACAGAGGATGGGCGCGTGAGTGACGCTTCCCACGTTCACCATGTTCCGCCGGTAGGGGTGGTGCCCAGCTTTGCTCCTGCAGCCTCGTCACCTGCACATCGCAGTTCCGCAGGTGACCTCCGCATGCCCATCCCATGAAGGCACACGGAGTTGGACCTCCATCGGTCTTGGAGTTCCACGCACTGCTTCGGCCCAGATCAACCAGGTTTGGAGCCGTTGACGAATTGAGGAGATTCTGCCACTGGTTCACTTGCGTTGCACCGTCCTACCTTGCTTGCCCAGCTACGACGTCTGGTTGTGCCGTCGTTCTGGCACGTTGTCATGGCTGCTCCCGCCCGCCATGGCAACTCCCATGGCAGACTGCCCTCAGCTTCGCCCAGCCGCTGCGGCGGCCAGGGGTGGGTCTCGTAACCCACGCGGAAACATGGCGCCTCGTGGCGCACGTAGAAAATCGTCCAGCAGCACAAGATCTGGCGCGAGGTAGCGACGGAAGACCTTGTCGTAGGTGCGGTCGGCACGCGCTTGGCTCAGATCGGCGAGTAGTGCGTCAGCTCGAACAAACAGCACGGAGTGGCCGGCGCGCACGGCACCGGAGCCCAGCCACTGGGCTAAGAGCGTTTTTCCGACACGGACGGGCCCGACGAAAATGCAATGTTCCTTGCGTGCCAAGAACTCGAGCATGAACACATGCTGGAGTTGACGCCGATCGAGCTGGACTGGTGAGGCCCAGTCGAAGCCATCTAGCGCGACGCGGTCCTCGAAGCCGGCTTGGATGAGGTCGCGCTCGAGCGCCTGCTGGTCGCGGCGCTGGACCTCGTCGGCGAGCAACAGCGTGAGGAAGGCGACGTAGTCGAGCTGCTGAGCGCGCGCCAGCGTCAACCGCTCCGGCAACGTCGGCAGCAGCGGACCGAGCTTGAGGCGTTTGGGGCAGCCCTGCAAGAAGACCCACGACTGCTCCAGTCCTTCGATGGTGGCTTCCACCGTCTGGTGGATCAGCGGCCATAAGAAGCTGTGGCGGCTGTACGTCAGCGTGATGCTCAAGCCCCACACCGACTGGCGGCAGCCCGTTTCGGGATCGAGCAGCAGACCCAGGTGTAATCTTGATCAATTGATTGCACTAATCGAGCAAAGTTACACCCTTCAGCGTCGGCCCCGTGTGGCCGCCCGTGTATGTGACCCGGCGCGTTCGCTTAGCAGTGCGCGTCGCCGAAGGGCGCGGCGTGCCCGCCAAACTGGGTAAACGACTGTGGCGGGCTAGGGCTGGTGAGCACCGTCCAACCGTGGCTCGAGAAGCTCTGGCCCAGCCCTTGGCGACCCAGACGTCGAACCTCGCCGCCAAGCAGGAAAGGCGTACCCGATTGCTGGCAGAGCTCGCCGGTTCCATCGACAACCCCGCGAGAGGGATCGACGCCGACCATGGCGGCAATGACGTCTTGCAGGCGTACCGTGTGGGTGGCAACCGTGGTTCCAACAGAGAATGAGGTAGGCGTGTCGAAGCTACGTGCCGGGGGTGTTTCGGCGAAGTAGAAAGTCAGGGTTCCGCTGGAGTCGACGTCGAGCAGGCTCGGCACAGCAGGTGGCGGAAGGACCGTGAACCTCTGCGCTATCGTCGTAGTCGCGAAGAAGCTGAGGTGAGCTGTCTTCTCGTTTCGGGCCGCGGGATTCGGGTCCGAGAAAAGAACGCCATCGTCAACGCCCGCGATGTGCGTAATGTAGCCAAACTCGGTCACGCTTGCGCCGGCTTGCTCCGCCCGGCCCACGAATTCGAGTGAGGATTGGGACGCACTTTCGTCGCTCAGGTCACCCCGTTCGGCCGCCGGCGCTATCTGCGTGCCGGCCAGCAGGGCAGCCGCTACACCAACCATCGCCAGAAACCCGACACAAAGCACACGCCGCATGAGGTTCGCTCCCCAGGGATGTTGTTGAAAGGCTGTTCAGCGATAATAGCGGGCGGGCTCGGATTCCGCATGGGGGGCTTCTGGCTTCTAAGGGATGGGAGGCATGATGGACGATAGCCAGGCAAGCATGTTGGGACGCCTGGACTCAATCGCACGGCAACTCGTGGCACGGGCGACCGAGATCCGCTTTGACCTCGCCCGCTCGCAAGAGGAGCGCGCGGCGGTGTTCCGACTTCGATTCGAGACGGTCGTCAAGCAAGGTTGGGCGACCCAGGCACAATTGCCGGACGGCTTGGAGCGCGACGGGTTTGACGACGCGGCCCTTCTGGTGGCTGGCTGGCATGGGGACACTCTGGCCGCCACGGCGCGGCTGGTCTTTCCGGAGTCGACGCGGCGGTTGCCGATCGAGGAAGAATTCGAACTGTCGACTGAGCTGCCGGGTGGCGCAGTGGACCTGAGGCGGGCGATCGTCGCCGCGCCGTATCGTTCGAGCCGCCACACGGTCTACGCGGCGCTACTGGGCAGATGCTGGCTGGAGGTGCATGGTCGGGGCTTGCACCGGATTTGTGGCGCAGCGAGCTCGAGGTGGCTGGACCGCTTTCGCAAACTAGGCCTGCCGGTGCGCGCGCTTGGGCCGCCTCAACAGTACTGGGGCGAGGAGCGCTACCCGCTGTTTTTGGACGGCGTTGAGCTTGCCCGCGCGCTGGAATCCATGCCGTCAAGTGGTCCTTGGAAGGGGCAGTCGCGTGATCCGCTTTGATGTGGCGATTGACGGTCGATCAGCCGCCATCCTGTGGCGGGGAATCAACGCCCAAGACGGGCAGCGTTCCGGCAAAGGTGCGCCGGGAAGGCGATGATCCATCTTCTCGACGCTCGCGTATCAGAGGAGTGGCTGTAATCGAAAGGAGTGGATGACGTGACGACCGAAGACAACAAGGCGACAGTGGAAGACTGGTTCGAGACCTGGAACCAGCGGAACTGGGAGAAATTCACGACCTTTCTGAGCCCGCAGAGCGAGCTGCTTACCGTCGCCACGGGAGAGAACCTTGCCGGGCACGAAGGCTGGCGTCAGGTGTGGGATCTCTGGAATACCGGCTTCCCAGGACATCGGCTGACCATCACGAAAATGATCGCCAACGAGGACGGGGCCGCCGTCGAGGCGGTCTTTGATGGCACCCATACCGGCCCGTTCGGGACGCCTGCCGGCGACATCCCGGCTACAGGCAAATCGGTGCATATCCCGTTCGTCGGTTACACCCTCCTGGAGAATGGGAAGGTCACAAGCTACCACCTCTACTTCGACAGCGTGACCATCCTGAGGCAGTTGGGCGCAATGCCATCGTCGAGGGCAGCGTAAGTTATCCATCCGCCAGATCTCTATGCGCCGCAACAGTGGCGCTCTTATCGTGCTCGCGACGAGCGTGCGTGACGACGAGATCCTCTGCGGCGGGTTGCCGGAGCACCTCGCGCTGGGCACAGCAGCCGGTGCCAGTCAAGGTGGTGCGTCACGCCGGTTGGCCCCCACGGCGCTCCTAGCGTCAACGCAAAAGGCGCGGCAGCGTCATAGAGAGAGGATGGGACCATAAATGAGGGGAACGTGCTGCAATGTCCGCTCGACGTAGAGTAGTTGGCCGTGCACGACACGGTCGACCTCGCCGACTGAGTACTCTTCGCCAAGAACCAAGGCAAACGGGTAACTCAGCCGGAAGCCGGCAGCAATGACAAAGGCTCCGACGAAGGCCGTGGCTGTCAGGAGCGCCACAATGCGCATCACGTCTGGCACATACTTGCCGGCGCCTACCGACCGGAGTCGTGTTAGTGGAGCCGCCCGAGACGTGATGAGCGCCCGCATCAGAGACGACGCGAGCATCGGTCCCAGGGATCAGCGCCAGGGCGTGAGCCTGCTCGGGCCTCGATGGCTCGCCGGCGGGCGCGGACGGCCCCCCGTCGACCATCGGCGGCCCTGCGTGCGTTGCACATTAACCTCAAACGGCGCCAGTTCCCGCCTGTAACAGCGGATCGCGCCAAAAACATGAAGATCGCATGAACATCCGAGCCAGCGAGCGGGCGCAAGTTTACAAACCGCTGAACGGTGGCGCTGGGGCGTCTCAAGTTGGCACACGACTATGCTCCCCGCCAACGCGAGGAAAGTGAGTTGTGCTCGAATGGACCTGTGCGCCTGCTGTGTAACTATCGCCGAGTACGACTATCCGAAACTCGCCTGGAGGCTTCTGAGCAGGCACGTCGGGTGCGACGAAGCCGTAGGCGTTGGTCTTAGTAGGACCTCGTCGTATTCGCTCGACTGAAGTCTGACGCAGGTGTTGGGTCGCATGCGGTAGCCACTGACGGAGTCCAGATCGAAAAGACCCTGCTGCACGTCGAGCAGGGATGCGGCACCATCACACTGCAGCTCCACCAGTCCGGGCTCGCGCAGCGCGCCGATGCGGAGCACAATCTCGCCGAGCGCCACCACCAGGAGGACCATCGCCATTCCGGAGGTGCCAAGGACGATGGCGACGTTGGGCGTGCGACTGCGTCTAGTCGAGGGACGGGAGGAACTGGTGGGCGGGACAGAGGGAGTCCTCAGGGGAGGCCTCGCCCACGTCGCCTTGGGCGCGTCTCAACCCGCCCACCAGCTGTGCTCCACCAGCGCACGTCGTGGTAGCCCCTCGCGGAGCTCTGCGATTGAGCGCCGATGGCGCTTGGGGCAGGCACGTCCTTGACAACGAGCGAATCGCTCCGGTGAAACGTGGCTCGCTGCTGTCGGGTTCCTGCGCAGAGCCTACAGGCAGCGAGACTACAGGAGTGAATCGAGGGCCTTGGAGCAGGCATCGTCCGCGTTTGGGTTCGCCGCGCTCTGCCTGATGTTTTTATAGTTTCTAAACATCCGTCGCACCGGGTCTGTTGCACTGGTCAGCCGGGTCGGACGACGCAATCGTATGCCCTTGCACCAACCAGCAGTAGAGACCGGGATTCGAGTCGAGCCGACTGTCGAGAGGTAGCCTGGTGGCCACGCCAGAGGCAACATCGACCCGGCAATGCGGTCACGGGTTACTGAGCGTGCGCATGCCGAGGCCTTTCGGCAGTAGGCGTGGCTCGCTACACTCAAGAGCCTGGTGAGCCTGGCGTTCGACCGGCCGCTCCTGCTGCTGCTGTTCCCAGTGTGCATCGGTGTTGTTTACGCCCTGTGGCGTACCAGTCGCGTCTACATGCCGCGTCTGCGGCGGCGCATCTCGCTGGCGTTGCGCGTGATGATCGTCGGCTTGTTGGTGGCCGTCCTGGCTGAGCCGCGTGTGCACTTGCCTGCAAACGACCTGGCGGTTGCCTTCCTCCTCGATCGCTCCGACAGCATCTCTCCGAGCATGCAGACCGAGGAGGAGCGCTGGCTTGCAGACGCCCTTTCCCAAAAGGCGCCGCAGGATCAGGCGGCCGTCATCTCCTTTGGCGATCAGCCCGTTGTCGATCGGGCAATGTCGACCGAGTCAGATCCGCCGCGGTTGAGTCCGCCCTCCAATTTCGATCCGAGCGCGACCGACATCGCCGCGGCTATCCGCGCCGGGTTAGCAGTCATGCCGCCCACAATCGCCCGACGGCTGGTGTTGATCTCAGACGGTCAGGAAAATAAGGAAAAAGCCGACACCGCCGCCTCGCTGGCGGCCGCAGCAGGAGTGCAGCTCATGGCCGTGCCGCTCCAGTCGGAGCGAGGGCCCGAAGCGCTCGTTCGCCGACTCGATGCGCCAACCCAACTACGCGAAGGTGAGCGCTTCACGGCCAGCGCGGAAGTTGAGTCCAACTTCAGTACAACTGGCACCCTGTACCTACTGGTCGACGGCAGCTTGAGGAGCAGGCAAGCCGTAACGCTCCAACCAGGTTCAAGTCGCTTCCTGTTGCCGGTGGACCCCCTGGCTAACGGCCACCACGTGTTGCGGGTGCAACTCCAGGTCGATCAGGACACGCTCGCACAAAATAAGACCGCCGGCACGTATGTGATTGTTGAGGGCCCGCCCAAAGTCCTGGTCGTCGAGGGCACGCCAGGTGACGGCAAATACCTGACCGATGCCTTGCGTGCGATGGGGCTCCAGGTCGACCTCACCTCGCCTGGCGGCGGCGCACTCGACGGCGCCGCGCTGTTGAGCTACGCCAGCACCATCCTGATCGATGTGCCTGCCGACAGCCTGCCCGTTGGACGCATGAACTCGCTCAAAAGCTACGTGCGTGACCACGGTGGGGGGCTGCTGGTCGTCGGTGGCGACAACGCGTTTGGACCAGGCGGCTACGCACGCACGCCGCTCGAAGACATGTTGCCGGTGCGCATGGACCTGCGTGGCAAGAGTTTGTCGACCAGTGTTGCGCTCATCATCGTCATGGACATCTCGGGGTCCATGGGGGGTGGGCCGGGCGGTGCCTCAAAAATGGACCTGGCCAAGGAAGCCGCGCTGGCTGCCGTCGAGCAGATGGGAGACTACGACCAGATCGGTATCCTGGCCTTCGACGATCACAACCATTGGATGATCCGCCCGACACTTGCCAACGATCTGACGCCCATCGAGGACGCAATCGGTCGGATGGCGCCGCAAGGCGGGACCGAGATCTATCCCGCGTTAAAAGAAGCGTACGACACCATCGCTCCGCTCGACGCCAAAGTTAAGCACATCATCTTGCTGACTGACGGCGAGGCCCCGCGCGGACCATACGAGGACCTTGCTGCCCAGATGGAGGCCACCCAGGTGACGGTCAGCACCGTCGGCATCGGCTCGGACGCGGACACGAATCTGCTGCAGGAACTCGCCCAGATCATGCACGGCCGGTATTACGATGGCAATGACCCGTTCGACTTGCCGCAACTGCTGGTCAAGGAGACGCAACAAGTGCAGCGTGCCGCGATCGTTGAGGAGGACTTCAGACCGCTCCCCGTGTCGGCCGACCCCGCGACACAGGGCATCGATTTGCAGAGCGCGCCACCACTCAAGGGCTACGTCGCAACCACGCCGAAGCCGCAGAGCACGGTTCTGCTCGCGTCTCGTGAACTGGACCCGGTCCTATCTGAGTGGCAGTACGGACTCGGTCGCGTTATGGCCTGGACATCCGACGCGACCAACGTCTGGGCCTCGCGCTGGCTCGATTGGCCGGACTTTGGCAAGTTCTGGGCGCAGCTTGTCAAACGCGTCGATCGACCACCCGCGGACCCGAACCGTCAGGTCACTGTCAATATTGAGGGTAACCAGGCACGCATCACGCTGGACGCGCAAACCGGCGCCGAGGAGACCGGTGACCGTCATTATCTGAACTTTCTGCCCACACAGGCAGTGCTGGTCGATCCACACGGCGCGGAGAGTACCGTTCAATTGCCACAGGTGGCGCCTGGCCGCTACGAAGCTAGGGTGCCCGTCCAGAGTGACGGCGTCTATACGCTGACGGCGACGCAGATAGATCCAACAACCAGCGAGTCCGCGGCAGTCTCGAGTGGCTTCGTGGTGCCATACTCGCCCGAGTACCTGCTCACTACCACCGACGAGACACTGTTGCAAACCATCGCTCGCCAGACGGGTGGTAGGCAGATTAGCGATCCGAGCGACGCGTTCGCACATACCCTGCCATCGGTTGGCGCACCGCAACCGCTATGGCCACTGCTGTTGCTCCTTACGGCTATTCTGCTGGTTGCCGACGTCGGCGTCCGACGCGTGCGCATCTCGGCACCGGAGATTCGGTCCCAATACATTTCGCTACGTCGCCGGCTCGGCTATGTTGACGAGCGCATTGGCGTCGCCACACGACCATTCATCGCCCCGAAACCCCGCGGCGTGCGAGCCGCGGCCAGCGTCGGTCTGGCTCAGGGGCCGGTGAGTTTTCGGGGCGGCAGCGGAGGTTCCCGCTCGGGGACTGGTACGACGCAACCCGGTCGATTGCTTGCGGCCAAACGCCGTGCGTCTCGGCGCTAGGTCGAGATCAACACGGATCCTAGAGCAACAGATGGCAAGTCTCCAAACGACGCCCCCATCGCAAACCCGGCCATTTGCGACCGAGTATTCGGAGAGCCTCGGCTTCGAAGGTCTACGGCGCCTGCTGCTCACAGCAGCCCAGCCGATGGGCGTCCTCTCGCGAGCCGCCACGTTCCTCGTTTGTCTCTGGCTGTTGCAATCGCTTGCGGCTCCGGTCGCGGCCGCTCACCCGCTCGGCAATTTCACCGTCAACCACTACAGCCGCATCGAGGTGTCAGGCGACGCGTTGGCCGTTCGCTATGTGCTGGACCTGGCCGAGATTCCTTCAATCCAGGAGACGCGCGCGGCAGATACGGATGGTGTTGGAGTTGTTACGAACACCGAATGGGACGCGTATAAAGAACGTAAGGCCGCGGACATCACCAGCGCACTCGAGCTGTCGATCGACAATCGACGAATCCCTCTGCAGCCGACGGACGTGACTGTCTCTCAGCCGCTCGGACAGGGAGATATCCCGCTGGTGCGGTTGGAGATGTGGCTTCGGCCCACGGTCGCGTTGACCCCAGGCGTGGAGCATCAGGCGGTTTTTCGCGATCGGTCCGACCCCGCGCGCCTCGGCTGGCGCGAAGTCGTCCTCCACGGCGGCCCCGGTGCGACCATCAGTGGGGCGGACGTCCCGGCCCAGGATGTCACCGATGAGCTGCGCTCATATCCCGACGATTTGCTGCAGAATCCACTCGACCGACGTGAAGCCCACTGGGCGTTCACCATGGATGGCAACACCACGTCGGCAACTCCAGCTACGGTGAGCGCTGCGGCCAGTCGGCCAACCGACCCCCTCGCGGCCCTGGTCACGGCCACCGACATGAGCCCGAGCGTGATCGTGCTGGCGCTGCTCGCCGCCGCGGCGTTAGGCGGAGTCCACGCGGCCTCCCCGGGCCACGGCAAGAGCATCATGGCTGCCTACCTCGTCGGTCGCCACGGAACTGTTCTGGACGCCTCAGCGCTCGCGGTCAGCGTCACCTTGGCACATACAACCGGGGTGCTGGTGCTGGGCGTTCTGACCGTGGCGGCGTCAAACCTGATCGTACCGGAGCAGTTGTATCCGTGGTTGACGCTTATTTCAGGTGCGCTCGTACTGGCGGTTGGAGCGCGGTTCCTGGTCGACGCCTTGCGCGGGCGAACCGCCCAGGAGCATGCCCACGAACACAAGCATGGACACCACGGCGAACACGCGCACCACGCCGACCACCTCGATGGTGCGCTGGCTCCGACCTGGCGTGGACTGTTCGCTCTGGGTCTGGCGGGCGGCATCATCCCAAGTGGATCCGCGCTTGTCGTACTTCTGAGCTCTATTGCGCTGGGGCGACTCGGTTTCGGACTGGTCCTCATCCTCGCCTTCGGACTCGGGATGGCCATCGTTCTGGTTGCTACTGGAGTCTTGCTGGTGCACGCTGGCCGGTTCATGATTGGGTTTGTTCCAGATACACGTCGCGCGCGGCTCGCGTCGCTCATCCCGCTTGTCAGCGCGAGTGTCATGACGCTCCTGGGGGTGGTCGCAACTGTTGACGGTCTCAGCCAGACAAGGCTTCTGGGCTCGTGAAGTCTGTCGTTCGCCTTCTCTTGAGCGGAGTACTCCTCGCCAGCATGTGTCTCCCGTCTGAGGCCATGGCGCACGACGATCCAGTGGTCACCGTTCGGGTCATGTGCGATGGCTTCAACATGCTCGACATGGACGCGGTGCTGGGGGAAATCTCTGACTCGGCAACACTGAGCGTCGATCGTCAGGTGCAAGGTCTCGATCAGATCGAAGCGTGGGTCAAGGAGCAGATGGATGGCGATCTTCGGATCGAGATCATCGACATGGGCACTCCCAAACAACTCAGCGATGGGTACACGCTCACGTGGATAGGTCGCTTTTCGCGTGAGGATTGGCGCCGAGCTGGAATTGAGTCCAGGGACGTCTCAAACAGGGTCGTCATTCACAACGGTCGCATCACCGAGTGGACGGCGAACATTGGTGGTGGTCCGGCGGGCGAAGGTCCCACGATCGCCCCGGCTGCGATCGCCGTGACCGACCCAAGTGGCCTGAATGGCGTACCGCTGCTTTTCGGAATTCCAGTTTCATTAATTGTCGCCGTATTGCTCGCGATAGGCGGTGCGGCGCTCATTGTGCGCATGATGCTCCGGGGCTAGAGATGTTGGTCGTCCGAGGACTCGTGAGTCTCGTGACCGCCCTGATTCCAGTGGTGCTGCTCGTGTCGCCCGCCTGGGCTCACGATTCAGGGTTCGGTCTGGTGCGGTATTTGCCCGACGGGTCGCTGGACCGGTCGTTCGGGAACAATGGCGCGGTCGTCATCAGATCTGGCCAGAGCAGCTTCGTCGCTAACACGCTCGCATTGCAGCTCGACGGCAACGTCGTACTGGCTGGACTCACCAGCGACGTCACGACGGGCACCATTCAACTGGCGCTGGCCCGATTCAGGTCGGACGGGATGCCTGATCTCGGATTCGGGGCTGGCGGGACCGTTTCGACGCGTGTCGGCGAGGCGGGTGCCCAGGCGAATGCGTTGACGGTACAGCCCGACGGGATGATCGTGGTGGCCGGCACCGTATTCTCGCACGGAGGTCCCGACCGATTCCTGGTAGCGCGGTACACGCCTGCCGGAGATCTCGATTCGACATTTGGTACGAGTGGCACGACGAGCACGACTGTCGGTATCGGCGCCTCAAGTGCATCGGCGGTGACCCTCGACAAGGACGGACACATCCTCGTGGTGGGCACGGCGTTCTCGAATGGTGACACCGATGACGACTTCGCTCTCGTCCGCTACACTCTCGCCGGGCAACTGGATCAGAGCTTTGGCCAGGCTGGTGTCGTCACGACGGACTTCAGCGACGGCCAATCTGGAGTAAGCACGTCCGTGGATCACGCATCGGCCGTAGAACTCCAGCCGGACGCGCGGATTATTGTGGGTGGCTTTACCCGTGGTCAATCGCAGTCGTTCGCGGTCGCACGTTACCAGCCCAACGGCGCACTGGATGCTACGTTCGGGCGTGGTGGGAAGGTTCAGGTGCCTGCTCGAGAGCCACAGGTCTCGTCGATGGTGCTCGAGCCATCAGGTGACATCGTTCTAGCTGGTAGCTCGGTATCGATCGACCGCGGAACCGCGCCTTTCGCACTGGTTCGGGTTCATTCGGATGGGAGCCGGGATGCCGCCTTCGGCGCCAGTGGGCTGGTCACGACGGCGTTCACCGGCAGCCGCTCTGGAGCCCGAGTCGTCATCGCCGGGCCGGACGGAAAGCTTATCAGTGGCGGCGCGAAGTTTGGTGCTCCCAGCGCGTCTGGCGACGTGTTGCCCGACAGTGGTTTCGCGTTGGCACGCTACAACCCCGATGGTAGTCTCGACACGTCCTTCGGTGCTGACGGAAGGACGGTCAGCACATTGGGGGATGCTGGCGCAACGCCACTCGCGCTCGCGGTGCAGCCGGATGGCAAGATTCTGGCGGCTGGCCTGGTGTTCTTTCAGGTCGCTAGCGGTCCGTCGATGAGTCTGATCGCGCGGCCAGCTTTACTCGCCGTTGGCATCGTCCTTTGCACGCTTCTTTCGGTGGTAATCGTCCGTCGCGCACGTCTGAGGACACGAGCGGCGTCGTGACCATACCTGCAACGCTGGTCGGCGCTCCATCCACGTGGTCCGTCGGTTCCGCGATCGACACTACGCCGAATTCTTCTGCGAGCCGCTTCGCGTGCCGCTGCCCCTCGTGGCGGTGCCTGGCAGGGTACGCGAGCTCGACCGTGCCCATCACTTCGGTCGGCCACCTTTTCGGTCTCCATCGAGGCGGCGTTTGCCTCGAGCAGGTCTTCGAGCGCGGCACCCGCACCGCGCACCGGAAGGTTCCGTTCGAGCTCCGGCGGATTGTTCTTCATAACATAGCGGTCGTCCGACAGTGCTCGTTGTCGATGGAGATCCGCGCGTGGCATTAATCAGCTCGCCCCGCTCGGCCGGGATCATCTATTCTCAACCTCAGCCACGCGTGCGTCGTACCAAAGCACGTATCTTTTCAGCCAGTACCTCCGACTGGCCGCCCGCCGTGGCAAGAAGCGCACAATCATCACTGCCGGCTACACATTTTTGCGCGTTGTCTATCACCTACTCGCGCGCTATCGTGAGCACGTCGACCTCGGACCGCGCTACCTCGAAGAACGCGACCGCCAGCAAATCGAACGCAACCTCGTTCGCCGCTTGAAAAGTTTGGCTGCAAACTCAAACTGAAGCCCGTCGCCGGCTGGGGCCCCACTCTGAGCTCGATGCCTTCGCCCAATGTGTTCGTCACGGCATCGATAACCTTGATTTTGAGCAGCGCCAGAAGCTCGTGCGGCGCCGTCAGACGATGCTCACCCTCAGCAGGCGCCGGCCGGTCTTGCCACCAGGCCGCGTCTAATCAATCGCGTTTTGCGTTCACTCGGTCGAGATCGAGTTGAGTGTGTTGAACAGCCAGTGCTTAGACCGACGCATCCCCGACCAAGCGACCTTTAGTCCGGGAAGTAACGCCTGGGTGCACGACCCAAACGTCCGGAGTTGATGCCTCTACCCGGCCATCCTGTCATGACGCTCGTCTAGCTCGATGCGAGCTGTACAGCCTTCACGAGCAGCAGCAGCACGGCTACCACCAGGTAAGCTCGCAATACGAGAATGGCGACCTTGCGTCCTGCCGACCACTCGGGTGGGTTGAGCAGCGCAAGCGGCGGCATCCGCCAGTTCTCCCGCTGGTACGCGGGCACGCTGGGAGCGCGCGGTTGCCCCCGCTGGCTGTACCACATCCACAGGCCGCCCGCGACCAGCGCGACCACCAACAGTGCTGACAGGACCATCACAACCGTTCTGACGTCCAGATCAGGCAAGAGTGTGGCGACCACGAGGATCAGGGAGAGCTCAAGGAGAGCTGCGACAATGACGACCGCGACAACGTTCAACCAGGTGCGGTTGACCCACGGACCGAGGACGTCGCGGTCGTTACACAACAAGATAAGGAACACGGTCGCGCTGGGTAACAGCACTCCCGCGAGCGCCTGGACTGCCGTCGTGATCAGCCCGAGCGGCGCATCTGGTATCAGCACGATGGCGGCCGCCAATGCCACCATTGCCGTGAAGCTGCCGTAGAAGACCCTTGCTTCACCGAAGCTGCGGTGGAGCGAGTGGCGCAAGCCGAAGACGTCACCAAAGGCATACGACGTTGAAAGCGTGACCGCACAGGCGCCGATAATCGACGCATCGAGCAGGATAAGCGCAAACAGAGCACCCACATGCGGACCGAGTTCGGCCGCGAGTCCCTGGGCGGTGCCAAGCGCATCGGTAAACGCGCCAAACTCGGGGCTAAGGGTGAAGGCTGCCGCCGTAGCCATCATGATCAACGCTGCGCCGATGACCACAACGAACGCGCCGATTACCGTGTCGGCGCGCTCGTAACCCATCCAGCGAGGAGTGATGCGCTTGTCGATAACATTCGACTGCTGAAAGAAAAGTTGCCACGGTGCGACAGTGGTTCCGACGATGGCAATGATCAGCAGTACGGCGTCTGAAGTGACGCCGCCTTCGATCCCCGGCACGACAAAATCGTGTGTGGCCTGTGCCAGGTCCGGATGGCTGAGCCAGGCGAGCGGCAGGATCAGCAGGTTGAAGACCATGAATACGAACATGGCGCGCTCCCAGCGACGGAAGTTGCCACTAACGGTGATGCCGATCAGCACAAGCGCTGCCAGGGGGACCGCGATAAGCGAACTGACCCCAAAATATGCGGCGGCCAGGCTGATGCCAATGAATTCGGTCACGATCGTCAGGAAGTTGAGGATGAACAGATCCCCGACGGAGAACAATCCCCAGAAGCGTCCAAAACGCTCATTGATCAGTCGCGCATGTCCGACGCCCGTCACGGCGCCGAGACGGACCACCATTTCCTGGTTGACGATGAGCACGGGAATTAGGAGCAGCAGGGTCCACAACAGGGAATAGCCGTAATTCTGGCCTGCCTGTGCGTACGTCGCGACACCGCCCGCATCATTGTCTCCGACCATAACGATCAATCCCGGACCTACGATCGCTAGCAATGTCAGCACGTGCTGCTTCCAGGTGCGGCGGCGCCCAACGTCCGCGACAGAGATGGTGCCAAACGCACCCTGGATGTCCCCCAGGTGTGCCTCGTCGAGAACGGCGGTCGCTACAGGCACCGGCGCGGGTTCGTCAGCCACCGCTGCTCGCTTCCTCGCGCCGCCGCCACTCGTCTGGGACGACAACTTCAAGCAAGTCGTCCACTGAGATGGCGCCAACCAGGCGATCTGCATCGTCAATGACGCCGACGGCCGGCAAATTGAAGTCGGTCATCCGCAGCGCAACCTCCGGCAGGTCGGTGTCGACCCGCACCCCTCCGCGCACAAGCCCCGGGAGCCTGTCAACGAGCACGTCAGGCGCGCCCCGCACGATGTCTGCCAACCCCACAGTTCCGACGAGACGATTATCCAGATCGGTGACGAAGATCGAACTGAGAAGCTGCGAGGGGACGTTGTCCGCGGAGCGTACGCGATCGAGGACTTCGCTCAACGGAGTTTGAGAAAGGACCGAGATAAAATCCGGGCTCATCATGCCTCCAGCTGTGGAGGGGTGGTACTGGAGCAAGGCTCGCAGCTTCTGTCCTTGCGGAGTCGGGATCAGGTCGAGCACCGGGCGGCGGCGGGGCTGATCGAGTTCGTTCAGCAGATCGGCGGCATCATCGGGCGCCATACGTGCGAGGACTGCCGCGGCATCGGCGTCTGAGCGTGATTGGATGAATTCTACCTGGTGCTCCGGGTCGAGCTCCTCGAAGACATCGGCGGTCAGCTCCGGATCGGCCTCGACGGCGTTGATGATTTCCTCGCCCTCTTCGTGGGACGCCTGCTCCACCAGGTCGGCGATCTGGGCTGGATGAAGCCGGCGGAAGGGGCCGATCGGCATCAAGACACCCGCGGTCGGCACGTGGCCCACGAAGGGTTGTATGCGGCTCCAGTCCAGAATGTCGGCTGGCTTCGGCGTCGCTCGCCGCAGCACGCGCGGTAGCAGCCCACCAGGACTGATGTCCACGCCGGTCAGCCGCCATCCGTCTTGATCCGCGGTCAGGACGAGGTTACTGGCGTGGACGAGTCGTCCGGTGCCCACATCAATGAGCCGTCGATCGAGCACATCCTGGTCAAGCAATACTTCGCCAGCCCGTCGTTCGAAGCTGCCGAGATGCAGGGTCTGCCCGTGAAGTCGCACCCCGTCAGGGCTCATCCTGGCGATCAACTGCTCGGGCACAAAGAGATGCCGTCCGCCGATGCTGGCTTTCAAACCCGTTACGCGCGGGTGACCCGTATCAGCGATCCGCACGATCACGTCCTCGACGCGTCCGAGACGTTCGTTCACCGGGTTGAGTAATGGCCTCTTGAGGAGCTGGGTGAGCAGCAGCGACGAACCGGCTACTCGCCGATCGTCTTGAGGCGACGCCGCATTCGCCATAACGGCTCAACTCTACGCCTTCGCCATGTGATCGTCGCGTGTGCATCACAGGGCCGAGTGTGTGAGACATCTAAACGTTTTGGAAAGACAGAGGCATGCTTGGCTGCATTGAATGTGGTCCCGGGAAATGCCCCCGTAGGGAGCTACTTGTCGATGCGGTGCTGCGAAAGGGGCCGCGGCCGATCCAGGGGCCACGCCGCAGGTAATCGCCGCATGTTTGAACCAGCGCGGTCGCGGCAGGTCGCAATGTGCACTGCTGTCGGCTGTGCTCAGCCACGGGTGCGGTGCGGCCTACGGCGCGCCGCACCGGCAACTGCCAACCCGGGAGAGTCATTGGCGAGTAATGCTGCCGACAGGCTCGCACCGGCCGACATGAACAGCAGCAGCAGCCGAAGCGGATCGGTCACCACTGACTGGAGCCAGAACGCGGCAGCCAGCCATATGAGACCGTTCAGCAGAAACAATGTCCCACCGTGGAGCCTACGCGGACGGCGGTGGAAGCGCGTGTGCTCCGGTTGCTTGACGCCGACCAGCAACGACTGCGCTACCAACCGGTCGAGGAGGTCATCGATCTGTCCGCCGGGAAGCTCCACATCCGTGCAAACCGACGTTGCCGCTCCGCGTGTAAATCCACCCCGGAACACAGCCAGGCGTCGCAGGAGAGTTTGTTCAGGCTCCGCGAGGAGCTGGTAGCTCCAGTCGATCGCCGCCCGCAAGGTCTGCTGGCGTGCCGGTGCGGACCGAGGGCCCATTGTGAGCACGCTGAGCGGGTTGTCAAGTCGGCGCGCAATCTCGGGCGGGCTCATTGCTGTCGGGCGTGCCGCGGCAAGCTCGATCGCGAGAGGTAACCCATCTAGCAGGGCACAGATGCGGGTGATGCTGGAGGACGTCTGAGGTGTCAACTCGAACGCGGGCTCGAGCGTGCGCGCACGCTCGACGAACAGGTCAATCGCGTCATTCTCGACCAAATCCGCCGTTGCTTCCTGAGTACTCGCCATCGGAAAAGGCGGCACATGGTAGACAGTCTCGCCGGCAACACCCAGTGCCTCGCGACTGGTGGCGAGAATGCAGAGATCTGGGCAAGCTTGCAACAGGCTTGCCGCCAGTTCGGCGCAGACCGTCACCACGTGCTCGCAGTTGTCCAGAACCAGCAGAAGCTGCCGATGGCGCAGCACGGCGCGCAGTGTTTCCAGAGGACTTGAGCCGGGCCGCTCCCGGACGCCCAGCGCACGGGCGACTTCGGGCGTGACCCCAGCGGGGTCGGTGATCCGCGCCAGCTCGACGAGCCAGGCACCATGCGCATAGCGTCCGCGGGCCGCTGTGGCGGTGCGCGCTGCCAGGCGGGTCTTACCAACGCCACCCACGCCGACTAGCGTCAGCAGTGGGGCCGTCTGCAACGCGTGGGCGATGTCTGCGAGTTGCTCTCGGCGGCCGACGACGTACGTCGGTGCCGATGCCGGCACCCTCGACAGCAACGATCACCGCGGTGTTGCCGAACGCAGAGCGACCCGTGGAAGCCTCACAGCAAACCACGGGCCGCCTGCCAGGAAGGAGCGCCTGTCTAAGGAACGCTCGCCACAGTGCCAAACATCAGGCAGCTCCCGAAGCGCCAGTTTCTGACAGTGTGGGCGACATTGTGGGTGTAAGCCGTTATTGCGGCTCGTCAGCCCACCCTGGCAAGCCGATTTGAACTCGAAGTCGGACCCAGGATGGGCTCGAAAAGGTTAGATGTCGTAGTAGAGGTGAAACTCGTACGGGTGTGGCCGGAGGGCGATGGCGTCTACCTCGCGCTCGCGCTTGTAGCTGATCCATTCGTCGATGACGTCCTGGGTGAAGACGCCGCCGTGGACCAGGAAGTCGTGGTCGGCTTCCAGGGCGTCCAGCACCTCGGGCAGCGAACCTGGGGTGGACTGGATCCTTGGACCGCTGCCCTCGGTGCCGTTGTGCGCCAGCATTTCGTACAGGTCCTCGTCAATGGGATCCGGAGGCTCGATCTTGTGCATCACGCCGTCCAGACCGGCCATCAGCATTGCGGAAAACGCCAGGTACGGATTGCAAGACGGGTCCGGAGCGCGGAACTCCAACCGTCGCGCCTTGGGCGAATTCGAATAGGTGGGGATGCGCACGCAGGCGCTGCGGTTGCGCTGTGAATACACCAGGTTGATCGGCGCCTCGTAGCCCGGGACCAACCGGCGGTAGCTGTTAGTGGTCGGCGCGGCGAAGGCCAGGATGGCGGCGGCGTGCTTCAGCAGGCCACCGATGTAGTGGCGGCACATCTCTGAGAGCAGCGCGTAGCCGTTCGCGTCGTAAAAGAGCGGGGTATCGTCGTTCCACAGGCTCTGGTGGGTATGCATCCCCGAGCCGTTGTCGCCGAACAGTGGCTTCGGCATGAATGTCGCGGTGTAGCCGTTGCGATAGCACACGTTCTTGACGATGTACTTGTACTTGAGCACCTGGTCGGCCATTTTGACCAGCGTGCCGAAGCGCATGTCGATCTCGGTCTGTCCTGCGGTACCGACCTCGTGGTGGTGGACCTCGATCTTGACTCCAGCCTTCTGGAGCTCCAGCACGATTTCGCTGCGGAGGTCCTGGAGCTTGTCCATAGGCGGAACCGGGAAGTAGCCCTCCTTGTAGCGCGGCCGATAGCCCAGGTTGGCGGCGCCATTACGCGAGCTGTTCCAGATGCCTTCGTCGGAGTCGATCTCGTAAAAACCCGAGCGCTGGTCCTGACCGAAACGGATCGAGTTGAAGATGTAGAACTCGACTTCCGGACCGAAGTACGCGGTGGTGGCGATGCCGCTTTGGGTCAGGAACGCTTCAGCTTTTTTCGCGACGTACCGCGGGTCGCGCGAATAGCGCTCCATCGAGCCGGGCTGGATCACGTCGCAGATGACCGACAGGGTCGGGATGTTGCACGCGGGATCCAGAAACGCGGTGTCTGGATCGGGCAGCAGCAGCATGTCCGACTCATTGATTTTCTGGAAGCCGCGAATGGAGGAACCGTCGAAGCCAATGCCCTCGGTGAACAGGTCGGCGACGAAGTCCTCGACGGGGATCGAAAAGTGCTGCCAGAGGCCTGGCAGGTCGATGAACTTGAAGTCGACGATCTTCACGCCCAGGTCTTTGGCTTGAGCCAGGACTTCCCTGGGATCGGTCTTGGGCTCGGCGATCTTGGGCCCGGTCGCAATGGCCATACGACGAAATTTCTCCTCTCGAGGTCTATCCACTTCGCCGTCGCGCGGGGCCAGCAGCGACGGCGTCGACAGCGCTCCTTCTGCGCGCAGCCGCCAGGAGATCGGGGCTGCGTGGACCCGCAGGGCGATTGTCGTGGGCGGCTGGCGGCCCGCGCCCCGGGTGGATTGCCCTACGTTGGCAGCCTCGAGTTGTGCAGAGTGCACAAGGACCGCCTGCTGGGTATGCTGACGGGCAGTGCCCAAGTACGCGCCGCTTGCCGACTTCCTGCAGTCGCTGCCGAAAGGCCAGAAGCAGGTGACGCTGGGCTTCAAACGCCTCGAGGAACTGCTGGGCGAGCCGCTGCCGCCCTCGGCGCTGGAGTACGAACAGTGGTGGCGCGGCGGACGCGTCAAGCGCGGACGCATCGATGCCAACTGGCAGGATCAGGTGCAGCAGCGGGCCTGGGAGGGCGCCGGCTGGACGGTCGAGGACCTCGATCTGTTGCTGAAGAACGTCACCTTTCGACGGCGGTGACGCATGCGACTAGCCGCCGTTACCTTTGACTTCTGGTCGACCCTCGTCGACGGCACCGTCACGCCGGAGCGCACCGCTCAGCGCATGTCCCAGCTTCACGCGGCCATCGTCGGCGCGGGGCACGCCATCACGCCCGAGCAGCTGAAGGCGGCGTTCGACTTCTCGCTCGAGCGGGTGACGTCCGCGGCACGCGAATCGCTCGAGGACGTCGGACCGCCGGGCCGCTGGGCGGAGCTGGCGCGCGAGCTGGGCATCCCCGAGGGACTCATCCCCTACGAGGTCGTCGAGAAAGCCTACGAGGACATCACCCTCGAGCCGTTGCCGAGCGCCATGCCGCACGTGCACGTGGCGGTCAAGGCGATGCGCGAGCGCGGGTATCGACTCGGGGTGATCTGCAATACGGGGATGGCGGGCGGGCGCGTGCTGCGCGAGGTGCTGCGGCGGCACGGCCTGCTGGAGTACTTCGACGTCACGGTGTTCTCCAACGAGTTCGGTGTCTCGAAGCCGCACCCGAGCATCTTTGCCCACGCGCTGGCGCAACTGGGCGAGGCGCGGCCGGAGCACGCGCTGCATGTCGGAGACGTCGAAGAGCTGGACGTGGAAGGCGCGCGGCGCGCGGGGCTGTGGTCGGCCCTGTACGTGCCGGCCGCTACGCCGCCGGCAGTCGAGGACGGGGTCGTCACCGACGCCGACCTCGTGGTCCGCGACTGGCGCAATTTTGGCGACCAGATCGATCGTTTCGTGATGCCGGTCGACGATCGATAAGTCGAACAGGTGTGCGGGTCGGCGCCTAAAATTGGGAGCAGCCGATGACTGTCGCTGACCCGCTCGACAACGTCCGCGCCTGGTGGGACGAAGACGCCGAAATCGATGCTGACGCGTACGAGCCCGAAGTGCTCGCCGAGGAAGCGCCCGCCGAGATGCCCGAGCCGCCGGGGGGGCCGCTCGCCGCGTCAGCCCAGGATTTCGTGCACCTGCACGTCCACAGCGAGTTCTCCCTGCTGGACGGCCTTTCACCCGTCAAGCGCATCGTCGACACCGCCAAGCGCCAGGGCATGCGCGCCATCGCGCTGACGGACCACGGCAATCTGTACGGCGCCATCGACTTCTACACGTACGCCCGGAGCGTGGGCATCAAGCCCATCATCGGCGTCGAGACGTACGTCAGCCCGCGCGGCATGGCCGACAAGGGCGGCGGGCAGGACCGCAATTACTTTCACCTGGTCCTGCTGGCCAAGAACCGTGAGGGGTATCAGAACCTGCTGAAGCTGGTCTCGCGCGCCAGCCTGGAGGGCTACTACTACAAGCCGCGCATCGATCGCGCGCTGCTGGCCGAGCACGCCAGGGGTCTGATCGCGCTGAGCGCGTGTTACAGCGGCGAGCCGTCCCGCGCCATCCTCGAATCCGATTTTCTCAAAGCGCGCGACGCGGCAGCCTGGTACCGGGAGGTTTTTGGCGAAGACTACTTCCTCGAGCTGCAGGACCACGGCAATCCCGACGACCAGGTGGTCAACGCTGGGCTGATCGAGCTCAACAAGCAGCTCGGCATTCCGCTGGTGGTGACCAACGATTCGCACTACACGATTCCAGACGAGGCCGCGGCGCAGGACGTGCTGTTGTGCGTTCAGACCAACAGCACCGATCAGGACCCGAAGCGGATGCGCATGGAGCCGGGCGGCGCGTTCTGTCTGAAGTCGCCAGAGGAGATGTGGCGTTTGTTCGGCCATATCCCGGATGCGCTCCGCAACACGGTCGCGATCGCCGAGCGGTGCGACCTGGAGCTGGAATTTGGCAGACTCAGCTTTCCCGCGCTGGATCACATCATCCCCAGCGGTCAGACTCCGCAGCAGTTTTTGACGCGGACCTGTGAGGATGGATTGCGGCGACGCTATGGCGCGGAGCTCAAAGACGAGCACCGCCAACGCCTGCGGTATGAACTGGACGTCGTCGACAAGACCGGTTTCGCCGCGTACATCCTGTTCGTGTGGGACTTCGTGGACTGGGCGCGCCGCCGAGGGATTCCTTGCGGCCCGCGCGGCTCGGCGGCCGGCAGCATCATCCTGTACTGCCTGGGCATCTCGGACCTGGACCCGGTGCGTTACGGATTGACGTTCGAACGATTCCTGAATCCAGAACGCATCCAGATGCCCGATATCGACATGGACTTCGCCGACGACCGGCGCGACGAAGTCATCCAGTACGTGATCGACCGCTACGGCCGTGAGCGGGTGGCGCAGATCATCACTTTTGGGCGTCTTCTCGCGCGCGCGGCTATTCGGGACGTGGGGCGAGCGCTCGACTATCCCCTCAACGAAGTGGACCGCGTCGCGAAGCTCATTCCACCGGTGCCCATCGGACTGAAGCTGAAAGACGCGCTCGCGCAGATTCCCGAGCTCAAGTCCCTGTACGACACCCAGCCGCACATCAAGACGCTCATCGATCGCGCGCAGAGCGTCGAGGGCGTGGCGCGGCACGCCGGCACGCACGCCGCTGGAGTGGTCGTCGCCGATCAACCGCTGACCAATTACGTGCCGCTCCAGCGCGCCACGCGCGGCGACAGCGCCATGACGCAATACGACATGAAGGTCCTGGACAAGATTGGCCTGCTCAAGATGGATTTCCTGGGTCTGGCCAACCTGACCATGCTGTCGAAGACGCTGGAGAACGTCAAGCTTCGCCACGGAATCGAGCTGGACCTTGCGCGCCTGCCGCTGGACGATCCGCAGACCTACGCGATGCTGGGTCGCGGTGAGACGCGCACCGTATTCCAGCTTGAAGGTTCAGGCATGACGCGCGCGGTGGTCGACCTCCAACCCTCGACGCTCGACCACCTCGCCGCGCTGGTCGCCCTGTACCGACCGGGGCCCATGGCGCACATTCCCAGCTACATCGCCCGTCGCGACGGACGCGAAGCCGCCACTCCGCCAGACGCGGCGCTCGCCGACGTGCTCGAAGAAAGCTACGGCGTCATCGTCTACCAGGACCAGGTCCTCCAGGTCGTGCGCAAACTGGCAGGCTACAGCCTGGGTCAGGCCGACGTCCTCCGCCGCGCGATGGGCAAGAAAGAAAAAGATGTGATGGCCCGCGAGGGCCCGAAGTTCATCGAATCGGTGGAGGCCAACGGCTATCCAAAATCAACCGCCGAAAGCGTGTGGGAACTGCTCCAACCGTTCGCGGGCTATGCCTTCAACAAAGCACATGCCTACTGCTACGCGCTGGTTGCGTATCAGACGGCGTATTTGAAGGCCAGTTATCCGGTGGAGTGGTTCGCGGCGGTTTTGAGCACGATCGCGGCGGACACGGACAAGGTCGTCGGCGTGGTTGGCGAATGTCGGCGCCTGGGGGTTTCCATTTTGCCGCCGGATGTCAATGCGTCCTGGCTCGATTTTGGCGTGGAGGTCGACGGGATTCGGTTTGGACTCGGCGCGGTCAAGAACGTCGGCGAGGGCGCGGTGGAGCTGATGGTCCGCGAGCGCGAGGCCAACGGACCGTACACGTCACTCGAGGAATTCTGTCGCCGACAGGACCTGCACACCGTCAACAAGCGGGTGCTGGAGTCGCTGATCAAATGCGGCGCCATGGATTCACTTGGCCCGCGTGAGGCGCTGCTCGAGACCAAACGGCTGGACTCGGCCATCGCCGCGGCGCAGATCGATCAGCGCGCGGCCAGCACCGGCCAGACCAGCCTGTTCGACATGTTCGGCGACGCGCAGTCGGCGCCCACTCCAGCACTACCCCTGGAGGCGCCCGTCGCGGACGCAACCGCGGAGGTCTCGGCGGCGGCGGCTCGCGAGCGCGCGCTCTGGGAAAAAGAAGTCCTGGGCTTTCAGTTCGGCGATCACCCGTTTATGGAGGCCTCCGCCTGGCTGGCCGCCACGCTTACCCACGACACCACCCAACTGACGGCCGAGCTGAGCGGCGAAAAGATCAAAATCGGCGGGCTGGTCACCGGTGTGCGTCGGATTCTGACCAAGACGAAGTCGCAAATGGCGGTCGTCACGCTGGAAGACCTGCACGGCTCGATCGAAGCGGTGGTCTTTCCACGGGTCTACGAGCGATCGGCGGAAGTGTTTCGAGACGACGTGATCCTGGTGATCGAAGGCAAGGTGGATACACGCGGTGAGCGACCGCAGGTGGTCGTCGACCGGGCCGAAGTGTGGACTCCGCCGGCCGATGGGACTCCCGCGCCGCGGCCCCAATTCCCCAGCGGGGACCCGCAGGTGAACGCTTCGAGTGGCGGCCGCACGAATGGGAACCTCGGCCATGAGACGCGTCGCCGCGAAGGCGCACGGGCGGACGCGGACAACGAGGCGGGCGTGCTCTCGAATGGGAGACACGTTTTACGCGTGGTGGTGCCGCGCACGGATGACAACGCCTGCGTGCGGCTCCTCGAGCAGCTGCATGTGCTGGTCGAGCGCTCTCCTGGGAGGGACGAGATACAGCTCGTGCTCCATGACCGAAGCGGCTGCCGCGTCGAGCTGGCGGGCGCGGACATCCCCGTAAAGCACTCGAGCGAGCTGGAGTCGCAGGTGCGGACACTGGTGGGTGAGGCCAATCTCCAGATCGTCGACGTGTAGCTGATCCGCAGGGGGCTACACTCGGCAGCGTGTCAGATCTCGGGGTGGCCATCTTCGGCGCCGGTCGCGCCGGCCACTTGCATGCGCTCGCAACCGCGGCGAGCGCTGAAGCACGCCTGGTCGCCGTCTTCGATGCCGACCAGTCCCGCGCCGACGCGTTCGCCGAGCAGCACGGCTGCCTGGCCTTCACCTCGCCCGAGGCGATCCTGCACAGGGACGACGTGGACCTGGTCATGATCGCCCTGCCCAACTTCCTGCACGCCTCGGCAAGCATTCAAGCCGTCCAGGCGGGCAAGCACGTGTTTCTCGAAAAGCCGATGGCCGACACGCTGCAGGAGTGCGACCAGATCATCGACGCGGTTGAACGCGCCGGAGTCCAGCTACTGGTAGCGCACAGTCAACGCTATTTCGCGACAACCGTGCGCGCGCGGGAAATCCTGCAGGGTGGCGAAATCGGCCGCCCGGTGCTGGCCACCGACACGTGGTACAAGCCGTTCGGGCTGGAAAACCGCATGCCATGGTTCCGCGATCGAGCCACCGGTGGCGGCATGTGGCTGATGAACGGCGCGCACATGATCGACCGCACGTGTTGGGTGCTGGATACGTCGGTCGCGTCCGTGCAGGCGTGGATTGGCTCGCCGTTTCACGGCCTGTCCGCCGACGACGCGAACCTGGCGTATCTCACGCTGCGCAATGGTTTGCGCGCGGTGATCGCCCATACGGGTTACAAGGACCGCGGCGTGGAGAAGTGCGAGGTCGAAGTGGCGTGTACAGCCGGAATGCTGCGCTTCGACTCTTACTCCAACCAGCTGGCAATTGACTGCAACGCAGCGTATGCACCGATCGAGCTCCAGGCAGTGGACCCCTTCGCCGAGGAGCTGAAGAACCTGGTTGACGCGATCCGCGGACGCGACGCGCTGCGCGTGTCCCCCGCCTGGGGACGCCACATCCTGGAGGTGCTGCTGGCGGCCGAGGAGTCGTCGCGCACCGGACGCGAGGTCGAGGTTGTCGGCGACGTATGACGCTCGAGACCTTTGAATCGACCGCCGTTCAGCTTGCCCGGGCAGCCGGCGAACGGGCGCTGGCCGCGTTCCGTACCACCGTGGCGCTGGAGTTCAAGGGCAAGAAGCGCGACAACCCGGTCACGGCCCTCGACCGGGATACGGAGACGTTCCTGCGCGCCGAGCTGCGGTCGGCGTTTCCGGATCACGGGCTACTCGGCGAGGAGCACGCCGACGACATCGCCGCGGACGCGCGATACGTCTGGGTCATCGATCCGATCGACGGCACTATGAACTTCGCCTCGGGCCTGCCGCTGTTCGGGATCTCGATGGGCCTGCTCGAGGCGGGCGCGCCGGTGGTCGGCTGTATCTGGGTGCCGGTGGGTCCCACGCTCCAGGCGGGCGTGTACCACGCGCGGCTCGGGGGCGGCGCCTTCTTCGACGACATGCCGATCCGCGTCTCGAAGGCCGAGGATGAGCGCGGCCAGATCATGGCCCTGCCGGGCGGCTTTCTCAGAGCCTTCAGGTTCAAAAGACCCGACAAGACGCTGGCGCGCGAGCTGCGCGCGCTGCCCGACGCGCGCACCACCGGCTCGTGCACGGCTGAATTGATGCTGATTGCCAGCGGCGCTTTGCGGGCGGGGGTGTTCATCAAACCCAGCATCTGGGACGTCGCCGCCGGGGCGTTGATCGTGCGCGAAGCCGGCGGCTCGGTGCTGACGTGGGCCGATGGACAGTGGCTGGCGTTCGAACGCTTCGTTCCGGCCGCGCCCGAACGAGGCAGAGGCGAGCCGGCGCTGCGCCACTGGGGTCGGCCGCTGCTGATGGGTGCGCCGGAGGCAGTGGTGCGCCTTACGGAGCGGATGGCATGGCATCCACGATTGCCGCGGCCACTACAGAAGCTGATTGGTCTGTCACAGCCGTAAGACCGATCGTCCGTTGGCGCAGCGCGCCTCTGAGCCGTTCCCGCGTTGGCTCGTCCGGCACGTTGAGATAGTCGGCGAGCGCGGACTGGTCGCGGAGCAGAATCCCGAATTGGAAGAGAGCGGTGTCGCGTCGGCGGACCTGGGCCAGGCCGACGAGCTTCTTGTGCTGGACGACGATCTCGTGCGGCGACAGCGCCCCGTAACACGTGGTCAGCAGCACACCGGCGACAAGACTCGTCGAAGCGCGCAGGCGGGCCACGTCCTCGCGCGCTTCGGCGACCTCGACGCGGCGAGCGGACGCAACGCCCAGGGCGCGAAGGAGCGCATCGCCAAGCCAGCGGTAGGACTCGGTCACGTCTTGTGACACGTTTGAGATCGGCAAGGAGACCGCCCCGCACAGCATGTGCTCGTCCAGCAGCAGGGCTCCGCCGCCGGCGCTGCGCTCGATGACTTCAACATGGGCGCGCCGACAGCGTTCAGCATCGACGATCGCCGCAAGCCGGCGGTGCAGACCAAGACCCACGACGACGGCGGGCGAGGACGCCATCCACACCCGCACTCCTGGCGACTGAAGCAGGGTCTCATCGGCGGTGAGTGCCGCGCGGGGCGGTTCGGCTGGTAGGCTCAAAGACGTGTCGTGGCGCGGCAGCCGCATTTCCGTCGTGCTCCCAACCTACAACGAGCGTGACTCCATTCGCGCGGCCATCCTGGATTTCGCGGGCACCGACGTCGTCGACGAGATCCTCGTCATCAACAACAATGCCGCCGTTGGCACGTCCCAAGAGATCGCCGCGGCCATCGCCCAGGTGCGCAGCGACACGACGGTGCGCGAGATCCACGAGACATGTCAGGGTTACGGCTTTGCCATCCGTCGCGGACTGCGCGAGGCCGCGGGCGACTACATCGTCGTCTCGGAGCCCGACGGTACCTTCCTCGGCCGCGACACGTTCAAGCTGCTGGCCTATGTGGACGATTTCGACGTCGTGTATGGCAGTCGTACGGCGCGCACGTTCATCTGGCGCGGCGCCAACATGGGCATGTGGCTGCGCTGGGGCAACTGGTGCGTGGCCAAGCTCATGGAGTTTCTGTTCAACAGCACCAACCTGACCGACGTGGGGTGCACCATGCGACTCATCCGCCGTGACGCGCTGTCGCGGCTCGAGCCGCAGTTCACCGTCGGTGGCAGCGCGTTCGGGCCCGAGATGATGCTGCTGAGCCTGCTGGCAGGCTTGCGCGTGATCCAGGTGCCAGTGAACTACCTGCCCAGGATCGGCGTCTCGAGCGTCACGGGCGACGCGGGCAAGGCCGTGCGACTGGGGTTGTCGATGATCGGGCTGGTGGTCGGGTACCGGATTCGCGCCTGGCGGGGACAGGTACAACCCGCCGGGATGCCGCGGGGAGTCGAGCTCACGCGCCGATGACGGATTGGCCCAGCGCGGCCATGCCGTCGACGTCGTCGTAGTCGTCCATCCAGTTCAGGATCACCCGCTGGACGCCCACCCCTTCCAGGGCGGTTAGCCGTTCGCGAAGCTGTTCGGGGGTGGCCGCGAGCGTGCCGCGCTGCATGGACTCGGGGACTGGCCGCGCGCCCAGCCGTGCCTCCAGATCGGCCCGATCGCGACCAAAGCGCAAAAAGATCATCATGCTGCGGCGCACGCTCGAACGCGGTCGCTCCGCCCGGTCCAGCAGTCCGTCGAGGTAGGCGTTGATCTCCTGGAACTGCTCGGGCGAACGCCCGCCGCTGTTCCATTCGTCGGCGTATCTGGCGACCAGTGGCAGGGTGACCTGGCGACCCGAGCCGCCAATGACGATCGGCACGTGCTGCTTCGGCCGAGGCAGAAGCACCGCCTCGTGCATCGAGTAGTACTTGCCATCGAAGTCGAGCGGCTGCTCTGAGCGCAGCAGGTGGGCCATGATGTGGACGCTCTCGCGGAAGCGAGCCATGCGCTCGGCGACACTCCCCAGGTGGTAGCCGTAGTTGGTGTGCTCACGATCCTGCCAGCCGGCGCCGAGGCCAAACTGCAGGCGGCCACCTGAGAGGTCGGCGACGGCGGCCGCCTGTCTCACCAGCATGGCCGGATGGCGGAACGAGACTGGCGAGACCAGGGGTCCGAATTCGAGGCGCGAGCTGTGACTGGCCAGCCAGGTCAGTGACGTCCAGCACTCGAGTGAGTCCTTGAACGGGCCGACCGGGTTGGTGAAGTGGTCGGATCGGTAGAGGCCCGCGAAGCCAACGTCCTCGGCGGTTCGGGCGATTCGCTGCCAGCGCTCCCAGTTGAGGCCATCCTGGCCTTCGACCATCAGTGCAATGTCCATCGCTTCGCCTCAAATGCTAAGTGTCCGGCAGCAGCGCGTAGACTCGATGGCGAGACGATGCGCTTTCAGGAGACAAACATCGCCGGCGTGGTGCTGATCACGCCGGAACGTTTCGAAGACGAACGCGGCTTTTTCTCAGAGACCTGGGCTCTGGACGAGTTCGAGGAACACGGACTTCAAACGCGAGTCGTCCAACGCAACCTGTCCTACAACCGCCACGTTGGAACCTTGCGCGGCATGCACTTCCAGCAGGCGCCGTACCAGGAGATCAAGGTCGTGTCGTGCCCGGTCGGTGCGGTGTTCGACGTGGCCGTGGATTTACGAGCTGATTCACCGACGCTCGGTCAGTGGTTCGGCACCGAATTGAGCCAGGCCAACGGCGCGATCCTGTACGTGCCCGAGGGTTGCGCGCACGGCTACCTGTCGCTGGTCGCCGACAGCCGCGTCGAATACCTGATCTCAGAGTTCTATCACCCGGAAGCCGCGGGCGGGCTGCGCTGGGACGACCCGTTCTGCAACATCCACTGGCCAGCCGAGCCACGCGCGCTGAACGCCCGCGACCGCACCTGGCCCGACTTCATTCCCGACGGGGTTCCGACTCACTGACCGCGCGCCGACCGTCGCAAGAGTCCGCGTACCATCGCCGGAGCGATGCCCTCCGTGGTGCAGTCCGTGGCCGAACGGTTGGGGCGCAACGTGGAGCGCGTGCTCGTGGGCAAGCGCGGCATCGTCGAACTGGCCGTCGTCGCCCTCCTGTGCGAAGGCCACCTGCTGATCGAGGACGTGCCGGGCATTGGCAAGACGACGCTGGCTCGCGCGCTGGCGCAGTCGATCGGCGGCTCGTTTCGCCGCCTGCAGTGCACGCCCGACCTGCTGCCCTCGGACGTGACCGGCGTCTCGGTCTTCGACCAGCGCAGCGTCGACTTCGTCTTTCGACCTGGTCCGATTTTTTCCAACGTCCTGCTGGCCGACGAGATCAACCGCGCCACGCCGCGCACACAGTCAGCCGTCCTGGAAGCCATGCAAGAGGCCCAGGTAAGCGTCGATGGCGTCACGCGTGGACTGCCCAGGCCGTTCGTCGTGCTGGCTACCCAGAATCCGGTCGAGCTCGAAGGCACCTTTCCGCTGCCCGAGGCACAGCTCGACCGCTTCCTGATGCGCCTGAGCCTGGGGTATCCGAGCGAGGCTGACGAGGAGGCACTGGTTATGCGCGGCACGCCCTCTCATGCGGAGCCGCTGGAGCCGGTCGCGTCGTGCGAAGAGGTGCTCGCGGCGATCGCCGAGAGTGGCCGGGTGCGGGTTCAGGAAGACGTCGGAAGCTATCTGGTGAAGATCGCCCGCGCCACGCGGGCAGACGCCGATGTCCGACTGGGCGCCAGCCCGCGGGCGACGCTGGCGCTGCACCGCGCGGCGCAGGCGTGGGCGGCGACGCAAGGCCGCGAGTACGTGGTGCCCGACGACGTCAAGCGCCTGGCGGTGCCGGTGCTGGCGCACCGGCTGATCGCGTCGCTGGAGGCCAGGCTGCGAGGTCGCGACGCGGCCACCATCGTCGAGTCAATCCTCGACACGGTGCCGGTACCGGTAGCGCCATGATGGACTCCCCCGAGGCGCGGCCGCTGGCGCCCGCGCCGTGGCTCTTCGGGCGCCAGGGGCTGGCGCTGCTCGCGCTGGTCACCGCTATCGCGGCCACGTTCCTCGCTACCGACGTCACCTACCTCGCCGGCGCCCTGCTGATCGTCGGGCTGACCGCGCGCGCCTGGGCCGCGCTCGCCTTCGCGCGCGTGACCTACACACGCACCACCAGCCGCGACCGCGCCTTCCGCGGCGACGAGCTGATCCTCGAGTCCACGCTCGGCAACCCGCGCATCCTGCCGCTGCCATGGGTCGAGGTCTGGGAGCAGCTGCCCGTTGCGCTGCGCCCCGAGTCGCCTCGCGAACGTTCGTTCATCGACAACGAGCGGGTCTGGGTCAGCCGCGGCCTCGCCGTCTGGCCGTACCGCCGCGTTCGCTGGCGCCGGAAGATGCTGTGCACGCAGAGAGGCGTCTTCCGTCTCGGCGACGCGCGGCTGAGGACCGGCGACCCGTTTGGCTTCTTCGAGCGCGAGCGCAGCTACGCGGCATCGGTCGGCAACCAGGAGGTGCTGGTTTATCCGCGCGTGGTCCCCCTGCGGCGCCTGGCTCTGCCGCTGCACCACCCCTCGCTCGACATCGTCAGCCCGCGCAGCCACGTCACGGATCCCACGCGCACCGCGACTATTCGGGAGTACCGTCCGGACGATCCACCGCGTCTGATCCACTGGAGCAGCACCGCGCGCCGCGGCAGCCTGCACGTGCGCGTCCTCGAGCCCGCCACGAGCCTGCACGTGAGTCTGCTGCTGGATGTGCGAGGCTTCAGCTTCGGCGTCTACCGCGAGGAGCTGCTGGAATCCACGCTGTCGGCGATCGGCTCCATCGCCGTGTTCCTCCAGGGCCAGGGCTCGCCCACCTCCTTCCTCGCCAACACCGCGACGCCGGTGGTCATCCCGCCGGGCGCCAGCGTGCCGCATCTGCAGTCCACGCTCGAGAGTCTGGCGCGCCTGGCGTCGGTCGCCGGCCCGAGCCTCGCGCCGTGGGCGACGGAGCACCTGCCCGCGGGGAACACCGTCATTCTGTGCACGTCGGATGTCTCGCCTGACCTCGGCGCCAACCTCGGCGAGTTCCAGGAGTCGGGCCTGCGCGTGCTGCTGATCCTGGCCTCGAGCGACGAGGGCGGACCCGTGGTTCGCGGCGTCTCCACCCTGAGGATCGCGCCGGGCTGCGACCTGGCGGCGCTCCTCGAGGGTCGCGCCGCGTGAATACGCGCACCGTCGATCCGCGCACGACCTGGGCGGTCCTGGCCATGGAGGGCGCCCTGGTGCTGCCGATCATCTCGCTGCCAACCCAGGGCGACCGCGCCACCGGCCCGTGGGGACCCGTGCTGCTGCTGGCGCTGCTGCCCGCGGGCTGCGCGGCCGTATACCTGTTTCCAACACTGCGCGATCCGAGCTGGCGCTTGCTCGCGGGCATCGGCCTCGCCCTGTTCACGCGCGCGATCGTGTCCGAGGTGCCGGACGCGGGCCTGCCGGGCTTGATGGCCTGGCTGGCGCGCAGCTTCGTCCCTGCCGCCATTGGCGTGGGACTGTGGTGGCGCGGCGGCGCGCTGGCAGTCGCCGAGCTGACGCCGGCCGACGTGCGCACCGAGTTCAGCGTGCTCGCCGTGTGTCTGGTGGTGGTGCTGTCGCTCGTGCGTCCCTTTCTCCTGCCCGACCAGCTGCTGCTCGGCCTGTCCGTGGGCCTGTTCGCGGTGGCGGGGCTGATCGGCATGGCACTCTCGCGCCAGGACGCGGCCGAGATTGCGGCGCCGCGCCTGGGTCGGACGCTGGCGGTGGCGACGGCGGTGACACCGCCCGTGGTGACCATCGTCCTGGTCGGCTTTTTGCGACCAGAATTGCTCGACGCGATGTGGCTGCTCATCGCGCGCGGGATCGAGCTGCTCCTGACGCCGATTGGCTGGTTCCTGAACTGGCTCGGCTCGCTGCTGCCCCAGGGCACGCCCGCGCCGCTGCCACCGCCACCGCCGCGGCCGACCCCCGAGCCTATCCCGTCCGAAGCGCTGGCCCAGGCCCAGCAACGCCTGGCGTGGATCGGCACGGTGATTGTGATCACGCTGCTGATCGTCGGTGGTCTGGCGACGATCCTCGCGGCGCGGCTGCTGCTCAACAACTTCATCCGCGATCCGCAGACGTGGGTCTCGGAGTTCCAGGACGAGGAGCTCATCGCCGAATCAAGCGGCAATCCCGGCGAAGAGGCCGGCGACCTGCTCGGCTGGCTGAGGCACTGGCTGCTGGCACTCCACCGCCGAGGCAACACGCGCGGTCGCGGCTCGAAGCGGCCGGACGCCTCGGTCCGCGACATGTGGACGGTGTACCAGCGGCTGCTGACGTGGGCGGAGGCGCAGGGGCTTGGACGCCGGCCGACGGAAACCACCGGGCAGCTGTCCGTGCGGTTGGCACGCGAAGTGCCAGATGCAGCAGCAACGGTGGACGTGGTCACCCGCGCGTTCGAGTCGGAGCGCTATGGCGGGGTCGCCGCGCCAGCGGATCGGCTCAGCCGCGTCAATGACGCCCTCAGCGCGACCATTGACCGTCCACCCACTAAAGGATAGGAATCTGGAGCGACGATGAAAGGTGTCCTGCGCTTTGTGCTGAGTTGGGGCCTGTCAGTGTTGTTGACGCCCTACGTGCACCGTGCCTTCGACCAGCTCGCGACGCGCGCGCCGAAGGGCAGTTTCCTCGAGGACGTCTTGCTCGAGCTGAGCGACCGCTACTCGGCGATGCTGATTCAGAGCTTCGGCGAAACAGCCGGCGAGCTGGTGCTCGGATCGAAGTAGAGGCCGCGCAGCAACAGCTCGGCAAAGTGGTCGGCGATCTGGCGCGGTCCGAGCCGGCCGCCCGGGCGGTACCACTGGACGATCCAGTTGCACATCCCGAGCACGCCCAGCGTGGCAATGGCGACGTCGGTCGCGCCGAACTCGCCCGAGCGCACGCCGCGTTCGACGACCGACTCGACCAGTCGGCGATAGCGTTCACGCTGGTCGCTGACGGTGCTGAGCGCGTCGCCCGCCAGCGCGCGAAACTCGTGCAGATATACGGTCAGCGCTTCGCGATTCTCGGTGACCGCCGCCACGTGTGCCCGCAGGATCATCCGCAGTTGTCGGCTGGCGGCCAGCGACGTATCCGCAGCGATCGCCTCGACCTCGGTCAGCAGCGACCCCATGCCACGCTCGAAGACGCGCGCAAGCAGGTCTTCTTTGCCGCCGATGTAGTGGTACAGGCTGCCCTTGTACAGTCCGACGGCAGCGGCGATGTCCTGCATGGAGGTGGCGTGGTAGCCCTTCTCGGTGAACAGGCGCAGCGCCGCGGCATAGACCTCTTCGTCGCGCCGGCGCGGTTCCTCGCGCTTGTGCCGGCGTCGGCCGCTAACGACTACGCCGTTGCGCTCGCGTGCCACTGGTGGATCGCCTCGAGCGCGTCGCGGTCTCCACGCAGGATGCGGCGCGAGTTCAGTGCGCAGACGTCCGCGGTCCGCCGCATGAAGCGTTCGGCCAGCGGCTGCCGCTCCGGCCACCGTCCGGCCTGCTGGCCTAACAAGCGCCCGATGTGCAGGTGGGCGAGCATCTGCGTGAGCCGCTCCGCCGAGAGCAAGACGTACTCCAGGTCGGCCTCCTCCAGCTCGGCGCGACCCTGCAGCACGGTGGCAACCCGTTTCGGACCTATGCGTCGGGCCACGTCCCACAGTAGCCAGTTGAGCGTTCGCCCGAAATCGCGCAGCGCCGCGGCGTAGTGTCGGCCGAGCTCACCCTCAAATCGCGATCGCGCCAGCCACGGACTGTGGCCGCCCGCCGCCAGCAGCGAACGTGGGTCGCGCATCACGGCCTTGAGCAGGTCCTTTGTAGCCATGAGGGACTGGATCTGGCTGGTGCCTTCGTAGATAGGCAGGATCAAGCTGTCGCGCAGGAAGCGCTCGACCTCGTAGTCCTTGACGACGCCGTAACCGCCAAAGACCTGCATGCCGGTCCGGGCGACGCGAATCGCCTCCTCCGCGCCGAAGTACTTCACCAGCGGCGTCAGTTCGCGCAAGTAGCGTTCGATGCGTCGCATGCGCGCCTCCAGCGTCGGTCGCTCGGGATCGACCTCCGACATCTCGCGCAGACGGCCGACAAAACCCTGGACCAGGTCGTAGGCGACGGCGGCCTCCATCCACAGCGCCCGCAGCCCGACGACCGTCGTTTCCATGTCGAGGAGCATCTCGGCGACCAGCGGATGTTCGCGGATCGGCTTGCCCATCTGGACGCGCTGGGCCGCGTACTCCTGGGCGGCGCTCAGCGCGGCCTGGGCCACGCCGCAGGACTGGATGCCCACCGCGATGCGCGCCTCGTTCATGAACGTGGTGATCTGGCGCCAGCCATCGCCCGGGGAGCCCATGATCTCGGCGTGGGTGTCGCTGAAGGACAGCGCACACGTGGGTGAACCGTTGATGCACACCTTGTCCTCGGCGCGCTCGACGCTGTAGTTCTCGCGCTCGCCGTGTTCGGCGTCTGGAATGCACTTCGGCACCAGAAACAGCGCGAGTCCGTCGAGACCATGCGAGCCAGGCACCGCTCGAGCCAGCAGCACCCCCACCTCGCCATTGCCACTGGAGATGAACTGCTTGCGGCCGTTGATGCGCCACGTGCCGTCGGATTGGCGGGTGGCGAGGGTGCCGACGTTGCCCACGTCTGAGCCAGCCTCGGGCTCAGTCATCGCCACCCAGCCGATGACCTCACCGTGTGCGAGTCGCGGCATCCAGCGCTGCTTCTGGGCGTCGGAACCGAAACGCAGGATCATCGCCGCGGGACTGGTGAAGAACGCGTACTGGACCATGGTCGAGGCATCGGCACGCGCCAGCATTTCGAGCATCGCTGCCTGGGTCACGAATGGCATGCCCTCGCCGCCATACTCGCGCGGGACACCCAGGCCGATCACCCCGAGCTCGGCCAGACCGCGCAGGTTGGCCGCCATCGGCGGCGACACTTTGATGTCGCCCTTGTGTGGGGTACCCAGGCGGTCTACTTCGGCGGCGCGCGCACTTACCTCCCGACCGACAAAGTCGCCCGCGACCGAGAGCACCTCGCGCCAGCTCGCCGCGGTCTGCCGGGGTTGACTCGCGTCCTCGGCGGTGGCGTAGAGCGGGACGAGGCGGTCCCAATCGATGACCTGCTCGTAGTAGAAGGCAAGGTCCGGATTGGCGGTGAAGTAGTTCTCGGGTTTCATGGCTGGTCCTCGAAGAATGTGCGTCGCTGGACGACCGAGTGCGCGGGCGCGTAGCGTTGGCCGTGCCGTTTTTCCAGGTCGCGGAGTGCCGTGGCGCCTCGCGAATCTGCGTAGTGGAATGGCCCGCCGCGGAATGGCGGAAAGCCGAGGCCGAGGACCGCGCCGAGGTCGCCGTCGGTCGGCGACTCGATGACGCCTTCGTCGAGGCAACGGACCGCCTCGTTGACGAAGAGCAACACCAGACGATCCTGGATTTCTGACTCGGGAAGGTCGCGGCGCGGAGTCGTGCCGTAAACGAACGGGTTGGCCATCCGCCGCCCCGCCTTGAGGACACCTTGCAGCCAGCGTGGCCGTCGCGAGGGCGCCGGCCACACGTAGAAGCCGCGCCCGGCCTTCCGACCGGTCTCGCCACGGCTCACCAGGTCTGTGACGACCGTCGCCGCCGGAATACGGTCGCCGAACGCGGTCGTGACGGTCTCGCCCGCGTGCTGCGCGACTTCGAGGCCGACCTCGTCGAAGAGCACGAACGGCCCGACAGGAAAGCCAAAGTTCGTCAGCGCCCGATCGACGTCTTCCAGGCGCGCGCCTTCGCCGAGCAGCAGGGCCGCCTCGTTCAGCATCACGCCCAGGATGCGCGAGGTGTAGAAGCCAGGCGAGTCGCGGACGACGATGGCCGTCTTACCAAGACGGGCGCCCAGGGCCACGGCCGTGGCGACCGCCTCGTCGCCGGCCGCATCCGGACGCACCACCTCGAGCAGCGGCATGCGCTCGGCGGGCGAGAAAAAGTGCATGCCCACGACGCGCTCGGGATGGACCGAACCCTGCGCGATCTGGTGCACGGGGATTGCAGAGGTGTTGGTGGCGATCAGCGCATCAGCTGAGACGACCCGTTCGAGGTCGCGCACGACGGACTGTTTGAGCGTGAGGTCCTCGAAGACCGCCTCGATGACGGCGTCGGCTCGCGCAAAGCCGGAGTAGTCGGTGCTGGCCGACATCCGCCGCGTGATGGCCTGACCCTCGCGTTGCGAAAAGCGTCGGCGGCTGACGCCGTTGTG
>JAFAOS010000508.1 GCA_019247515.1 Chloroflexota bacterium | reverse complement strand
GGAGAACCGACCGAAAAGATCCTTGAAACAGTCGACAAGTACCAGGCCGACGGCGTGGTGATGGCAACCCATGGTCGGACTGGCTTCGCGCACGTGCTATACGGGAGTGTCACCGAGGGCGTCCTGGCCCAGAGCAGCGTGCCGGTTGCACCGATTGGGGCGCCCAGCCCGAAACTGACGTGCGACGGGTGGTGGTCGCCCGACAGGCGATTGGCCCAAGCGCGGAGCTGTTCGTGGACGCCAACGGCGCGTATTCGGCCCGGCAGGCGATCGCGCTCGGCGAGCGGTTCAGCCAGCACGGTGTCGTCTATTTCGAAGAACCTGTGTCCAGCGATCACCTGGAGCAGTTAGCCCAGGTGCGCGACAGGATCCCGATGGCGGTCGCGGCCGGCGAGTACGGTTACGACCCATGGTATTTCCGCGCGATGCTGAGTGCCCGCGCGGTCGACGTGCTGCAGGCCGACGCAACTCGCTGCCTGGGGCTCACCGGTTGGCTGCAAGCCGCCGAGCTGGCCTGGGCGGCTGGCGTTGAATTCTCGGCGCACACCGCGCCGTCCGTCCACGCCCAGCTGGGGTGTGTCGCGCCCGCGATCGCGCACGTCGAATATTTCTACGACCACGCTCGTATTGAGCAGCTCTTTTTCGATGGTGCTCCGCAACCTGTCAATGGCAACCTCCAGCCCGATCCACGGCGGCCCGGCCTCGGTCTGGAGCTGAAACGCCAGGATGCGGAGCGTTGGAGGATCGCGTGAACGGAGAATCAGCATGGCGGTACTGACTGAAGCTCGGCCCCAGACGTCGACACCCGTGGCGGGGCATGTTTCGACGCCGCGCGCGCGGCTCGAGTCCGAGCTTCGCGCGCACATTCGCGGCGAAGTGCGCTTCGACACCGGCAGCCGAGCGCTGTACGCCACGGATGCCTCGAACTACCGTCAGGTGCCGATTGGCGTGGTCGTTCCCCGCACCGTGGCGGACATTGAACGGGCGGTTGCTATTTCGCGGGAATTCGGCGCGCCCATCCTCGCCCGCGGTGGTGGGACCAGCCTCGCCGGCCAGTGCTGCAACGCGGCTCTCGTGCTGGATTGCTCGAAGTATTTGCGTTCGGTGCTCGAATTGAATCCGTCGCAAGGTTGGGCCCGTGTCGAACCAGGGTGTGTCCTCGATACCCTTCGCAACGAGGCCGAAAAACACCACCTCACGTACGGTCCCGATCCGGCCACCCACAATCACAACACGCTCGGCGGCATGATCGGCAACAATTCGTGCGGCGTTCACTCCGTCCAGTGGGGCAAGACCATCGAGAACGTCGAGCAGCTGGAGGTGCTGACCTACGATGGACTGCGCCTGACTGTCGGTCAGACCAGCGACCAGGAGTTCGAGCAGATTGTTGGGCAGGGCGGTCGTCGTGCCGATATCTACCGCCGCCTGCGCGACCTCCGAGATCGGTACGCCGACCTGATTCGGCGTCGGTACCCGGATATTCCAAGGCGTGTCTCTGGTTACGCGCTCGACCAGTTGCTGCCTGAAAACGGCTTCCACGTCGCTCGCGCGCTGGTCGGCACCGAATGTACCTGCGTGCTGGTCCTGGAAGCCAGACTGCGCCTGGTCCACAGTCCTCCCGCTCGAACGGTGGTGGTCCTCGGCTTCCAGGACATCTTCGCCGCCGCGGACTGTGTGCCGAAAGTCCTCGAGTTCCAGCCGCTGGCGGTGGAAGCGCTCGACGACGAGCTGACCCAACTCGCCAAAATGTTTGGCAAGCACGCCCGCGACATCGGGCTCCTGCCGCGTGGCTCCGGCTGGCTGCTGGTGGAGTTCGGCGGCGAGTCGCGCGAAGAGTCCGATGCGTCCGCCCGGCGTCTGATGCAGGTGCTCGAGAACGAACACATTCCACCCTCGATGAAACTCATCGACGACCGCGACGAGGAGGAGCGGATCTGGAAGGTGCGCGAATCCGGACTTGGCGCGACGACGTTCATGCCCGTGAGTCACAAGATCGCCTGGCCCGGCTGGGAGGACGCCGCCGTACCGGTCGACAAGCTGGGCAACTACCTGCGCGACTTTCGCCACCTGCTCACCACGTACGGTCTGGACGGCTCACTGTACGGCCACTTCGGTCAGGGCTGCGTCCATACCAGTACCGATTTCGACCTGGAGTCGAAAGACGGCATTGCCCAGTTCCGTTCGTTCGTCGAGGACGCGGCGGACCTGGTGAGCAAATACGGCGGGTCCTATTCGGGCGAGCACGGCGATGGCCAGGCACGCGGTGAGTTGCTCGAAAAGATGTACGGAGCTGAGCTGGTCCAGGCATTTCGCGAATTCAAGGCTATCTGGGATCCGGCCGGCAAGATGAATCCCGGCAAGGTGGTCGACGCCTATCCGCTCGACTCCAACCTGCGGCTCGGGACCGAGTATGACCCGCCGATCCAGCACACACATTTCGAATTCATCGAGGACCAGAGCAGCTTCTCACGCGCAGTGCAGCGCTGCGTCGGAGTCGGCGAGTGCCGCAAACTGGACGGTGGCACGATGTGCCCAAGCTACATGGTGACGCGTGAGGAAGAACACTCCACGCGTGGCCGTGCAAGGCTGCTGTTCGAGATGCTGCGCGGCAATCCGCTGCGGAACGGCTGGCGAGACGAGCACGTCAAACAAGCGCTGGACCTCTGCCTCTCGTGCAAAGGCTGCAAGGGAGACTGTCCCGTCAACGTGGACATGGCGACCTACAAGGCCGAGTTCCTGTCGCACTACTACGCGGGTCGACCGCGGCCGAGGCACGCCTACGCGTTTGGTCTGATCATGTACTGGTCCAGGTTGGCGGAGCACGCGCCGCGACTGGTCAATTTCGTGACGCACACGCCAGGGCTGAGCTCGCTGGCCAAAGCTATGGCGGGCATGGCGCCGCGGCGCACGGTTCCAGCCTTCGCCCAGCAGACGTTCAAGCAGTGGTTCGCGGCGCGCCCGGGGCCGCGGCGTGGCGCCGCCGACGTGCTGCTGTGGCCGGACACCTTCAACGACCACTTCCACCCCGGCACCGCCCGTGCGGCCGTCGAGGTCCTGGAGACCGCCGGCTTTCGGGTCCACGTCCCGCGTGATTGGCTGTGCTGCGGCCGACCCCTCTACGACTACGGCATGCTGGACCTGGCGACACGCCACCTGAAGCGCATTCTGAAAGTCCTGCACGAGCCCATCCGCACCGGCATGCCCATCGTCGTCCTCGAGCCCAGCTGCGCGTCCGTCTTTCGCGACGAACTGCTCAACCTGTTCCCGCGCGACGAAAACGCTCGCCGTCTCCGCCAGCAGACGTTCCTGCTCAGCGAGTTTCTCGAGCAGAAAGCGCCTGATTTCCGTCCGCCGAGGCTGAACCAGAAGGCGCTGGTGCAGGGCCACTGCCATCACAAAGCACTCATGAAAATGGACGCCGAGCAGGCGGTGCTGCAGCGGATCGGCGTCGATTACGAGGTGCTGGATTCGGGCTGCTGCGGCATGGCCGGTGCATTCGGATTCGAGCCGGGTGACCACTACGACGTGTCGATCAAAGCCGGCGAACGCGTGCTGCTGCCCGCGGTGCGCAAAGCACCGCCCGATACGCTGGTCATCGCCGATGGCTTTTCGTGTCGCGAGCAGATCGCCCAGTGCACCGGGCGTCGCGGCTTGCACCTCGCAGAGGTTCTGCAAATGGCGCTCCATAACCGGCGCTGACAACATTCCGCTTCCGGAGGAACACCAGGAGACATGCGTCACCAACAATTCGGAGACAGATATATCGTGCGGCTGGAGCGTGGCGAATGTGCCGTCGAACGGCTCATGGCGTTCGCCGAGTCGCAGCGCATTGGTTTCGCCAACATCAGTGCCGCCGGCGCCGTCAACTGGGCACGGCTGGCGTACTGGAACGCGAAGACCCGCAAGTACGAAGAGCGCGAATTCGATGAGCAGCTCGAAGTCGTGAGTTTTCAGGGCAACAGCTCGCTCAAAGACGGCAAGCCATTCTTCCACGTGCACGGCGTCTTCGCGCGCCAGGACTTCACCGTCCTGGCGGGTCACATCAAAGAAATCCGCGTGAACCCGACACTCGAGGTCTGGCTGCGCACGGAGGACGTCTCGATCCGTCGCACGCACGAGCCGGAGTCGGGCCTGGATTTGCTGGACTTGCCGCGCGGCTGAGCCCGGAGTCGTTGCTACCTCCCGAATCACACCGGGGTGGTGCGTCGAGCACGAATGGCATCGGCCACCGCGTCCCAGCTACGAGTGGTCACCTCGATGAGCGTATAGTGCGTGCTCCTGCGCAGGTCGTCCGCGGAGTGTGAATCGCTGTTGGCGACGTGTGCCACCAACGTGCCATCCAGGTCGAAGTCACCGTACTGCGCGTTGAAGCGCTCCATTGCGTCGACGTCGGTTCGGGCGCGGAGATGCGCGAAAAATGGATGTGGCAGGACGCTGATGGCCGCGACCTCGCGAATCCGCGCGATCGTGTCCGCGAGTGGCTGCCATGCTTCGATTTGCTGCTCCAGACCGACCGCCACCAGGTGAACGCGTTCCTGGGTGGTGAGCTCCATACCGGGCAGCACCAGGATCGGCAGACCGTGGCGCACCGCGTACTCCCGCGCCAACAGGCCAGGCCGCAAGTCGTTGTGATCGGAGACGGCGATGCAGTCGAGACCGACCTCGACCGCGGCTTCGAGGTGGCGCGCGAGCAGGCTCTCGGCGCGCGGGCCAAATGTTTCCTCGCCAATGGAGTGGGTGTGTAAATCGGCGCGAATCTGCATCACGTCTGCTCAGATTGGCTGGAAGTCCACTGGGACATTGTCCGTCACGTGCTGCGCGGCCAGGTCTCGCAGGTCCGCGTCGGTCTGGCCCAGCACGTCGCGCAAGACCGAGTCGGTGTCCTCGCCGAGGCACGGCGCGGCCTTGCGGATTGTCGGTGGTGTTTCGGACAGGTGGTAGGGCGCCACGCGCAAGCGCTGTTTGCCTGCGCGTGGATGCTCGACCTCACGATAGAAGCCACGCGCGCGCAGATGCGGATCTTCCAGCATGTCCGCGCCGGTGTGCACCGCGCCGGCTCGGACGCCGGCCGCCTGGAGCAGGTCCATCGCCTCCCGCCTGGTGCGTTGCCCTGTCCAGGCCTCCAGTTCTTTGCGGAGCGCCTCCGAATGTGTCGTTCGCTCAGATTCGGAAGCGAAGCGCGAGTCCGCCGCCAGCTCGGGCCGACCAATCCTCGAGCACAGCGCGCGCCATTCCACCTCCGAGGCCACGCTGATGGCCACCCAGGCGTCCTCACCCGCGCAGTGATAGCAGTCGTTGGGCGCCATGCGCGGCCGACTGTTGCCAGCCCGTGCTGGCGCGCCGGCGCCAGCCGTGTATTGCACGATCTGCTCGCCGATAAAGCCGGTGACCAGCTCGCGTTGAGACAGGTCGACGTACCGGCCCCGTCCAGTTCGGTTGCGGAGGCGCATGGCCGCCATCAGCAGCCCGGCGCTGAATGTCGAGGCCACCTGGTCCGGATAGTTGATCTCTTCGCTGGACCAGTACGGCCGCGGCGAATCGGCATAACCCGTGATGCTCATCAAACCCGACAGCGCATCCAGCGTCGAGCCGTACGAACCATAACTCGCCTCGGGTCCCGTAGCGCCCTGGCTGCTGATGGAGATCATGCAGATGTTGGGGTTCGCCGCCGAGACATCCGCGTAGCCCACGCCCAGCCGATCCATCACGCCCTGACGGTAATTTTCGACAAGCCCATCGCTGAGCCTGACAAGCTGCAAGGCCAGCTCTCGGCCGCGCGGGTGCTTGAGGTCGAGACAAACGCCGCGCTTGTTGCGATTGACCGTGTTGAAGGTGGGCGCGCGGTTCCAGGGATCCTCGACGGGTGCGTCACCGTCCGGCGGGGGAGGGTTGGTTTGCCACGCGCGGAAGGTATCCGGTCGACTGGCGGATTCAACTTTGATGACGTCCGCACCGAGATCCGCCAGTATCTGGGACGCGTTCGCCCCGGCCGTGATCGTGCCAAAATCGGCAATGCGGACTCCGGCCAGCGCGTCCGGCATGCGACGTCAGGACCCCTGCTGCTTCTGCAGGACGTTGGCCCCCTGGCCAGGATTTGGTTGGCCAGCCAGGAAGCGCTGCACCGCCGGATTGCCGCCGCCAGCCCCTCCGCTACCATCCCCGCGTCGAATCTGGGAACCGATGTAGCCGCCGTAGACCAGGCCTTCGGACCAGGGCATCAGGTCCAGGTCGCGATAGCCCTTCTTCGCCCAGTCGAGTGCGGATGCGTCGAACTGGGCCACGTGCCGCGCCAGTTTCTGCGCCTCTGCCATCAACTCGTCATGCGGCACAACCGAGTTCACGATGCCCCAGCGTTCCGCGGTAGCCGCGTCGATGCGTCGCGACGTCAGAATCATGTACGCGGCGTGTTTGGGCAGGATGCGACGAATCGTGGCGGGTCCAGCGAGGCCTGGAAACGTGTTGAAGCTCATCTCGGGCATCCCGAACTCCGCGCGCTCCGAGGCAATCGCCAGATCGCAGTTGTGGACCAGCGTCAGGCCGCCGCCCAACGCGTAGCCATTGACCGCCGCGATGCACACGGCCGGATGCTCCTTCAGGACCTCGTTGGTTTCGAACCAGCTGTTGCTCCCGTGCGCGAAATTCCTTCGCGACTGGCGGTTCTGACCTTCAGACAGGTCCACCCCAGAGCTGAAAGCCACGCCCGCGCCCGTCAGAATGAGCACTCTGCAGTCTTCGCGACAGTCGTCCAGGGCGGCGCGGAACTCGGCCTGGGCGGCGAAGCTCATCGCGTTGCGCTTTTCGGGACGGTTGAACGTGATGATCCCGATTCCGCCATCCTGCTTTTCGAGCAGAATGAGCTGGCCGTAGCCCGCGCCGGTTACCGTGGCCATTTCGCGTACTCCTCTTCTGGATTGCTGAGACTATCGGTGTGCTCTCCCAGAACGGGCGCGCGTCGAGCTGGCGGCACATAGCCGCTGATCCGATAACCAGGACCGGTGTAGATCAGCGGCCCTGTCGCCGGATGATCGATCGTTTGCCAGTAGTCGCGCGCCGCGTACTGCTCCGACTGGAGCACATCTTCGACATCCGCCACCGTGCCGGCCGGAATCTTCAAGGCCTGCGCCGCGCGATAGATCTCGTCTTTGGTACGTTGCGCGAACCACTCGCTCAGCAAGCCTCGGAGCTCGTCGGCGTGCGCCGCGCGCCCGGCACGCGTGCTGAACCGCTCGTCGGCGAGCGCTGCCACGCCGGTCAGTTGTTGCACTTGCGGCCAGTTCGGATCGGTATACAGCAAGCCGAACCAGCCATCGCGCGTCGGCATCACCAGATTCTGCGAGTGGTCACCGGTGCGCCGCCGCACGGAACCGGTCGCCTCAAAGTTGGTTGCACTCTTCCACTCGACAAAAGCGATCGACTCGATTGCCGAGACGTCGACCAGTTGACCATGACCCGACGCGTCGCGAAACAACAGCGCGGCCGCAGTGCCGGTGAACGCGCAGACGCCAGTCGCGTATTGCGCCTGGTAGCCACCCAACGACAGGGGCTCGCGCTCGGGTGCGCCGACGAGGTTCAGCAATCCGCCGAGCGCCATCACAACCAGATCGCTCGCCAGCAGGTCCCGATACGGCCCGCTCAATCCAAATGGAGTGATCGACGTCACGATCGTGTTAGCGTGGGCGATGAGCGACGTGTGCAGGATTCCGAGCTGTTTCAGGCGGTCCACGCCGAGACCATCCACGACGACGTCAGCACGGTTTATCAGTTGACGCAGGCAGCTACGACCGGCGCCTGAGTCCAGGTCGAGTGCGACGCTCTGCTTGTTTCGGCAGAGGTGCAGGTACGCCGCGCCAATCCCATGACCCGCCGCATCCGTGCCCACGATGGGCGGAAACCCGTACAGGCCCTGGCCGCTCGGATCGTCCACGCGGATCACCGTGGCGCCGAGGTCCGCCAGCTGCTTGCCGACGTATGCCGGGGCGATCGATTCACCAAGCTCGACGACGGTGATGTCGTCGTAGGGCGCGGCAGGTTGAGACACGTCTACGCGGGTGTGAACACCGGGACCGACTGATTCTCGTTGCGCTCTTGCCAGACCACTTGGACGGGCATGTCGAAGCGCAGGTCCTCCTTTGCGACGCCCACCAGCGTGGAAACAAACGATGGTCCTTCGTCCAGATTGACCTGGACCAGCAGATACGGCACTTCCACGTCGAAGGCCCAACCATAACGCTGGTGCATCCAGATCCAGGACCACACCTTGCCGCGCCCCGAAACCGCTTTCCAGTCGATGTCGGTCGACAGGCAATTCGGGCAGGAGCTGGACGGCGGAAACCAGATGTGGTCGCAGCGCCGGCAGTGGTCCAGGCGGAGCTCGCCGACTTTGCTGCCTTCCCAGAAACCTTGATTGACTTTGAAGATGGGTGGGATCGGCTTGGGACGGGTGGATGCTTGCGTGGCAGTCACGTGGCGCGTTCCTTCCTCTCGGTCGATCAGCGGTGCAGAATGGTGCCGGTCGTGATCGGCGAGGCGCAGTTGTACTGGACGACATCGGCGTTTGGCACCTGGCGCGCTCCAGCTTCACCCCGCACCTGGCGGACGGCCTCGCAAATCAGCGCGTGCCCTTGCATGTAACTCTCGGACGTGTGTCCGCCAGACGTATTGACGGGCAGCTGCCCACCGAGTTCGATGCGTCCGTCGCGCACCCATTCATGGCCTTTGCCGCGCTCGCAGAACCCGAAGCCTTCGAGCGCGAAGACGATGGTCGGTGTGAAATTGTCGTAGATTTCGGCCACTTTGACTTCGCCGGGCGTGACGCCGGCCTCCCTGTACAGGCGCTTGCCGACGTCCTGGCACGCCGCCCACCAGAAGTCCTGTACGTGGTAATTGTGATTGAGGTTGGAGGCAGCGTACGTCGCGCCAATGTAGGCCGGCGGATGCTTGAGCTTGCGCGCTTTGTCGGCGGTGGTCACGATGAACGAGACGCCGCCGTCGTTGATGATGCAGTAGTCGAACAGGCGGAGGGGCTCGGCAATGAAACGCGCGTGCATGTACTCGTCGTACGTGATTGGTTTTTGAAAGACCGCGTTGGAATTCAGCGCGCCGTTCTTGCGATTGTTGATCGCGACCGCGGCCAGCGCGTCGTCGGGCGCGTTGTACTCGTGACGATAGCGGTGCCACATCATGGCCGCCGCGGCGCCGGGCGACGTGAAGCCATACATCGCTTCATACGGAGCGGTGTCGTCGGGGCTGGGCGTTCGCGACCCTTCACCTCCGTAGCGCGCGCCGACGGAACGTCCGTTGTTGCCATACACGACGGCAACGGTCTCCGCGAGACCCGTGGCGACCGCCATGGTGGCGTACTGGAGCGCGACACCCGCCATCCGGCCGCCGCCCTCGAGCACATTGACCAGGCGCAGTTGGGGCATCCCCAGCATCTCCGAAAAACGGGTGTAGCCCGGAATGCGCACGACGATCAGACCGTCGACCTCGTTTTTCTTGAGGCCAGCGTCGTCCAGCGCGTTACGGAGAGCCTCCATGCCGAGGTCGTATGCGCTCCGCTCGGGGTCGAGGTCGCGATAGACCGCGCCGAAATTCGTGGTGCCGATGCCGACGATGGCTGCCTTGTCGCGAATGGCGGTCGAGCCTGCGGGCGCGGCGCCATTGATGGTCATGGGGAACCTCCCGGGAGTTTACACACCACTCGAAACTGAACCTACTTCGTCGCCGTGCTGAAGGTGATCAGATCTCCCCGACTCAGGGTTACGGCGTTGGCGTGCAGCGGATCGTTGGCGAGGTTCGCAAACCCGGGCTCGTCCAGGAGTTGATATTCGGCCAGAAACGTGTCGAAGTCGGCCGCGGACGAGATGCCGTCGGTCGCGACGACGACCGTGTACCCTCGCTCGCTCGCCCCAAAGCTGGTGTACAGGACCGCTCCGTTGGCAGCGCTGCCAACCAGCACCAGCGTCTGGATGCCGTGCTGCTGGAGTGTCTGATCGAGGTCGGAGTTGTAGAACTTGTCGGCCCTGGCGGAGAAGACCGGCTCTCCTGGTCGAGGCGCAATCTCGGGCAGGACGTCCGCGGTGCCAGTCGTCGAAAAACCCACAAAAGCGCCCGCGGCGCGCGCCTTGTCGAGCAGACGAGCAATGGCTGGCACCGTGACCGTGCACACCGGCCGCGGCTGACAGACGCTCGAGTTGATATCCAGGACCAGAAACGCGGTCGTGTTCGCGTCGACGGCGACCGGAACGAGGTCCGGCAGGAGCGGCAGGGGCGGCTCGGATGGAGCGGACTGCGCGAAGGCGGCGAGGGGCAGCAGGCCGAGCGCCGCGATCAGAGCGCACAGGGAGCGCGTGAGCATACTGATCAGCCTATCTGCTCGTCGCCACTCATGTCGCGGCGGGCGCCCGATCGTGCGCCGGCAACGTTCGCTGCGAAATAGCCAGCCAGTTCCCCCCGACGGATCGATAGATCCGCACATACCGATCGTAGTTGTGACGGCCATCGGTCCAGACGATGTCGAGATCGGCCATCGCCACTGCCACGTCGCCGTGTACCTCAACCTGAATCGAGCTTGGGATGCGCTCTCGCCGACCGACCAGCGGCTTGAGTCCGTCCAACCACTCACGTTTGTTCTGGGACAGGCCAGTGGAGTGGTTATAGCGGAAGTCGTCGGCAAGCAACGCGCCGAGCGCTTCGAAGTCGCCCTTGCTCGCCAGCGAGTCGATACTCGAATCGAGCTGTTGAAGCCTGGCCTGGATCGCGGCGTTGTTGTCGGTCATGGCGTCAATCCGACCACACCCAGTCACGAATTTCGGGTGCGTCTTCGAGATGGTCGTGCGCGTACGTGACGGAGTCCGCGATCCGTGCCTCGCACTGGGCGACGAGCGCGGCGGCACGGTCGCCCAGGCGCGGCACCCGTCGGATGGCCTCGGCTGCCAGGTGGAAGCGGCTCATCGAGTTCAGCACCACCATCTGGAAGGGAGTCGTGGTGGTGCCCTGTTCGTTGAAGCCGCGCACGTGGATGCGGTCGACATCCGGGTGCCCGTG
>JAFAOS010000505.1 GCA_019247515.1 Chloroflexota bacterium | reverse complement strand
TACCGCAGGTTTCACGGCATCGAACGATCTGCAGCGCTCCTCGGCCGGGTTCTGGCGCTCGTCGTCACGGGCCTGTTCGTGTAGAGTCCGCGCACGGAACGGCCTCGCAGCCCGGGGTCACCACCGTGCTGAGTGCGCTGGCGGACCCCCAGGCTCCTGGACCCCAGCACCTGAGCTGTAAGTCTCCGGTTTGCGCTGACCGCGCCTCGGCTTTCCTTGAGCGGCCAGCTATGGCTTGGGTTCGTTTTCGAGTCGATGTCGTCTTTTAGAGGGTTTTGACGTCGTCTGGGCATCCACCCACAAGGAGATGGGGCAGCGCTGTCGGAAACAATGAAGACGCGAAGCGCGTACATGGAGGCGCCAGGTGCTGTACTTCGCCCCGATAGCGACGCCAGGCGCCTGAGCCCCTGCTCCATACTCGGTCGCTGCTGGCCTTGAGGACCACGCCAGCCAGCCAGGGCTCGCGGCACCGTCAGAAGTAGCAGGACACCAGCCAGGACAAGCAGCTCAGCACGGCTCGGCCGGCCAAAGCAGTTCTTCGACGCGGGGCGTATCCGCATCACCTGGCGCATGGGTGGCGCATGTGGTCAAGCGAGAGAGTTCCTGCCAAAGAAAAGTTGCTCGCCAGCGCGCATACGGTGGCTAGCTGGCCGCGCGCGGCGGCCCGGTGGTGGGCGCAGGATGCGAGAGGCCTGGGGGTGACTTGTGCTCCGACCACGTGTGTGGTGGTCACGCTGCTCAGCCCAGCCAGTTCAGCCCGCCACAGACGCACAGATCGCATGAGTTGGCAGGGCGTTGGACGAGCTTCCACCACGCTTCCGCGCCTGAGGTCGATGCTAGGTCTTCGATGGCAAACCGATGAGGCTAGCGCATTCGCGCTCGCTGCGCGTCCCGCCAGTGATTGAGTCGCGGCGCAACCAACCGCCGCGTTGGGAAGCGCGTACGGGCGTAAGCTTTGAGGGTGAACGACGGCGACGGTGAGCCACAGACGGCAACGCAGCTTATTGTGGTTGGCGCGTCTGCAGGCGGGGTCGAAGCCCTCTCGACTTTGGTAGGCACGCTCTCACCATCTCTTGCTGCGCCCATCCTGGTGGCGCAGCACCTCGACCCATCGCGTCTGAGTCATCTCGAGGCGATCCTCGGCCGCCGGTCCAGCGTACCAGTGCGCACCGTACGCGACCGCGAAGACTTACAGAATGGCGTCGTCTACGTCGTTCCGGCTGATCACCACGTGGAGATCGCGGATCATATTGTGTCGGTCCACGCCGAAAAGGGTCGTTCACGCCCAGCGCCGTCGATCGACCGCCTGCTCGCGAGCGCCGCCGAGGCTTATGGCGACCAACTGATTGCCGTGATTTTGACGGGCCTTGGTTCGGACGGCGCCGACGGCGCGCGCCGAGTGAAGGAGATGGGTGGCACGGTCGTCATTCAGAATCCACAGACCGCCAGCCATCCCGACATGCCATTGTCCCTGGCGCCCACCACGGTGGACATCGTCGCCGAGCTCCAAGCCATCGGGCCACTGCTGACTGATCTGTTAGCCGGTACCTACGCTCCGTCACAGCCTGATGACGATCGACGCCTCCGCAGCCTGCTCGAGCAAGTTCGCTCGCGCAGCGGTATCGACTTCTCAACGTACAAAGAGTCAACCATCCGCCGCCGTCTTCAGCGCCGCATGCTCGACACCAACAGCGCGACACTCGAGGAGTACGTCCGCTTGCTGCGTCGGTATCCCGAAGAGTACGACCGCCTCACCAACAGCTTTCTGATCAAGGTCACCGACTTCTTTCGGGACGCTGACCTGTTCAACCATCTGCGTGAACAAGTACTCCCTGGGCTTATCGCGGAAGCGCGCAAGTACGGAAGCGAGCTGCGATTGTGGTCGGCGGGCTGTGCTACGGGTGAAGAGGCGTACACACTCGCGATTCTGGCCTCCGAGCTGGTCACGGATGACATCGAACAACCGAGGGTCCGCATCTTTGCAACCGATCTTGATGCCGACGCGATTGGCTTCGCGCGTCGCGGTATCTACCCGCAGTCGGCGCTAAAAAACCTGCCGAATCGGCTGCGCGATCGGTATTTCACGTCTCTGGACGGGGCGTGGGAAGTACGCAAGCACGTGCGCGGCAAGGTCATTTTCGGACAGCACGATCTCGGCCAACGGGCGCCGTTTCCGCGAATCGACCTCGTCTTGTGTCGTAACGTGCTGATCTATTTCACGCCCGAGCTCCAGCGACGGGCGCTGCAGCTATTCGCGTTCGCGCTGCGGGAGGGTGGGTTCCTCGTTCTTGGCAAAGCCGAGACCACATCGCCATTGCCCGAACATTTCACGCTCGTTCAGCCGCGCCTCAAGGTTTTCCGTCGCCAGGGTCAGCGCGTCGTGATCCCGGCCATGCGGATCCGTGATGCAGCGCCCGACCCTAGCGTCTCTGCTCCCGGTGTGCGACCAGGTCTTGCCGGGATGGACCGGGAGGTGGCGCGCGCCCATGCGAGGCGGGTGGGAGGACCGACCAGTGCGGAACGCTCCGATCAGCTGCTTCTAGAGCTGCCACTCGGCCTGGTCGTGGTCGACCGTAACTACGACGTGCAGAGCATCAATGTGGCAGCGCGCCGCTTGCTCGGCATTCACCTGCCTGGACTCGGCGGGGATGTCGTTCATCTGGCCCACCGTGCATTGGCCGACCCGCTGCGCGATGCGATCGACAGCGCGTTGCGCGGCGAGCAGCACGCGAGCGTGCACGAGGTCACCTCCTTACCAGACACACCAGGTGAGCCGCGGTTTTTGACGATCTCGTCCTTTGTGGCGCGGGGTGTGATCGAGCAGGATGAGCTGCCCGAGTCCGTGGCCGTGCTGATCGAGGATGTCACTGAACGCGAGCGCGAAGCCCGCGAGCGCGCGGTGGCGCTTGCCGATGCAGAGAGCCGCGCTGAACGCACCCAGAAGCTCTTGGAAGACGTCACCGAACGCGAGCGCGAAGCACGCGAGCGTGCATTGGCGCTTGCCGACGCGGCAAGCCGTGCTGAACGCAGTCAGAAGCTCCTCGAGGAGTCGACACGTACTGTGCGCGAGCTGCAGAACGCCAACCAGGATCTGGCGGTCGCGAACACGACCTTACGCAACACCAACGAGGAGCTTCTGGTCGGGAACGAAGAAGCCATGGCCGCCATGGAAGAAATCGAGACGCTCAACGAGGAGCAGCAGGCCACCAACGAAGAGCTCGAGACCCTCAACGAGGAACTACAGGCAACAGTCGAAGAGTTGCATGCGACGAATGATGACCTGGAGGCACGCACGTTGGAGCTCGAGGAGCAGACGGCGACCCAGGCCGCCCTCATGAACAGCCTGGACATGGAGCGCGAGCGCCTGGATGCGGTTCTCGCCAGCATGTCGGAAGCCGTGCTGGTGGTCGACAGGGACGGCGAGCTGCTGATGACCAACGCCGCATTCAAGGAATGGTTCGGCGACAAGCTGCCGCTTCTCCTTGACGGCTCCGGTGAGCGTTTGGCAGACCGAGCCCATCCGGCGCGCCGCGCAGGACAGGGGGAAACGTTCACAATGGCCTTTACCGTCCGCCGTGAGGATGGTTCGCGGTGCTGGTTCGAAGCGAGCGGTCAGCCGCTGCGGGCGCGCGGGGTAGTCGGTGGTGTCGTCGTCCTACGGGACGTCACCGAGCGCAGTCTGCGCCACCTTCAGGAAGAATTCATCGCGCTGGCTGGGCATGAGCTGCGAACGCCGCTCACTGGATTGCGCAGTTCTCTCCAACTCGCAATGCGAGCAAGCGGCAAGGATGCGGAAGAGAAGCGCCGCCGAAATCTCACGATCGCTCTCAACCAGACGACCTTGCTCAATGATCTCGTTCAGGACCTTACAGATGTGGTGCGCGTGCAATCGGGCGAACTGCCAATCCAGCGCGAGCATATTGACCTGGTTCAGGTGATCGATGAGTCAGTCGAATTGGCGCGCCCTCTGGCCGAGGGCCAGGACATTCGCCTCGACGTGCCGACGATGCCGCTGAGGATGAATGCTGATCGGCGCCGACTGCAGCAGGTGCTGCTGAATCTCATCGCCAACGGGCTGCAACACGGGTCGAGCGCGCGTGGCGTCGACGTACGCGTACGTGCTGAAGACGACGCGGTCATCATCGAAGTAGCTGACTATGGCAGGGGGATACCTGCCGAGCATCGCGAGCGCGTTTTTGACCGTTTCTTTCGCGCGGACGATCAGACCAGCGGGTCTGGACTCGGCATCGGTCTGTTCCTGGTCAAGGCCATCGTCACTGCACATGAGGGAACAATTGGTCTGGACTCCACCGAAGGGCACGGCAGCACGTTCACCATGCGTCTGCCTCTGCAATTGGAAGCAGCATGAGCCAGGTCCCCAGGGGGCACGACATCGTCGTGGTCGGTGCCTCAGCTGGAGGTGTCGAGGCGCTGACACGGCTGGTGGAGGGTCTGCCACCTGGGTTTGCCGCCGCCGTCTTCGTCGTCCTGCACATGCCGGCCGAAGCCCCGAGCGCACTGGCGGCCATTCTGCAACGCTTCGGACCGCTGCCCGTGATGCAAGGCGAGGATGCGCAGCCAATTGAACGTGGTCACATCTACGTGGCACGTCCGAATCGGCATCTGATCGTGCACCGCGGGCGAATCGGCGTCGCCGCCGGCCCGCGCGAAAACAGCGCACGGCCGTCGATCGACGTTCTGTTTCGAAGTGCGGCCCGCGCCTACGGCCGCCGCGTCGTGGGCGTTGTGCTTTCGGGCACGCTGCACGACGGTGCGCTTGGCCTTGCGGCGATCAAAATGCGAGGCGGGATCGGAATCGTCCAGGATCCCAATGAGGCCTTATTCCGCGGTATGCCCGACAGCGCGCTGAAAAGCGCGGCCATCGATTTCTGTTTGCCCGCCGCTGAGATTCCAGCTCAGCTCGTCGAGCTTACTCAACCTGGATTCGAGCAAGAGTCAATGGATACGTCTGATCCTGAGGAAACGGCGCCCACCGAGCATGCCGCCGACGAGCCGGACGGGCAGTTCAGCCCCAAGCTGCCCGACGCGGCGTCTGGCCTGACGTGCCCAGAATGCCACGGCTCACTGTGGGAGCTTCCGGACGGCAAAAGCTTTCGCTACGAATGCCGCGTCGGCCACGCCTACGGCCCCGACGCGCTGCTCAGCGAACAGGGCGAAGCGGTCGAGGCGGCTCTGTGGTCAGCAATCAACTCCTTACAGGAGCGCGCTGCGACATTTCGACGCTTGCAGACGAGCGCCAGCGGGGGCGCCTACCCGGCGTATGCCGAGCGTGCAGAACTTACTGAACGGCACGCGGCAACCCTATTGCGTCTGCTGCGGCGCCTGATAGACGACTACGATATCGGCTGAAGGGCCGTGCTCATGAGCTACCCGATGCCTTCGCCACGCGAAACAGCAATCGACAATTGGAACCATGCGGTCCAGACCTATCGCGCATCAGTCGATCTGTACACGCGTGCAGTGAAGATCCGCCAGCGGCGGCAATGCCGCCGGTTGCCGAGGGTGCCGTCCGCCGCTGCCGCAGTGGAGTTCGCTCCGGCGCCACCTCCGATTCTCGACGACCTCACGCCTCGCGAGCGTGACGTGGCTCTGTTGATCGCCCGCGGCTTTTCAAATCGGAAGATCGCGCACGACCTGGTGATTACTCAGGGTACGGCCGCGAACCATGTCGCCCACATCATCGAGAAACTCGGACTGGCGAATCGCACCCAGATTGCCGCAGCTGTGGTCGCCGATACCAACACGCTCGATCTCTTGTCACATTTCGAGCCAATGCCCAGCGTCAACCACCCCACGGCAACAACCAACGCCAACCGTCCTTATTGTTCGTCTGCAGACCTGACCCGTGATGGTCAGGATCAGCGCTGCGGCGCATGCGGGATCACTGCTGCTGTGTTCGAGGACGGTGCGCATGAACCGCGATCGGACTGGTCGTCCGCAGAGCGGGGGTGAGGCAATCGTAGGCAAAGAAACTCGCGCTCGATTCGGTTGAGGTAGAGCATTTGCTTGGAAAGGGCGCCTGAGTTCTCCGCACGCAGGACCGAGAGTGTTCAGGCACGCCGCTTGCTCCTGAGCTGCCCATGACGCAGATCCAGCACTCCAGCTACATCACTGGTGAAGTGCTCACGCTACTCGGAGGCGACACGGCTGGGGGCTGAACGGGCGTGACTTTTCGAGTTGGGGTGATGTGCGGCGCATCCGGCGAGATCGTCCGCACCTTCATCGCGCGTCATGCAGTCGGGCTGCGAGAGGCTGGCATTGAGGTCGCGGTCGTCGTTCTCGACGAGGACCTCCGGGCGCGCCAGCACCCGGTTCGTCACCTGTGGCGCCTGGCCACCCGCCAGGCCCGAGTGTCGCGTTGCTCGCGACCGACCGCCCTGGCACGCATCCTGGTGTATCGAGCCCTGGCCGAGCGGTCCAGTGACAACCCGAAAGACGTGCCACCATCGTTGCCACCACAACTGCCAACCGTGCGCGTTCCGACGCTGAACGCGCCTGCCGCCGCGGAGGCGACGCGGAACTTCAGCTCTGACCTGGTTTGCCTGATGGGCGCGCGGTTCCTGACCCGTCGCACGTTGCGGAGCATCGGTGTGCCAGTGGTCAACATCCACTCCAGTGACCCGCGCTGGGTGCGTGGTGGACCAGTGGTAGTCTGGGAGGTGCTCGCGGACCGTCCGGAGCTCACTCTTGTCGTGCACGAGGTGACCGAGCAGCTCGACGCGGGGGCGATCCTGGCCCAAGGCGCTCAACCGATCGTCTACCACGGCGGACTGGGGGCGACCACCATGTGGACGATGGGCGCGGCACGTTCGACCGTCGCCGACCTCTTTGATCAGGTGGTGCGCGACGCCGCCGCCGGAGCACCGCGGCGGACGACTTTCGTGCCGGGCATCTTGAAGGTCACGCCGAGTGTGGCGCTCAGCATGCGAGCGGAGCTGTTGTGCCGGCGCCGATCTCGATCCGGAGCAGCCGCTGGTACAGGTTCAGAGTCTGCTCCACCATACCCGCGAGCGTGAACCGATTGGCGACCGCGCGCCGCGCGGCTTGACCGAGTGCCGAGCGACGCGCGGGGTCGAGCATGAGCGCATAGATCGCCTCGGCGAGCGCCTCCGGATCGTCCGCAGGAACCAGGCAACCGTCCACGCCTGGCTTGATCAGCTCAACGCTCCCGCCGACTCCGGTGGCGACGACCGCGCATCCAGCGGCCATAGCTTCGAGCAGGGCAATCGAGCACGCCTCCTCACGCGAGGGCAACGCGAAGATGTCGAACAACCGGTTCAGGACCGCCACATCGGTGCGCGCGCCTAGAAAGCGCACCACGCCCTCGAGGTCCAGTTCACGCGCGAGCGCTCGCAGTCGTGGCCATTCGGGACCATCCCCGGCCACGATTAGAGTGGTATTGGGAATGCGCCGCGAGAGATGCTGCGTCGCATGCAGTAGCACCTCGATCCCTTTTTCCGGGGACAATCGCGAGACGACCCCCAGCACCGGTCCCTCGCCGAGACCTAGCGACCGGCGAGCCTCGGTCACCAGCGATGCCTGCGTTTCGAAGTGCACGTCGCCCACGCCGTTGTAAATCACATCTATTCGCTCGTGTGGCACGCCCGCTGCCGCCTGAAGCTGCCTCACCACCTGCGAAGTGGCGATGATGTGGACGGGCGTTAGCCGCCCGAGCAGCGCGTCGCCCGGCCGCACGACCAGCGTGTGGGCGGTGTGCACCACCGCTGGCACACCCGCCCGGGTCGCCGCCAGGCTGGCGTGGAGGTGCGCCGGGTACAGGTGGCTATGGACCACCTCCGGTTGGCGCTCGCGGAGATATTGTTCCAGCTGCTCGACCGCTGCCCAATCCAGCCCGTACTCGTCACCGGGACGTGGAAACGCCATTTCGAGGCAGCGGACCGACACGCCGTCCGATCGCAACTGCTCCACCAGCGGGCCGAGTCTAGCGCAGACGACGTGCACCTCCACGTCGCGCGCGCGAAGGCCGGCAACCAGGTCACGGGCGTGACGCTCCGCACCACCCATGGCGACGTTGCCCACCACCTGGACGACAGAAAACGACATCAGAAATCGTCTGCCGGCCACAGGACGAAGTCCTGCGCCGGAAACAGAATGTCGCGTATGTCTCCGGCGGTCTGATCCCGACCGTGAAAGAGCAGGTCCGCCAGTTGTTCTTCTTTGAGCGGTGGCAGCATGAGCGAGCCGTCGCCCATGTTCAGCTCGCGGGACCCGGCGCTGGTATCGAGCCGGATACGCGCACCCGGCACGCCAGCATCCTGGAGCCGTTGGGCCCAGATTGGCTGAACCGTCTCCACGAAGCTCTGGACGTTCAGCACGCGACCCATGAGGCCGGATTCACCCACGAGCGCGCGCTCGTCGGGGTAGAAGACATCCAGGCGCGAGCATGGCAGGTGCGTTTGAAAGACTCGACCGCGACGTTCCGCGACGCGCGAGAGCAGCGCCCGGCCAACCTCCAGTTCGGTCCGCAGGATCAGCTCCAGCACATGCGTCGGCCCTTCGGAGCGGTCGACGCGGACATAGCCGGCCAATGTTCCGTCACTGGTGCGGGCTACCAGGAACATCTCGGGCTCAGCGTCGAGCCACGCGAGTTGACCGCGCCAGTAGGCCACGTCGCGGACCGTGGGCCCGGTGCGATGAGCGTTGTCCGTGGCGTACAGGTTCGCCACAACTGGCAGATCATCCAGCGCGAAACGCTTGATCTCCCCGCGCCACGGCGTAACGCGCCCGAGCGTCGCGCTCACGGCCCATTGTGTGATGGGCACCCATCCGAACCGCCTATACAAGTCCGGAATGTCCGTCCCCAGCAGTGAGTACGCGTAGCCTTCACCAGGCAATGCTCCAAGTGCCGTCTGCAGCAGTCGCGACGCATGTCCGCGCCCACGGTGTAAGCGCCGGGTGATGACATTGCCGATTCCCGCCACACGCATGCCGGTCCCGCTGACCAGGATGGTGCGGTCGAAGACTCGCAGGTGAGCCGCGAGTCGCCCATCTTCTTCGAGGAGCCATGAGTCGGTGGGCCGGTAGGTCGGATCGCTGAGATACTGCGGCTCGAAGTGTCGGCGTGGGAGGTCGTACTCAATGAGCAGGTCCAGCACGGCATCGACGTCCGCCGCCGTAGCTCGGCGGACCGTGACATGCGCGTTGGCTGCCATTAGGGCCGCCTGTCGCTCGCCAGCGTGGCCAGCGCCGCCGAGTAGATCGCCAGCGTCTGCTCCATCATCGTGTCGTGGGAGCCGCACACTGCCATGCGACAACGGGCGGCGTCGGCCAGGCGCCGCGCCTGAGGGGGGTCGTTCAACAGGTCGACCACGGCGGCGGCCAGCGCACCCGCATCAGCCGGTGGGACCAGCACAGCGTCGCGCCCATGCCGCACCTGCTCAGGAATGCCACCAACGGCCGTTGCCACGAGCGGCACACCCGCGGTCATCGCCTCGAGCACCACCAGTGGTGTGCCTTCGCTCAGCGATGGTACGACAAGCACGTCCAGCGCACGCATAACCGCCGACGCATCCGGTCGAAACCCCAGAAAACGGACGCGCGCGGCGATCCCAAGACGTTGCACCAGAGCCTCGAGTTCGGCGCGCTGCGGTCCGTCGCCCAGGACGACGAACGACGCTTGCGGGATCCGCCGCAGCACGAGCTCCGCCATTTCCAGGAAATACGCCAGTCCTTTTTCGGTCTGCATACGCGCCACCGCGCCCACGACAGGACCGCCGCGGGGAGCCAGCGACGCTCGGTCGACCGCGGACCCTGGCATGCTCGATGGCGCCAGCGCATTCGGAATCACCGCGACGCGTGCGGGCGGAACGCGGTCCAACTCGATCAGACGGCGGCGAATCCCCCTCGACACGGCGATCACGCGTGCGGCGCGCGCGTATACCAGCCGGCTGCAGCTTCGCGCGCGCTCATCGCGCCAGGACGCCTCGCTGTGTTCGGTGATCACCAGTGGCGTTTGCCGACCATGCAACGCCAGCATGGATGCGACTGCGCTGGCGAACATGTGCGCGTGCACGACATCGAATGCGTGGCAGTCCAGCAGTCCACGCAAGTGGCGGGCAAACCCGAGGCTGACGCGACGCTTGACCAGCCGTGCGCCCAGCGGGTGCACCGTCACGCCCACCTCCCGGACCGCCGCGGCGAGTCCGCCTTCCACGGAGCAGGCAATCTCCACCTCGTGGTCACCCCCGACGAGCGCGGTCGCCACACCAACGACGTGCCGCTCCGCGCCGCCCACATCCAGAGAGTCGGCCACCAGCAGGATTCGCATACGACGGCCGCTTCGGCGATCAGTGTTTCCCAAGATTCGCGTGGGGCGTGGCGATCGGGCGCTCACTGGCGACCGGCCGCTGCGGCACGTGTACGGCGGCCTGAAAGTGGGCCCACGCATTGTCGTAGAAGATCTTTTGCCGGACCTCTGCCCGCTTCGGGTCGCCTTCGGGAATGATGTGGCTATTGGTCGCGGCGACCTCGAACAGACCAAATTGCGGCTGCAGATACTGCTCGCGATACTCGCGCGGGCTCTTCGGCCAGAACACGTCGGAGCCATAACACAGCATCCCCGGTGGGACCGAGTCGATCGCCTTCTGCCACGTGGTGAGCTGCCAGTCGTCCGGAGGCCCGAACGACAGGTCCGCGCGCAATTGCCAGTTCGCGGGATCCTGTCCGTGCAGTTCGGTTTCCATGGCCAGCACCGCGAGCGCTTCGTCAACCCACGGCCACCCGACATGCGCAAGCTGGACGCGCAGGCCGGTCACCTGATGCACACCTTCGTAAAAGGCCGGTCGACAGTATTTGCCTTCTCGGCCATCCAGAAAGATGCCGACGTGGAAGATCGTGTACATGCCAAGCTCGGCAATAACGCGATACAGCCGCAGCACCTCCGGATCGTCCGGATACCAGCCCGCGGGCACCATCTTGACGCCGCGCAGACCCAGCTCGTGATAGCAGCGCCGCACCTCTTCGATCATCAGATCGGTTGCCCTGGCGACGGATCCTGACGCAAGACCAGGCGCCGGATTCAGCACGCAGAAGCCGATCAATCGATCCGGCGCCGTGCTGCACAGGCTGGCGCAGTAGGTGTTGTGCGCGCGAACGTCCTCAATGTGCTGGACGGTCAGTTGATCCGATCGGCTGTCAATCAGCGGAGCAAATATGAATGCTTTATCGATGCCGCAGGTGTCCAGACACAGCAGAATCAATTCGGCGCTTTCGCCGGATTCGGAACCGCTCAGGTGCGTGTGAGCATCCAGGATCCTTAGCGGGATCTCCACGCTCGTTCAGCCACCTCCTCGTGCGTCCTGGCTCGCCAATTGCAGGGCGCGTGCCGAGCACCGACCGCACACCAAAAGTGTTGCCACCATGCCTCAGTGCCAGGATGCGTCAACCGCACCTGGAAAGTTGTCATCCAGACTGTCACGCGTGTGAACCTCCTTCCTCCAGCTGCAGGCCCACCCAGCGACAACCTCCCCAGCGACGGACGCCCCGCTCGAGCTGGTAGGTCCATCGGCCCAAGAGCTGCACGACATCTTCGTCCAATGTGCCCGTCGGATGCAGGATCGCTCGCGATCGACTTCAGATACGTCGGTCGCCACGATGAGAACTTCGGTGGTCGGGCCTCCCCGTCAGGTTCGGAGCAACCGCGCTCACTGCACGTAATTTTGTCGTCCGCCACCTCCGTCGATCGCACCTGCTGCTCCTGCCGAAGACACTCGGTGGCTGTCGGTACCGGAGGCTGCCCGACGGCTCGGGCTCGATCGTTCCCGAGTGTACGCCATGGTGCGCTCGGGCGAGCTCCAAGCTGCGCCACGACCCGGTGGCCGGAGTACGCATCGAGTGCGCCAGCGTTGAGCGACGGCGCGGACTGGGCGAGGTCGCAGGCAGCCCCCCGCAGCCGGCGAACGCCTGGTTAGCCATCGCGCTGGTCGCAAGTGACCCGCTGTTCCAGGCGCAGGTGGTTGACCAGGTTCGCCCGGCCATGCTGCCGCGCATCCGCGCCCGCCTGGATCAGGACGGCCTTCTCAGGCTGGCGCCGCGATTGCGTTCGCGCGCCGCCCTGCATCAACTGACCGTCTTCAGAGTGCGCGTCGCGGAGCTGACCGAGGACCCCGCCATGGTCCGCACCGGGTCAAGCCCCGCTGCTGCGTACGGTTGGCCCGAGCTGCACGAGCTGCCGCTGGATGTGTACGTGCCGCCGCCGCTGGTGGCCGAGCTGCTGGCCAGCCCCGAGCCAGGCCAAGCGAGGCAGGCACGCGCGTCTGGCTGCGCGTGGTGGCGGGCACCTGGGGGTGGAGCTGGCCGATGCTCTGGATGTGCCCGCCGAGCGTATCGACGCTGGCTGGGCCTACCTCGAGGTGCGCGCGCCGTCCGGCCTGCGCGTCCAGCGCCACGCCGACCACTTTCGCCTGGTCACCGATAACACGTGTACCGCCAGCGTGGAGCGCTATCTGAGCGCACCGACCGCCCTCAGCCGCTCAGCCAGTCGCAGCGCGACGCGCTGGCCATCGTGGCGTATGCGCAGCCGGTGAGCCGCGCGCGCATCGATGAGATCCGCGGCTCAAATAGCAACGCGGCGGTGAGCTTCCTGCTGCAGCGCGGGCTCGTGCCGAGCAGCGCCCCAAGGCGCGACGCACCTGCGGTGCTGGTGACCACGGAGTGCCTGGAGTACCTGGTTCTGGCGTCGCTCGACGAGCTGCCGCGCGTCCAGGCTGTAGCCGATCTCGCGCTTACCGACGAGTCCGTGGACCCTTAACTTTCCAACCGCGGCGCTTCCAGCTCAGCAGGACTCGGCTTGATCTGCCTGCCGCTGCCGCCACACCAGCGATTCCCAGCTTCGCGCGCTTAAACGAGCGCGTCGCCGACTACGCCGCACGCTCCAAGTCGAAGGCGACCATCAAGGCCTACGCGACCGACTGGCGCGATTTTCTCAGTTTCTGTGAGCAGCACGCGGCCACTCCCCTAGCGGCCAGCGACGAGACGGTCGCCGCCTACCTGGCCGCACTCCCCGACCGCGGCGCCAAGGCCGCTACTATCGCCAGGCGCCTGGTGCTCATTTCGCAGGCGCACAAAGCCGCCGATCTGCCCTCGCCGACCACCTCGAGCCCCGTCCGCCGTGTCCACGGCGGCGTGCGGCGCAGCCTTGGCACGGCCCAGGCGGCCCAGGCGCCCGCCCTGGTCAGCGACTTGAAGCAAATGCTCCAGGCGCTGCCCGGTACGCGCGTCGGGCTGCGCGACCGTGCGGTGTTGCTACTTGGCTTCG
>JAFAOS010000287.1 GCA_019247515.1 Chloroflexota bacterium | reverse complement strand
CACGGGGAGGGCCGTCCCCAGCGCCATGTCCAGCTCGTTCTGGACCGGCGCCATCGGCTCGTGTGGTGACGCGGCTACATCGCTCGACGACGCGAGACGCGGCGCCGGCCCGCGCGCCGCCGCATCTGCCGCAGGGCGGGCCGCGGCGAGGAAGGCGCGGCGCTCCTCCCCCGCGAGGCCCAGAGCAGTGGCCAGCAGCCCGACCGTCTCCAGCCGCGGCGTCCGCCCGCCACCCAGCTCGAGATCACTCACCGCCCGCGCTGAGATCCCTGCTCGCTCCGCCACGTCCTCCTGCGTCAGGCCGGCCGCGAGCCGGTGCCGTTTGCGCAATGTCGCGAAAGGCTCGTTCGCCCTGTCAGCCATACTTCCTTCTATCGTGGAGCGCTGAGCCCGAGGCCAGCGCAGCCGCGCAGTCGCCGGGTTGATCGGTCAGGCGCGTCCATGCTGTCTCTCGTCGGGAGACTCCTATCGCTGGAGGCGCTGCCTGGCTTTGACAAGTTCGAGCTGCTCGAGCAGGTTCGCCCGCGAGCTTGTCCGCCGCCTTTGCAGACGTGGCGAACCTGATCGCCATGTGCCTCACGCGACCGTTCGCACTTGCAACGCTCGCCGGGTCACGTCATCATGGTCATCACCCCGAGGAAAGAGCATATGGTCGCATTGGGCGGGCCCGTCGGGCACGTCAACCGAGGGCCGCTTTCGGCTTCTGTAGGCGTCGCTGGCTTGTTGAGTGCCGTGCCTGGTACTGCCGCCTTTGAGCGTCGGCGTCAGGCAACTATCGATGAACTCTGCAGGAAACAGTTGGAAATAACACAGCCATTCTTGAGACTCGCGCCGGGTGAAGCACAGCGGCTGGATGATCTGATTCACGCGCAGGTTCGGCGTACCGTGCTGCGCACCCAAACTGTTGCGTCGTTCGCAGAGTTGTCCCTGCTGATCATGCTCCTCGCGATCACCGTTGTTGGCGGGGTTGTGCTCCCTGCGCTGAGTACCCGCGACCAGTCACTGGGTGATCGTGCCTCGCTCGTGGGCGGACTGTGTCTCTGCTTCGTGATCTATCTGCCGGTATTCCGGACAATCCTGCAGAGCGGCGTTCCGGGATTTCTGGCGCTCCTCGGCAGCCTTGCCGCGGAAGTCCTAGCAGTAGTAGCTGGAGTGGCGGTAGTTGACGTGGCGCAGCCGCTTGTCGTCGGCGTTCTCGTCGTGGTCGGGTATATGGTAACCGTCGGGGCGACCCTGACCCTTGCGACCGTATTGCTCACAATCGCCACAAGTGCCCTGGTGGTCCGCTTGCGTTACCCCATCGTCGCGCAAGCGCAGATCTTCAGCAGCTTGTTCAATGGACTTCTCGTCGCCTCGCAATCGAACCGATGGCCGAGCATCCACGCCAGACAGCAACTTCTGGAGGACCTGGAGCAAGCTGCCGCGTGCTTCGAGCGCGACTTGCCACGCGTTCTGCGAGGCTGCGATCCCAATACGGATGCCTGGGTTTCGCACGCGCGGACGCGAGATAGCGGCATCCGTGCGACATCTGAAGTACGCCGTTCTGACACAGTCCGATACGCGGGGGTGGCTTGTAGATCAACTCGCTGGCAGGTTGTCGCGCCTCGTTGTCGGTGACTGGGACGGTCTGCCGCGAGCACCGGCGACGCCGGTACCGCCTCGTCAGATCATCAGGAGCTATCTTGCTCGGCTGTGGAGTCTGCTCGTGGGAGCTGCGCTGCCTGTAGGGCTTACGTTGCTGCTCCTCCACAATGGGGTGCTCCCCGATCCAGCTGACAAGAGCGTGCCTGTTGCCGCGTTTGCGTTTGCCGTGCTGACGCTGATCTTCACACTCGACCCAAACTCGCACACGACGTTTGGCGCACTGAAAGACGCCGCTCCGTGGTTCGGGCTCCCCCATAAGTGCAAGGGTTCCGGGGCCGAATGATCCGGGCGCTCGCCAGCGGTCGCGGCGGCCCTGGGTAATGAAGATGGTCGCCGGCGCGACGATAGTGGGCTGAGCCGCATGCTGAACAGCATCTCTCATGCGCCGCAATGCGCCGGCCGGCGCTGACTGCCCGTCTCGACGCAGGAGGGGCTCCGCAACACGTCGGCCGCGGCTGTATCTGTGCCTTCGTTCGGTGCTGCTCCGCGTGATCGTCGATTTGGCGTTGGACGATGTGGACATGGCAGTAGGACGCAAAAACGTGACCGCAGCCGCGCGGCACGTCGTTAGCACGAAAATGCTGGGCGGCGATCCTCAGGTGCGCCGCGGCGCGATCCAGTTCATCGGCCGACTTCTCGTAGCGAGCGAGCCGCAACGGCCACCAGCAGATCCTGGTCCATGATCGTCGTCTCCTTACACGAAGCTGGGTCGAGTGTGCGATTGTCCTCGACCTCGACGAAAATCGAACTACTCTAAAGACCGATCGCGACCGCCCGCTAATCTTCGACCATACCGCTGCAATCCTGATTCAAGCCGATCCGCAGGATGGCGTCGGCAACGCTCGCTGCAAACGAGGCGGCCTGGTCCGGTAGCGGTGCTATGGAGAAGAAGATTGGGAGAACCGCGGTGGCCAGTGCGGTTACGTTGGTCTTGCTCAGCGTATCGTCGATGACGCGGTGGTTCGCCGCGGCACAGACCGTCTTGCGCAATGCAGCGGCCGGCTAGTTGCCGGTGGGTTTGGGCGGCTGAGCTGCGGCTGGGCGCTCCCCCATCTCATCACGGCCATCGGTGAGAATGGGGACGTGGTAGTCGATGGCCGGCGGCGGCGCGATTGTGAGCGCGTCCAGGAAGGTGACGAATTGCCGCCCCAATCAACACGCACTCGATCCAGCCACACAGCGCATCCAGCTCGTTGATCACCGCCAGCAGGCCAAAGCTGAATTTGATTGAGCGCCAGCCCCGAGCGTAACTGGCTTGGAACCGGGCCGAAGAACTCAAAACCAGGCGATCGAGATAACCACGAATGCCGGGGCCGCGCTGGTTCGCCACGAGATCAATCAGGACATCCACCAGGTCGGCCATTCGCAGATCGAAGATGCCGTTGTACTGACTCGCGCATTCGGCTGGCGGGTCCAGGCGCACCCATGGGAGCTCGAGCAGCACCTCACTCACCCACCTCGGCTTGATTCGGCGCATGTACAGCAACTGCTCGACGCGCTCCCGGCCGATGCGTTCGCGTTCCTCAACTGACGGTCGTGAACTAAACATGCGCGACCTCTACGAGGAACCGCCGACCGCACGGTACATTTAGTGGGCCTCCGCGCCGTCGGTGTGCGCACGGTCAGTGACTCGTTGAGCCACAGCTCGACCCAGCGCCAGCCCCGCATCAATGTCGCTGCGGAAGTGGATGCCCGCCCACATGCGTGACAAACCGGCTGCATTGGCCATATCGGTGAAGCTCTGCGCCTCAGTTGGGAACATGGCGGCCAGAACGCTGGCTTGCGCCCCGGACACGCACCCGTGCGCAGCGGGATAGCTGGGGTGGACTGGCACCGGAAACAGCGGTTTGACGTCCGGATCCAGTTGGAAAGGCCGTGCGGCCCAATACGTGTACTTGGCGTCCCAGCGCGCGACGGTTGCATCGAATGCGGCAATGCTCAGCAGCGCGTCAATACGCGCAGCGCGCGGGGGGTTGGCGTCGACGTGATACTGAGCGATCTTGTCGTCGGCCAGGACGATCCAATCCGCGCGCGGACTCTGCCAGTAAAACGCCGAGGCGTTGGTAACGAACGTGCGCGGAAAACTCTTGATTTCCTCCAGCTCGGCCAGCTTCTGCTCCGAGTCGGCGGCCGGCGGAGGTCCTGGCCGCAGTGCACTACCTGACTCGAGCACCCACGGACGCAGCGTGCCGAACGTCGGCGCGACAGGTGCGTATTTCGGCGAAAACGCCCAGCCGTTTCGGCTGAAAATGCCCACCCATTTCGGCCCAAAGTGCCCAGCTGTTTCGAAGCAATGTGTCCGAACCCGGGGTTCCGTGAGCAACAGCGGCGCCGCAAGGGCGGGTACTCGGTAGTG
>JAFAOS010000163.1 GCA_019247515.1 Chloroflexota bacterium | reverse complement strand
GCCGAGGCCGCTCTCGACATACATGCCAAGCTCGTCCGCGTGGCACTTTGCGATGGCCTTTATGCTGGCCGGCACCACGAGCATCAACCCGCTGCTGGCGATCATGGGTGTGCTGCTCATCCTTGCCTGGAAGAACGCGGGCTATGTCGGCCTGGATCGCTGGCTTCTGCCGCTGCTGGGCACGCCGTGGAAACAGAAGGAATCGGTGCCTGTCAAGGTCAGCGCTGGCACTCCTGCGCCTGCAACTCGGTGACCTGAAACGCGCTGCTGATCGACTTGGCGAAGAGCCTCCGGGACGTCCGATACCGCGGCATTGGCCGACCTGGAGGATATTGCCAAGCGCTCCTGCGCCGAAGGCTTCGCGGGCGCGACCGTGCTGACCTCACAACCGTGCGCGGCCCCGGATTGCCCGGGTGGTCGTCGAGATCGCAGAGTCTCCTCATGGATGTACGGAAACATCGCCGTCGTGAGGTCCAGGCCCGTCAGTGATCGTCTCATCAATAGCGAGTGCCAGGACGCAAGAAGTACAGTAGCAGATGCTGATTCAGGAGCAGATATCAGTGTGATGCAGCGGTCCACGAACGCACCCGAGGGCAAAGGTCAGCCGGCAATGATCGCTGATCTCCTGCGGCCCGAAGCTTACGACCACCCGGCTGACGATCTGCGCCTGCAAGAGACGCACAGCTCGTGGGTGGTGCTTGCCGGGCCGTACGCGTACAAAGTCAAGAAACCGGTCGATCTTGGCTTCCTCGACTTCACAACTGTTGAGCTTCGTCGAGCAGACTGCGAAGAAGAGCTGCGCCTCAACCGGCGATTCAGTCCTGATGTGTATCTTGGAATCGCGGAGGTCACCAGACAGCGCGGTCGATTCCGCATTGGCGGAGCCAGCGGCTCGGGTGAACCTGCGGTATGGATGCGCCGCCTTCCCGAGCAGGGGATGCTGCCGGAGATGCTGGCACGCGATGAGGTGAATACCCGCCTGGTTCGGCGCATTGGACGTAAACTGTCCGCGTTCCACGCGGGAGCCGCGACTGGCGCGGGAGTCGATGAATACGGTCGCCCATCCGCCGTGGCCGCCAACTGGCGGGAGAACTTCGATCAAATGGCTCCATTCGTCGGACGGACCGTGTCGCAGGATCTGAATGCGCAGATCCGTGTGCACGTGCAGGACGTCCTGGACGCGCGGCGCCAACTGCTGGAGCGCCGTGTGACCGAGGCAAGGATTCGAGACGGACACGGCGACCTGCATGCCGCAAGTGTCTGCATTGAGGATGGCCAGGTTCGGTTTTTCGACAGCCTCCAGTTTGCGCCGAGCTTTCGGTGTGCCGACGTCGCGGCCGAAGTCGCCTTTCTCGCGATGGATCTCGAACATCACGGGCGGGCGGACCTCGCATGGGAGTTTGTCGATGCGTATGTGGCCGCAAGTGGCGATACAGAGCTCGTGATGCTGCTCGACTTCTACGAATGCTATCGAGCGTATGTGCGGGGTAAGGTGCGCACGTTACGTCTGGCGCAAGGAGGTCATGCACCTGCAGAAGAGATGCGGATCATCTCCGAGTCGAGAGCCTACTTCGATCTGGCCTGGGTACACGCTGGCGGATTTGCGAAACCGATGTTAGTGATGTCGATGGGCCTCCCCGCCAGCGGCAAGACCACGCTTGCACGCGCACTCGCCAGCCGCCTCGGCCTGGTGCATTTGTCGTCAGATCTCGCGCGCAAGACAATGGCTGGCGTGGAGCCAACGCGTCGGGTCGCGGATGCGTTCGGCCAAGGCCTGTACGACCGGACCATGACCCAACGGACGTATGCCTCGCTCCGTCACCAGGCCGCGCGATGGTTACGCCGCGGACGAGGTGTGGTGCTCGATGCGACCTATGGCGATCCGAGCGAGCGCGCTCGGGTGGAACGCCTTGCTGAGCGGCTTGGGGCTGACTTGCGAGTCGTGCTGTCCCAGACGGACGACGCCACGCTGCGTGCCCGGTTAGTTCGCCGCGCAACCGAGCAAGGCGTCGTCTCCGACGCGCGTCTCGAGCTGTGGCCCGAGCTGCGCGCGGCCTTCACTGAGCCGCATGAGATTGCCGAGGTGCTGTCGGTCAACGCGGCGCGTGCACCTGACGAAACCGCCGAGGAGGCGATTGCCCTGCTGCGCCAGTCGATGAGAGGTGAGTGACTCACCGTCGGCAGTCTCGAAATGGAATACGGGAGATGGCTTGTTCCCACGCGATGACGCCGTCGGAGCTACGACCTGGCGAAACCTTGGGGCGACCGGGCTCAATGCCTGCGTATAACCAGGAATGGCTACTATCTGCTGACGGTGAGGTGATGCATGAAGCGCAGCACTGAAGAACGCATTCTGACAACGCACGCTGGCAGCCTCCCGCGTCCTGAGGAACTGGACGATGCCGTGGAGCGATCGAGCGAGGATCCGGGCACCCGCTCCGAAGTGCTGCGTCGCTCCGTCGCCGACGTGGTCCGCAAGCAGGTCGAAGTCGGCGTCGACGTCATCAACGATGGGGAATTCGGCAAGTCCAGCTGGACCGGCTACCTCAGCGAGCGGTTGGGTGGTTTCGAAACCCGACCGCCACAGCCCGGCGCCAGTCCAGTGGTAGGCCGTGACCGCAGCATATTTGACGAGTTTTACAGCGACGCCACACGCGAAGGCACACTGTGGTACAGACGTGACGGACGGCTGCGCACGCCGCCGCCGCCCGTCCAGTGGGTGTGCACGGCGCCAATCACCTACACGGGTCGGGCCATAGTGCAGCGAGACATCGACAACCTGCAGGCTGCGCTGCGCGACCAATCGGTCGAGGAAGCCTATCTCCCAGTAGCCGCTCCGTCCAGCGTGGAGCCGGGCCGTCGCAACGAGTACTACCCCTCAGATGAAGCGTTTGTCTACGCACTGGCGAACGCGCTGAAAGTCGAGTACGACACGATTCACGCGGCTGGCTTTCTGGTGCAGGTGGACGACGCGTTCATCCCCGCCCTGTGGGACCGGCTGCAAGACACGTTGGGCCTGGAAAAATACCGAGCGTTCTGCGCCATGCGCATCGACGCGCTGAATCACGCGCTGCGCGACATTCCTGAGGACCGGCTCCGCTACCACATCTGCTGGGGCTCGTGGCACGGACCGCATTCTACGGATATTCCGCTCCGCGACATCGTGGACCTGGTGCTACGCGTGAAAGCGCAGGCGTACGTCATTGAAGCCGCGAACGTTCGTCACGAGCACGAGTATCACATCTGGGAAGACGTCAAGCTGCCGGAGGGCAAGATCCTCATTCCAGGCGTGGTCAGCCACGCCACCAACGTCCTGGAGCACCCGGAGCTCGTGGCGGAGCGGTTGCGCAGGTACGCTGAACGCGTGGGTCGGGAGAACGTCATCGGAGGGACGGATTGTGGACTCGGCGGACGTGTCCACCCACAGCTGGCCTGGGCCAAGCTTCAGGTACTGGCGGAAGGCGCGGCGCTCGCGAGCAAGACGCTGAGAGCCGTATAGGTTTATCGCGCCTTCATGCCTCCCCTACAATCGGCCCAATTTCGGGAGATTGGTAATGGACCTGACGTTTGCTCATCCTCCGCGGCTCGGTCGGCGCGCCGCGCTTCGACTGTTGCTGTCCTCAATGGGGGTCGGCGTGCTGGCCGCCTGTACGGCGGTTCCGTCCGGCCCGCCGGCGGCCGCCACGTCGGGCGCCGCCGCCCAGCCGACCTCCGCCCCGACCAGCGCTGCCGGCGCCAACCCGACAGCCGCTGCCGCGGCGGCCACCGTTCCGACGGCTGGCGCCAGTCCACGCTCGGGTGGCACGCTGCGCAATGCGACCACCGCCGACGTTGCCTCGCTGGACCCATACCTGGTGACCACCAACGGGATGGAAACCAGTTGGCTGGTGTTCGATCGCCTGACCGCGTACGATCAGAACCTGAAGCCGCAGCCGCAGCTCGCCGAGAGCTGGGACGTGAGCTCCGACTCCATGCACTTCAAGCTCAACCTCCGCAAGAACGTGCAGTACCACAGCGGTCGGGAGATGACCAGCGATGACGTCAAATACAGTCTGCTGCGGCCGCGTGACCCCACTGTCGGCAATGGCATCCTGACTGGCATCAGCAACTGGTTTACGGCGATCGAAACTCCCGACAAGTACACGGTCGAGATCACGACCGACGTGCCGCGACCGGGATTCTTCGACGGGCTCGAGATCTTCAACATCTGCGATAAAACCAACGTCGAAGGTCCTGACGCCAAGACGTCGATCGTCGGTACAGGTCCGTTCGTCCTCGAGGAACGCGTGCCTGGCGACCACTTCACCTTCAATCGCAATCCGAACTACTGGCAGACGGGTCGACCCTACCTCGATAGCGTCATCACCAACATACGCGACCAGCAGAGCATGGCTGTTCAACTGGAAGGCGGGGCCCTGGATAGCGTCAAGATTCCGAACATCGACGACTATGCCCGCCTGCAGGCAGATCCGAGTTACGTGGCGCAGATCGCGCCCAACTCTGGCACCTTCTTCGAGATCGGGATCAATACCAAGACACCGCCACTTGGCGACAAGCGCGTGCGGCAGGCCCTCAACTATGCCCTGGACCGACAGCGCTTCGCCCAGGCGATTTTCCACGGCGCGGCGACACCGATCAATCTGCCCTGGAGTCAGAGCTCGCCGGCGTTTGATGCCGGCAAGAATAACGTGTACCCGTACGACCTGGACAAGTCGAAGTCGTTGCTGGAGGCAGCCGGCGTCTCCAACCTTCAAACCGACATCCTGGTCATCGGCATTGCCCAGCCGCAGTTACTCGCTTTTACGCAGATCTACCAGGCCAGCCTGAGCTCACTGGGTATCACGCTGAATATCAAGAACATGCAACAGGCGGATTGGCTGGACGTGGTTATCAACAAGAAGCCCGAGTACACCGGCTTCTGGGGCTCCAGTGACACATTCGCCAACGTGTCGCCCGGGAGTCTGTTCTCGCTCTCGCCGGGATGGCGCATCATGAACAACCACTCCAACTTCACTGACGACACGTACACGAGTCAGGTGGCGACTGTGTCTTCTGAAACAGACCCTGCCAAGCAGAAGGTGGCATACGCGGCGATGAACGACTATATGCTGGACCAATCATTTACCATGCCGATCAGCACGAATCCCATCACGCTGTTGACCACGAAGAAGGTGCACGGGGTGGACTTTCTGATGCATATCGGCGCGCTCAGCTTTACCAATACGTGGCTCGACGCATGAAGGCCACGAGCGCGTCGCTGTCCCCGGAGAGCCGGGCGCCTGAGCAGGATCACGCAAAGCTCAGGCGGATAGGCGGATCGCCGGGCGAAAACGGGATGCGACGCAGCCGTCCCGAGCCATCGGCGACCAGGAGCTCGCCGCGCCGCGCCGGCGGGCCCTGGGAGCTGGGGGTCAGCGTGAGGGTGCGGGAAGCAGGGTCCCAGACCTCGCTCTGGAGGTCCATGGCGTCGCCGAGCAGGTGGCCGGTGCTGCCGATCGTGCGTGGATGTCCGGGATCCGGGTGCACGGCAAGCAGGCGCACTGCGTGTGCCCCGAGCTCCCCCAGGTCCAACGCCCCGAGGTGACGGCCGAGGTACTCGCCCGTCCATTGATCCACCACGTGACAGGCGGCGACGTCCAGGCCGAACGCACCTGGATCGAACACCGCCGCCACCGAGCTGTCGCTCCAGTTGGCGATGGCGACCACCGACCAGCTCCCCCATGCGCGCTCCACCTGCAGGTGCAGGCGCTCGGGGATGGAACCCGAGCTCGAACCCGCCACCCGCGCCGCGCGTCCGGATGACGGCAACAGGCGCGCCAGCAAAGCCAATCGCGACGGGTGAACGGACGAGAGGTCGTCGCCCACGAACACCATGCCGCCACTGAGCGCCACCACGGTTGCCCACGCCTGGACCTCGGCCAGCGACAGCTGGGTGTCGTCGGAGCGAATGATCAGGCAATCCGGGTCGTTGATCCACCAGCGCGCGTGCAACCACAGCCGCGCTAGCGTGGCGCGCGTCGCATTGTGAAGTGACGGTCCGTCAGCATTGCCCTCGCCCCCCCAGAATTCGGCCACGTCGGAGCCGACCCGCATACCGTCGACCAGTCCGACGGACGAAACCAGCGGAGCGCCACAACCGAGAATGAAGCGCTCCCCGGCCGCGTGCCGCAAGCGCTCCATGCCGCGCCGAAACGCGGCGTTGCCCGTGATCGTCGTGTCGAAGCGGCGGCCGCGCATCGCGCCGGCGTACAGGAAGTCCAGCTTCAAATAGTCGACGCCCCACGTGGTACACGCCGTGTGGACCACGTGCTCCAGCCACTCCATCGCCGCCGGATGAGTAGCGTCCAGCGCGTAGTTGGCCGAGCCCCAGTTGTCGATGGCATTCAGCAGCGCGTCCTGGTCATCGCGGACAACCCAATCCGGGTGCTCGGCGAAGGTCCGCGAACGGGCGGACAGCAGAAAGGGCGCCAGCCATACGCCCGCCTGGTATCCGCGTGCATGAATGGTGTCGACCAGCGCCCGCAACCCGTCCGGAAAGCGGTCGTTCAGTGCGAGCCAGTCGCCGATCTCGCGCTCGTAGCCGTCGTCGAGCAGGACCAGACGCAGCGGGAGCAGGTCACGCCAGCGCTCGAGGCTCGTCACATTGCGGAGCACGTCCGCCTGGCTGACGTTGGTGTGCAACTGGTACCACGAGCACCAACCGGTCGGAATATCTGGCGCGGTGCGAGCGCCCATTGCCTGCGCGACGCTCGAGGCGTAGCGGTCCACCACATCGGACTCGTCGCCGAGCGCGATCAGCAGCGGTTCGGACACGATCTCGACCCCGGGTGGCAGCGGCACGCCCTCCAGCTCGACCGCGGCGACGATCGCGTGGCCGCCGTTGCTCTCAGCCGCGATCTCGATGGTTCCCAACTGGCTGCGGGCGGAGACAAAGCCCAGCAACACAGCGGGCTGCGTTGGGGCCTGCAGCGTCGTCATCCACGCCTCGACCTGGCTGCGTGCGCGGCGCTGCGGCAACCACGGGCCACGGATGGGCGGCGCGCTGATGACGTGATTCGGCTGGAAGGGCGCCGGTGGCTGGCTGCGGCTCCAGGACTGCCAGCCGGTTTGTCGAATGCGCAGTTGGCCGAGCGGCAGGTTCCGATAACCGCGCTCGGCGACGAACGGACGGAGCTGCTCGACACGCACCGGGCGAGGCTCCAGGTTGCTGAAGCGTAGCCGCAGGATGATGTCCGTCGCGTCAGCACTGAGCTGCCAGGCAAGCGCGTCCGGGTGTTCACGGATGGACAGCCGGCGTCCATCGCTCAGCAGGACCTCCGCGTTCGCACGCAGCACTTCCCGTTCACCTTCGGTGACGACCAGGACACCGTGATCGACGTCTGCCCGGGTCATCCGCTCGCCGAGCGGATCGCGACCGCCACGCGGTGGGTGGCAAGCGCATCCGCGTAATCGCACAGGACGCCATGCGGGTTGCCGTCGCGCACCGCCTCCAGGAACGCTTCGTCTTCCACCAGAAACGGATCGACACTCACCGCGATCTCCTCGATGGGGTTGCGGCCCGTTTCGATGCGCAGGTATTTCTCCGTGATCGTGAGCTGGCGTCCTTCACAGATAAGCTGCAGCCGAATGGCCAGCGGACCCTCCAGGAGGCAGGTCGCCGTCACCGTCGCGGGGATGCCTGCACCGAACACGAGCAGCGCGGCAGTGGCCGGGGCGATGCCCCAGTCCGGATGGCGCGGGCGAGGCTGCTGCCATGCGGTGGCCGCCACCACACGCGGTTCACCCAGCAGGACGCGGGCGAGATCGACCAGGTGTGTCGCCTGCTCGACGAGCTGCCCGCCGCTGCGCTGTTCGTCACGCCACCAGGCTGGCGCAGGCGTCGCGTCGTGCCATGCCCCGATGGCAAGCTGGGGCGGGCGCTCGCCGAGCATGGCGCGAGTGCGTGGCAGTATGTCGAGGGCGCGAAACTTGTAGCCAACGCCGACCACCAGTCGGGTCGCGTCAAGCTCGGCGGCGATGCGTTCGGCGGTGGCGAGGTCATTGGAAAGCGGCTTTTCGACGAAGAAGGGCACCCCGGATGCGATCAGCGCCGCCTCCAGGCTGCCGTGTCGATCAGGGGTGACACACACCCACACCGCGTCGGGCGACTCGCACTCGAGCATCTCGCTGACGTCCGTGTAGGCGCGTCCACCCCAGCGCTCTGCCTGCGCCTCCGCTCGCGCCGCCGAGGCCGACACATGACCGACCAGCGCGCACGTCGGCAGCGTGGACAGGACACCGAGATGTCGGGTGGCGACGCCGCCGGTGCCGACGATGCCGATCTTCATGCGTTCGACCGGAAGTCGAGCACGGCTTGCAGCACGTCTTGCGGGCGCTCGTCGAGCAACCGGTACATGGCTGGCGCCTCGCGTGCCGGGACCTGGTGGGTGATGAGCGGAGTGCAAGCCACGGCGCCACGTATGGCGAGGTCCATGAACGTGCGCACCAGGCGGAGCCGGTCCCAGCGGTGCTGGAGCTCGGGCGCGATGCCGCCAATCTGCGAGCACACCAGACCGATGCGGTTGTGGTGAAACTCCTCGCCGAGGAACAAGCCCTGCGCCTGGCCCTGATAGAAGCCAAGCGCGACGACGCGCCCGTTGTACGCGCAGGCGCGTATGGCCTCGTGCAGCGCCACGGTCGAACCGGACGCCTCGATGCACACGTCTGCCCCGCGGCCGTCCGTCAGATGCTTGATCTGCGAAGCGGTGGGTCCGTCTGCCGGATCGACGACGCGCTCCAGCCCGAGGCGTCCGGCCAGCTCGCGGCGTGAGGCGAGCAGGTCAGCGCCGACCACCCGCGCCCCCGACAACCTCAGCAGCTGAACGCACAGCTGACCGACGACGCCCAGGCCAAACACCGCCGCCGTTTCGCCCAGGCGTACGGCGCAGTCGAGCACGCCGTTCAACGCCGTCGGTCCGATGTGAGAGAAGATGCCGAGGCGCGCGTCGATGCTGGCCGGCAGCACCCGGTCGCGCGCATACGCCCCGGGGCCGACGTGTTGCGAGCGGTGGCCCCACGTACCGAACACGACGTCGCCAAGCTCCAGGCCAGACTCACGGCCAGCTTCGACCACCTCGCCTACTTCCTCGTAGCCCCAGCTCGTCAATGGGAACGGCGTCGGCGCGTCCTCCGCCTCCGGAACAAACAGACGCCGCTCGGCATCCCATTGTTTGTGCAGATATGGATTGGTGCCGCGATAGGCGGCCAGCTCGGTTCCGGCGCTGATGCCCGAATACAGCGTCTGGAGTCGCACGTCCGCCGGGCCAAGGTCTGCAACTGGCTCATCCACGAGCGCGACACTCCGCGGCGCGGTCAACGCGACGGCGAAAGGTACCATCGTGTTCAGGTGGGCAATGCCAGCCAGTCCAGCGCCACGGCGGCCGTCCAGGACTGGTCCATGGAACCCAGCGGTTCGCCGGTATACGGTTCCAGGTACTCCGCAAACCGCGACGTCGGCGCTCGCAACAACTGCAGGTTTGCCTGGCGGAGCTCCTCGGCGCAACGCGCCTTGCCCTGCTGGCGGAGCGCCCACCAGAACAGCCAGTTCACGACCGGCCACACTGGCCCACGCCAGTAGCTGCGGCTATTGAAGCCTGGCGAGCCGGGCGCCGCGCTGGGGATCACCCGGTATTTGAAGCCCGGTGCGCCAGCAAAGCGTGGACCAAACAGCGTGCCGATCAGCTCGTCGCACAGCGCGGCGTCGAGTCCCGGAACCAGCAGCGGGGACAATCCGGCGCAGGTCTGGACATGGATTGGGCTGCCCGCGCGCAGGTCCACATCCAGTGCCAGCCCGTCCGTCGCATCCCACTGGCCTTGCACAGCTGCCGAGTAGCGACGCGCCCAGCTGTCGAGCTCCGCGCGATCGGCGCCGACTCCGAGCCACTCGCCGAGGTCCGACAGGGCGTGATTCGCCGCGGCAAAGACGGCGCTGAAGAAGACGTCGGCCATCAGCAATGGCAGGCTGCGCTGCGCCTGGGCATCGTCGTAGCCCGCCGCCTTGAGCAGCTGCACCAGCCACAGGAACCGGTCGTACTCCGCATCCGAGGGGCGTTGCGATCGATCTTCGACGTGCGCCGTGTCGCGTCGCTGGTACGGCGGCAGCTCTCCGACCTGAACGCGTGCCAGGGCGGCGTCGAAGCGCGGCGAATTGTCCATGCTCTCCCACGAGTGATAGACGCGGATCAGGCCCCGGCCGTCCGGGTCGCGTCGGGAGGCCAGATACCGGTGCCACGCCACGAGCTTCGGGTAGAGCGCTCCGAGTCGGTCCCGCACCGGCTCGCCGGCGACCTGGGCGATGTGCCAGGCGGCGATGGCGTGCACGGGCGGCTGGACCAGGCCGCTCGTCGCAATGCCCGTGGGCGCGGGTGGCGAAAAGTGCTGGCTGCCCCACCAGCCAGGATCCGGGAAATAGTCCGATGCTGCCGCGTCGGCATTGAAGACGATGTGCGGCACCCGTCCGTCCAGCCATTGGGCAGCGAACAGTGTCTCCAGCTCGCGCACGGCGCGCGGCGGGTCGACGCGGACCAGGCCGATGGCGATAAAGGCGCTGTCCCAGCTCCACTGGTGCGGGTACAGGGCTGGCGCGGGTTTGGTCCAACCGCCGAGGGCATTTGCGCGCAGTACCTCGACGGCCGAGTTCCACAGCTCGGCGTCGTTCACGCCCGCAACAGGGTCCCGTCCGAGGCGCGCAGCCAGCGGATCTTGTCGACCTCCGGCTGCAGGTGGAGTCGCTGTCCGGGCTGCACCTCGAAGTCCGTGCGTGTGACCACTTTGAGCTGCTGATCGCCGACGCCGGCGGTGATCAACAGGTGTGATCCGAGTGGCTCGACCACGAGCGCCTGCGCGTCCAATCCATTCAGCGCCGCCCCGTTTGGCGAGCTGGCTTGAATGTACTCGGCGCGAATACCCAGCAAGACCGTGTCATCGCCAGCCGCGGCGACCTCCGCCGGCGCGGGCAGCTCCTGGTCCCCAATCACCACCCGCGTTTGGCCCGCGTCCGGACGCACGGCCACCCGCAGGAAGTTCATCGGCGGGTTGCCAATGAAGCCGCCGACGAACTCAGTTGCCGGGAAGTCGTAGACCGTCATTGGTGAATCGACCTGAAGGATATTCCCGGCGCGCATGACGGCGACCCGGTCGCCAAGACTGAGCGCTTCAACCTGATCGTGCGTCACATAGACGGTCGTGGTTTGAATCTCCTTGACCAGTTTTTTCAGCTCAGCGCGAAACTGGAGTCGCAGGAGCGCATCCAGGTTGGACAACGGCTCGTCCATCAACAGCACGGACGGCTCCATCACGATCGCGCGCGCGACCGCGACGCGTTGACGCTGGCCGCCACTCAGTTGAGCCGAGTAACGCCCGAGATATGGCTCCAGCTGCAGCAGCCCGGCCGCCTGCTCCACGCGTTGCTTGATCTCGTGCGCCGGCCGACGCTTCATTTTGAGACCGAAGCCAATATTGTCGAAGACGGTCATGTGCGGGAACACCGCGTAGCTCTGGAAGACCATCGCGATGTCGCGTTTGCGCGGCGGGAGATCCGTCACGTCCCGTCCGCCGATCATGACGCGGCCGGCATCCGGGTATTCGAGGCCAGCCACCATGCGGAGCAACGTCGTCTTGCCGCAGCCTGACGGCCCGAGCAGCACCATGAACTGGCGATCCGGAATGGTCAGGCTGAGGTCATTCACGGCTGGTGCTTTGCCGCCGCTGTACGTCTTCGACAGCCGTTCGATCACGATGTCAGCCATAGCGTTGACTCACTTGACGACGCGGCCCCACATGTTCAGCAGGTAGCGGCGGATGATGAGGATGAAAATCAGGGACGGCAGGATGAGCACGAAACCGCCGGCGAAGCGGTAGGGCAAGGGTGATTCGTTGAGCGAAGCCAACACCTGCGCCGGCAGCGTGTGCGACTGGACGGTCAGGATGCTGGCGGCGAAGACCTCGTTCCACGACAGCACGAAAGTGAAGATGCTGGCGGCGGCGATGCCCGGCAGCGCCAGTGGCAGCACCACTCGCATGAACGCCCCCGCTGGCGTGCAGCCGAGCGTCCAGGCCGCTTCCTCCAGATCGATCGGCACGGCCAGGAAGATGCTGCTGGTGATCAGCACCGTCGTCGGCAGCGCCAGGGTGGTGTGCACCAGCGCCACGGCGACGACAGTGTCATACAGATTCCAGTTGATGAAGGTGACCGCGAGGGGTACTGCGAGGATCGAAATGGGGAAAGCGCGCGAGACCAGAATCAGCACGCGAAAGGGGTCGCGCCCGCGGAAGACATAGCGTGCCAGCGCGTAGCCGCCGGGGGTCCCGATCAAGGTCGACAGTGCCAGCGTCAGCAGCGCGACCACGATGCTATTGATGATCGACGGCAGCACCCCGCGGAAGGTGAGGAAGTACACCAACGTGTCGAAAGAGATGCTGCGTGGGATGAGCGTCTTCGGGAACGCGGAGATTTCGGCCGGCGGACTCATCGCGGCGACGGCGATGAGATAGATGGGGACGACAAAGAACGCCGTCAAGACGACGGCGACGACATACAGCGGCCACCGATTGCTTCGACGGCGGCGGGCGATGACCTGAGAGTTCGACAGCGTGGCAGTCGAGGCAGCCATGTGACTCAGACCATCCTTGCCTGCTCGTCCTGGACGCGCAGGACCCGAAGATAAATGCCGGTGTTGACCAGCGAAAAGATCATGATCAACAGCGAGTACGCGGCTGCGACGCCGACGTTATGGTTGTCGCCGTACCAGGTGTAGGCTTCGCCGGCCAGCACCGGCAGGTTGCGGCCGGCCAGCGCGATGACCACCGCGAACATCTGAAAGGCGAGGATCGTGCGCAGGATCAGCGCCACCTGGAGGCTCGGCCGCAGCAGCGGCAGCGTGATGTAGCGCAGGCGCTGCCAGGCGGTGGCACCGAACACCTCGCCCGCTTCGGAGTAGTCGCGCGGGATGACCTGCAAACCGGCGATGAGGATGACCATGACGATGGCCGTCGCGCGCCAGGCTTCGGCTATCACGACGATAAAGAAGAGCGCGACGGGCGACTCGTAGCTGAGGAAAATGATCGGACCCACACCAAACGCGTTCAGCACGGAGTTCACATAGCCGTTCTGGGTGAAGATGGCGAACCACACGATGCCGGCCGCCAGGTCTGAGATGGCCAGCGGGACCGCCCACGCGTACAGGAGTGCGCCGGAACCGCGCAGTCCGGCCGTCAGGAGCAAGGCCATGATCAGGGCAAGCACGACCTGCGATGGCACGATCACCAGGGTCAGGAGCAGGGTGTTCCTGACTGACGGCCAGAAGTTGACGTCCGAGAGCATCGTCTGCACGGGCTGCAGGCTGAATTGGCCCGTGGTGGTTTGAAAAGCGAGGGCCACCGCCTGCAGCATCGGCCACAGGAAGAAGACGGCCATAAAGATCACCGTGGGCGCCAGGAGCAGATACGGGGCGATCGTGCGCCGGCGCGCCCGACGCACCGCCGGTGCTTGCCCGGCCGCCGCATCCTGGCTGATGCTGCTGGGAATCGCGACGCCCGTGGTCTGCATCAGCGCAGTCCCCCCGCGTTGCTACTGGACCTTGCAGGGTCCGTTGCTGGGCGGGTCCGGCGCCCAGCAACTGGCGCCGGCCTGGTCGATCAGCGCCTGCAGCTTCCCGCCTTCGTCGTTGAGCACCCCCTGCACTTCCTCGTTGTTGATCACGATCCGGGTGAACGTGTCGGTGTACACCTTGTTGAATTCGTTACCCTGCGCCCCCAACCCGACCGGCAACAGCGACGGAACGGCGTCTGGCGCGGACGACTGCTTGGCAACGGCGTCCGCTTCGAGCTTGACGCCAGGCGGAAGCTCGGTTGGTATCTGGGCACCGGTGGCTGGGAAAAACGCGAGCTGCGTCAACGTATTGATTTGCGTCTGGGGCTGCGTCAAATACTCGATCAGCTTTTCTGACGACGCCCGATCCGGCGTGCCTTTGGGAATGCCGAGGCCGGTGATAACGGGCATGAAGCCTCGACCCTTGGGCCCGGCCGGCGCGGGCACGAGCATGAAGTTGTCAGGCTGCTGCGAGGCCGCGTCGATCAGGCGGGCGGTATGGTCCCAGGCGATCCAGACTTCCTCACTCATCAGCGGTTCCTGCATGAAGTCGTACGAGGTCGACTGGGGGCTGACGGCTGCTTTCCACATGTCGCGAAAGCTCGTCCACATGCTTACCGCTTCGGGACTCTTGAAGGCGACCACGCCGGCTGAGCCCGTGAAGGAGGGGTAGAGGTAGCCTTCAAAGAAGCGCGCAAAGAGACCCTTCGGGCCGTCCGGAAAGCCGACCTTGCGCTGCCCTGTGGCGCTGGCAATGTTGGTGCCCCAGGCCGCGAGTTGATCGTAGGTGAGCGCGTTCACGTCGGCGCCCTGGGGCAGGTACTGCATCGCCTTCTTGTTGATCGCCAGCACATACGTCGCCTGTGCCCAGGGCACGTAGTAGTTCTTGTCCGTGCCGAACTTGCTCAGGTCGAGAATCTTGGGTGGGAAGTTGCGGTCCGCCAGCTGCTGCACGAGCTGGGTGACGTCGTCCATGTAGCCGGCCGTGACCAGGGGCGCGAAGTCGCCGTGTTGGCCACCCACCAGTCCAACCGTGACTTTGGCCGCCTTCTGCTCCGCGGTGAGCCGATCGTTGAAGGGACCGAGCTCCGACGGCTGGAAGTTCGTCGGGACGGGCGAGTCCTTCAAGATCACGTTGTTCATCTTGGTCGTCTCGTCAACCGTGTTGTACTGCGTGGAGAGGAACTGGACGGCGCCGGCTGCACTGGGCGTGCCGCCAGCGGCGGGCGCACCACCGGCGGTGCCACCGGTGTTGCACGCGGCGAGCAACAGGCTCACGGCCAGAGCTGCTCCGACGAGGCGGGATGTCATGCGAGTTTTCCTCCGTTCCTGGCCGCGCTCCCGCAGGAAGCACGAACGACGAGCTCGGGCTCGAGGCGACGATACGGCTGCACGATTGGATGGCCGGCAAGCTGGTCGAGCACGAGGCGCCCGAGCGCCATGCCGACCGCGTGCGGATGCTGGCGAATGGTAGTCAGCGGCGGCTCAGCAAAGGCGGCGGACGGCACGTCGTCGAAGCCGACGAGGGCCACGTCGCGGCCGGGCTCCAGCCGTCGCGCGCGTGCGGCCCGCAAGGCGCCGAGGGCGATGGCGTCGGTGGCCGCGAAGGCCGCCGTCGGTCGCGGGCCGCCGCCATCCAGCAGTTGACCAAAGACGGCTTCGCCACTGTCCACCGTCAGCTCACCCTGCCCGATCAGTCGTCGGTCGACCTCGACACCTGCGGCGCCCAGGCCCTGGAGAAAGCCCTGCCAACGATCGACCGAGAGTGTCAGGTCCGGCGGCCCACCCAGGTAGGCGATACGGCGATGGCCCAGCCTGAGCAGATGCTCGACGGCCAGGCGAGCGCCCGCAATATTGTCGACCTCCACCGCGTGCGTCGCCGGCGTATCGCCTCGCCCGTACACGACAAACGGGATGCGCTGCGCGCGCAACTCCACAAACCGCGGGTCTGCCACGCGCGAGCGGACTAGGATCAAGGCATCGACCTTGCCACTCAGGATCAGCCGCTTGCAGACTGCCACTTCATCGGCCTCCGACGCGCTGTGCGCCAGCAGCACGTCAAACCCGGCCGTGGCGATGGCTTGGTTGACGCCACCCAGCACCTCGAGAAAGGGCGCGTGCTCCACGCGCGTCCGACCGGAGGGCAGGATCAGCCCCACAGTCTGGGCTCGGCGGCCGCGCAGTCCGCGCGCGGCGTGACTCGGGTGATAGTTGAGCAGGCGTGCGGCTTCTTGCACGCGTCTGCGCGTGAGGCTGCTGACCTGGCCGCGGTCGTTGACCGCGTACGAGGCGGTGGCGATCGACACGCCGGCCAGGCGTGCCACGTCACGCACGGTTACCCGCACGACCTTCTGCTCACCTCCCTCACCTCGCCGGTGTCGGCACTCTATCAGCCGACCTGAAACGTTTCAAGCGGCACGCTGCGAGGTACCGGCTTCGCCTGAACGGACATGACAGTTTTGAGACAACGCCCGCGCTCCATGTCATCAACTGCGAATATTGCCGCTCCCGCACTGCCGCTGAACCAGAGGCGAGACTGGAGTGAGGGGCCGCCCGGACGCGACCGTTCATGCCGCCGACGAGCGCCAGGTCCAAGTTAGACTGCGGCCAGCAGCATGAATGAACACCTGCATCGAGATGATGTTCCCGAGACGCTTGCGCTACTGAGAACCCTGCTCGGCAACCGCGCACGCTTGCCCGAGGGCTACACGCCTGACCAGACAGGAGCCGACGTCGACTGGCACCTGCTGGCGAACGGCTCTCTATCAACCAGCGAGAAAGCCGTCGTGTACATCGCACACGGCTTGGCCATCCTGGAGCGACGTGGGGGACGATTCGATCTTCACCTTCGCGACCAGATCCTGGCCGCCGTCCAGACCATCATCGAGGTGCCCTGAGATCCCAGGACTTGAATCCTTGAGCTTGTTATCTCCGTAGCTGTTATCCAACAATCTGCTGTCCAATGTCTGGACCGAAGAGGTCCAGGATGAGATCCCAGAATCCGTTGATGGCAGCGGACGTGACGAAGGAGCCGTAGTCCTTCGGATCGCGAAGTGCGCCCTCCTGGTCGATATCGCTTGCACGTGCTCGCCTTCAGATGGCGTGTGGCCGAACTGGAGTGCGGCCTGCCGGTGAACGTCTCACAAGCGAGCGAGATATCTGGCGCCATTGTGGCCAGCACGACGGTATCTGTCCTGATTAACCGCCCAACAGCTAGCGCCCCCACTGTGTCATGCACTCCCGCAGGATGAGCGAGTTTCCTGCTGGTGGAGGACTCCCTGGCACGCAAGATCTGCTAGTCTCCGACACCGTGGAGCGACAGAGCGCGTTCCCACGAGGCGATTCAGCAACGTCACCGCTGCACTCGCGCTAGGCGTGGCCGCGCTTTTGGCGCTGGGTCGGGGACTGCTCGAGCATTCTGACCTGGGAATTGCGTTTCTGGTTCTGGCTGTTCTGCCGTTCCTGGTCGACGTGCGCTATCCCGGTGAGCGTCGCTCCCCTGCTCTGTCGTCGGCAGCAATTGTGCTCGTCCTCGCCGCGACCACGGCGCTTCTACTCGCCGAGCCGGCCGCGCATGATGTCGCGGGTTTCCTTTTCGTGATCCTCGCCGCACGCGTGGCGGCGGAAGCACCGACTCCGGTCGGCATTGGCGTCACGGTAGTGGCCATGGCGATCCTGGCGGTGCTCGCCCTGTTGGGCGTAACGGCGACTCCGGCGAGCTTGCTGGTGGGAACCGCCTTCGCCTGGTTCGCCGGGTATGAGGTGCGTTCCCAACAGCGCTTGATGGCGCAGCTTGTCAAGGCGCAGTCCGCCCTGGCCGATCAAGCGGCAGCCACGGAACGGCAGCGCATCGCGCGCGAGGTGCACGATCTTTTGGCACACACACTTTCGATTACCATGCTGCACCTGACTGCCGCGCGCCTGGCGCTGGAGGATACCGATGTCGCCGAGGCGAGGAGCGCGTTATTGGAAGCCGAAAAAACCGGACGTGAGGCGTTACGCGAGACGCGCCAGGCCGTCGGCCTGCTGGGCACCCAAACCACCGGCAGTGCACTGCCGGGAGCCGAAGACCTGCCGGAGCTGATCGCCGGCTATCGAAACGCGGGCCTCCGCCTCGGGTTTGAACTCCAGGGTGATTTGCGTGCAGTCTCGGGCGACGCTGGTCTGGCGCTCTATCGGATCACACAGGAGTCGCTCTCAAACGCAGCCAAACATGCGCCCACCGCCGACGCGCTCGTGAATGTGAACGTAGCCTCACAGGATGTCTGCCTGACCGTGCGCAATGATATTCCCGGACCTTCGCCTACCGGATGGCGGGCGCGGGCTGCCGGGCATGGCCGAACGTGCACAACTGCTCGGAGGTTCATTCTCGGCTGGGCCTGTTGGCAACGCGTGGGAAGTGCATGCGGTGCTGCCGGGCGCGCACGCATGATTCGCGTGCTGCTGGTGCACGATCAGCAGTTGGTACGCGCTGGACTGCAGCGCATCCTGCGCCCGAGAGCAGGTTTCGAGATCGTGGGCGAATGCGAAGATGGCGACCAGGTCGAAGCCGCGGTTCGAGCGAGCCGCCCGCGCGGCGTCACCGGATCCTCGAGCCGGCCACCGCGAGACCGGCCCAGCGCGCGCTTCTTCGCGATGCATTGCTCCGTGCCGGATACTGGCTGGCAAGTGCGACGATGCTGCCAGGCTCTCGGGCGTCCCGCGCAGTCGCTTCAACTCGTCCTGACCTAGGAGACCGCTTTGCTCGAGCTTCAACTCCAGCGCAAACAGCCAGTGCTCGTAATACGAAGTGGCCAGGTAGTCAGCTGGTGGCATCTGCTCCCATGCAGTCCGGATGTTGCCAATTCGCCAGGGCAACATCGCCATAGTGAGCGCGAAGATACAGCGTTCCCACTCCTCGTGGAAGACGGGTTCGTTTGACTCGGCCACTACGGGGCCGAAGCCGTGCATTCCACCAAGGTCGTGAATGCCATTCATTGCACAGCTTGCCGCACCTTCACCAGTCCGGTGCCGATCATCGCATCCCGCGTGACGAGCGCCGCGAGCTCATCCGGGCTCATTGCCTCGGTGCCGTCTGGCCGCATAGGGAGCACGAGATACCGCAGGTCAGCCGTGGAGTCCCAAACCCGGACCTCGACCTCCGCTGGCAGGTTGACACCGAATTCCTGCAGCACGCCGCGTGGATCGATCACTGCTCGCGAGCGGTAGGGAGCGGACTTGTACCAGACTGGCGGTAGACCGAGGAGCGGCCACGGATAGCATGAGCACAGCGTGCAGACGACCAGGTTGTGAACGGTCGGCGTATTCTCCAGGACCACCATATTCTCGCCCTGCCTGCCAATTAGCCCCAATTCGGCGAGTGTGCCGGTCGCATTTTGCAGAGCCGATTTTGAAATCCGAGTCGGTCCAGGCGCGCGCAACTACGTATGCCCCGTTACGCGGCCCAACCTTTGTCTCGTACTGGTCTATCAACTCGTCGAGTGCTGCAGGGTCAGCAAGCGACGAACCTGGGCGGGATCCAGCGTCACCTCGGTGAGGCGGTCCACAGAGACAATGCTACCGTTGAGCGAGGGGCGCGGCGACTGCAGCGTGAGTTCGCAGAAGCTCAGGAATCGTCTCTGGGGGCCGACTACCAAGGCCGCACTCGGTCGCAACACCGAAGTTGTTGCGCCCCAGAGATGCCGTCATGGTGATGCACCAGTCCGACGTAGACCTCGGTATCAGGCCGTGCCTGCAAGTTTTCGAGGGGTGCGAAGTAGCCGTCGTCGCCTCGCGTGAGTGGGACCGGCAGATGGATCCAGTTGAGTGGACGAACCAGATGGCCTGCGACCTGGTTCGCCAGCTGAACAACGAGTCCCGTGTCCGCAGGCTGTTTGAAGTGCTGATGACCCCGGTCTCCGTAACAGAAGTGGTACCCGAGCTCCATCGCCGGGGGCACGGCCTTGCCAAGCTGCACCAACCGCTCCGCGATCTCCTGCCACGGACTTTGCAGATGCGTCGGCGCGATGGTGCCTTCGAGGATTGCAATTTCGGCCGCGACGTCCCATTGAATCGCGAGCTGAGCGTGCGGAATCTCGGCGAGGATCTCCTCCAGCTCCTCCAGCAGGCGCCGTTCGTAAGCTGGCTCGACCTCAGGCCGGTCACGGAGCGCCACGAAGGTCGTGACCGGAGCCAGTGGCGTCGGGAGGCTCACCTGGAACCGTATGCGCGAAGGAACAACACCAGCGCGCTGCAATGCCTCAAACCCACGATATGAGCTGATCGCGGCTTGCGCGTATCCCAACGAAGGGAATGTGACGGCAGGTCCGTCAGCCGCGTTCCGTAGCCGAAGCTTTGGGCCGGAACCGTAGGCACCGGGTTCGTCTGAGCCAGGCTCGAAAGCAGGGTGATCTGGCCACAGGACTCCGTTTTGGTGAGGCCGCGGCGCTGCGCTGGGACGATATCGATCTCGGCCGAACGAACAGTTGCTGTACGGCGGCAGCTTACGCGTGTGCCCGGCGGCTTTGATTTCACCCCCCGAAGACGGCACGCGGCCGTCGCCTTGTGCCGCTGCCGCCAAGCATCGTGCCCATCCTCGCGGCTCAGCGCACAACTACCAAGGAGATGCGCATGCTGGCGGGCCCCGCGTGGCAGGACCTCGACCTGGTCTTTCCCAACTCTGTAGGCAAGCCTGCGCGGTGACCACGTGCTTGCGGCTTTCCACGCCGTACTCGAGAAGCTCGGATTGCCTCGCAAGCGCATCCACGACCTGCGCCACACGTACACCGTCGAATTGATACCGACTGTGCCCGAGGGCTACTCCGTCCACGTTCCAGCGCTGCCGGGCGTTGTAACCGATGGCGGTAACGTCGAGGAAGCGCTCGCAGTGGCGCGTGAGGCGATCACGCTCCACCTGGAGGCCTGCGCGAGGACGGTATCGAAATCCCGGTCGAGCCGCCGCGTCGTCGGCGTCGCACCGTTCAGGTTGTCCTCGAGATTCACGCCTGAGCCCGTTCGGCCAACGCCCTATCATTCAGAGAAAGATGGCTGATGCTGAGTTGATCTTCGTCGTCGAAGAGGCCGCGGAGGGCGGATACACCGCTCGGGCTCTCGGCCATGCCATCTTCACCGAAGCCGACACGCTGCCCGACCTGAAGGCTATGGTGCAGGATGCCATCCGATGCCACTTTGACGAGGCCGAGCGGCCCGTCATCGCCAGGCTGCATCTGGTTCGGGACGAACTGATCGAAGTTTGAGGCTTCCGCGCGACCTTTCCGGCGCCCAGTTGGCGACGCTTCTACGGCGATATGGTTATGCACAAACGCGTCAGACCGGCAATCACGTGCGGCTGACCTCGACGTCTCAGGGATTCGAGCATCACGTGACCATCCCCAAGCACGGCTCTCCGAGGCACGAAAAGGCCCGTTCCGAACTCAGAATAGGCCTCAAATCAGGTGGTTGGTGCCGAAGCAGGGATTCGAATAGAGGCATCGCGTCGCGTCGCGCCCGGCCGGGGAATAGGCTGGGTGGTATAAGTGTTGCAACCTGTACCAACCGAACAGTCGGACGCGGCCGAGCCAGTCGAGGCTGGGCGGTCGCCGAGGCCAACAAAGGAGGACTGCCCACAGTGGGACAGCTCAATC
>JAFAOS010000483.1 GCA_019247515.1 Chloroflexota bacterium | reverse complement strand
CGTTCGTCAGAGGGCGCTAGCTCCCGTTTGTGGCCGCCACGTTTCGAGGTGCCGGCAATTCTTCCCTTCAGGGAGGGCCACATGGCGAACGTGTTGCAAGGCTTTCAAGACCCGGGCCATTCTGACGCGGCGGCCCTGTTCGAGTGGCTCGACAACGCAGACCGCTTGCCCATGATCCTGGAGATCAAACAGCGCATGCTCGAACTGCGTCCTCCGCGGGCGGGTGAACAGATTCTGGACGTGGGGTGTGGTCTCGGGCACGAGGTGCGGCGCCTGGCGTTGGTGACTGGACCGGACGGCCGTGCTGTTGGCATTGACCGGAACGAGCTGATGATCGCGGAGGCGTGCCGCCGCAACAACCTCAGTCCGTTGCCAGCAGACTCCAGTGTGGCCGACGCCCAGCAATTGGAGTTTGCCGACAACTCATTTGATCTCTGTCGCGCGGAGCGCGTGCTGCGCTACGTACATGACCCGCGACGGGCGATCGACGAGATGGTGCGAGTACTCAAGTCGGGCGGACACGCGGTCATCTTCGATTTCGACTCCGATCAAACGATTGTCGACATGCCTGATCACGGTCTGGTTCGCCGCATCGCCGAGGTGCTCGACGGGGCTGTCCCCAATCCCTGGATCGGCCGCCAGTTGGTCCGCTACTGTCTCGACGCTGGTCTGACGGACCTCGAAGTGGTACCGCACGCGGTCTTGTTTCGGTCGCCCATGTTGCCCGTGTACCGCCGTCTGGTGGGTGGCGCGCTGAGCCAGGCAGTGGAGAGCGGCGCACTGGGCTCGGCCGACCTGGCGAACTGGTGGGACTGGCTCGAACACGTCAAGGCGCGAGGCCAGCTCTTCACGGCCACGTTCGGTTTTGTGGTGCTCGGACGCAAACCCTGAGCGCCGCTGAGGAGAGCCTGGCTCCCACGCGCTATGCTCATTGGTGATCTCCCGTGGGTTCGGAGCAGGGCTGATGACTGAGGACGGTTACGACTTCGACATGCTGGTGATCGGCTCGGGGCCGGCCGGCCAGCGAGCGGCGATTCAGGCGGCGAAGCTGAACAAGCGCACGGCGCTGATCGAGCGCAGGACGGTCATCGGCGGCGTGTGCATCAATACCGGCACCATCCCGAGCAAAACGCTTCGCGAGGCGGTGCTGCACCTGTCAGGCTATCGCCTGCGCGGTCTGTATGGCGCCTCATACACGGTCAAAGAACACATCACCATGGAGGACCTGCTCTTTCGCACAGAGCACGTGGTCCGACACGAGATTGACGTGACGCGCCACCAGTTGATGCGCAATCAGGTGGAGGTCTTCACTGCCGAGGCGGCATTCGTCAATCCGCACACGATTCGCCTGACCGAAGTCGACCACCGCGGCGCCCACAGCACGCGCGACGTCACAGCCGAACACGTGGTGATTGCGACCGGGACCGAAGCAGCCCGCGACGCGCGGATTCCATTCGACGGCCACCGCGTGTGCAGCAGCGACGACATTCTGCAGCTCGACCGCTTGCCGCGTTCGCTAACCGTGGTGGGCGCCGGCGTCATCGGGATCGAATACGCGAGCTTGTTCGCGGCACTGGGTGTACGCGTCACCATCATCGACAAACGGCACCGCCTGCTGCCGTTCGTCGACAGCGAGATCATCGACATGCTGGTCTATCACCTGCGCGAGGATCGGGTCACCCTGCGGCTCGGCGAAGAGGTGTCTGGCATGGAGCCTATCACCGACACGTACGGCGATCGGGTGCGGATCCACCTGGCGAGTGGCAAACAGGTGGTCACCGATGCGGCGCTGTACAGCGTCGGCCGCACCGGGGCGACCGGTGTTTTGAATCTCGGCGCGGCTGGACTGGAGATTGACGACCGGGGACGGCTGCCGGTCAACCCCGACTATCAGACTGGAGTTCCCCACGTGTACGCGGTGGGTGACGTCATCGGCTTTCCGAGCCTCGCATCGACGTCGATGGAGCAAGGCCGACTGGCGGCGTGTCACGCGTTTGGCGTGCCGGCCTCGAGCGCGGCCTCGCTGTTCCCATACGGGATCTACTCCATTCCGGAGATTTCGATGGTCGGCAAAACGGAGGATGAGCTAACTGAAGCAGGCGTCCCGTACGAAGTGGGCAAGGCCCATTATCGTGAGATTGCGCGCGGACAGATCCTGGGCGATAGCTCCGGGCTCCTGAAACTTCTGTTCCATCTCGACACGCACGCGCTGCTCGGGGTCCACATCATTGGCGAGGGCGCCAGCGAGCTCGTCCACATCGGTCAGGCGGTGCTTACCTTTGGTGGAGCGATCGAGTATTTCGTCAATACGGTCTTCAATTATCCGACGCTGGCGGAGTGCTACAAGACGGCGGCCTTTGATGGCATCAATCGGCTGGGGGTGGCGCCACATGAAGGGCTGGCGCTGGATGCACAGCCAGGGGCGATGGCTGGCGCCGCGAACTGATAATGGCCGACGTGGAGGAGGTCGAGCTCGTTGTCGCCCATAATGGCTCTGGGCAGCGGCGGGTGCCGCTACACGGATGCTGCACGACGCGCCGCTGCCGCCATGGCCCGGCCGGAGCCTCGACGAGATCGCATCGCACCTCGACCGGGAATGCGAGTGGCTGGTGACGAACGACGTCCTTCCTGCCGACCCCACGCGGCTCATGCCGTTCTTCGAAGACAACTCCCCGACTTACCTCCAGACTCGGACAGGGGGAAGCAACCGACCGACCGATCCAGTCGAGTTCGCGGCGGGGTCTCGCCAGGCAGGCGGATACACTCGGGACCACCATGGTCAGAGTCAACAATGTCAGCCACATCCTGTATCCGGTCATGGATGTCGCCAGGAGCGTCGAGTTCTTGTCGAAAACCCTCGGTCTCTACGTCCAGGAGCGCGGGACCACCACGTACCTCGGGTGCGGCGATACGTTGCTCGAGGTGGTCCAGGCACAACCGGGCCATGAGCCCGCCACCTTATACGCCGTCGGCCTCGCGGTTGAAAGCCTCGACGAGGCACTGCGCGAGCTGCAGGGCCAGGGCGTCGAGATTGTGCGCGAGCCCTGGAATGCTCGCACTTTCTGGGGCCGCCAGGCGGTGATCCGAGATCCGGGCGGAGCCAACATTGCCCTGCGCGAATGGCGCGCACCGGATGGGCCGCACTTCACGGGCTGGCACCCGGAGTAGGAACGGAGCCATGCGCCCGCCAGACAGCCCACAATTCGCCGGTACCGTCGTCCTCGTCACCGGCGCCGGTCGCGGCATCGGTCGAGCGATCGCGGAGCTCTTCGCCCGCCACGGCGCCAGCGTTGTCGCCAACGACATTGGCGCCCACGTCACAGACGTCGAAGCATCGATTTCCCGTGACGGCGGGACTGCGGTCGGAGTCGTCGCGGACGTGTCGCAAAAGTCCGATGTCGACCGATTGTTTGATACCGCCCTGGAGCGGTTTGGAGACGTGAACGTCCTGGTCAATAACGCCGGGCTAGTCAACGAATCGCGCCACTTCCTGACCGGCGATGAAGCCTGGTGGGACCGAGTTCTGGCCACCAATCTGAAAAGTGTGTTTCTGTGCACGCACCGCGCCGCGTGGCTGATGGCACGCCGCAAGGGTGGCTGTGTCATCAACATGTCGAGCGGCGGAGCCACCCGCGCACACCGCGGCAACTGCGCCTACGATGCGACAAAGGGCGGGATCGAAGCGTTCACGCGCGCGACGGCGCTCGATCTGGCTCCCTACGGTATCCGCGTCAACGCCATCGCGCCGGGCTCCATCGCAACCGGACCTCTGACGGAGGCCGAATCACGGGAGCGCGGTCGCGCAATCCCGCTCGGACGCATGGGCACGCCAGACGATATCGCGTCGGTGGCAGTGTTTCTCGCTTCAGATCAGGCACGCTACATGACCGGTCACACGGTCGCGGTGGACGGCGGGCTATTATCCCAGCAGCGGTCGCCACAGGTCGACATCTTTCCGCTGGAGCTGTTCCCCAAGGTGGACCCGGAGTGAACTCCGGTCTGCAGGAGATCGAGCTGGTCGTCGTCGGAGCCGGGCCCGCGGGCGCCACGGCCACGCTGGCGGCTCACGACTTCGGTCTGGAGGTCGTGCTCGTCGACGAACAGCCGTTTGACGCTGGTGCCTACCGGCGCAACGTCCCGTACTGGTTCGGACCACGCGCGGCCGCGCGAAGCAAGCACCAGGTGGACCTGTACGGGTGGATCGAGCGCCACGCGCGCCTGCGGGCGGTCCTCGCCAACGATATAAACATGCGCCCGCGCACCGCGATCTGGGGCCTGTTCCCGAGTATCTCCGGCTGGAGCGTGGGCGTGTTTGACGGCAGCACGACGCAGCTCTGGCGCGCGCGGGCCATCGTCCTGGCTACTGGGGCAACGGATCTGCACCTGGCCTTCCCCGGCTGGACGCTCGGTGGCGTGTGCGGCGGACTCGGCGCAAGGTCGATTCTGGAGACCACTGGCTACCTGGAAGCACGTCGCTTGCTGGTGCTGGGAACCAACGACATTGCGCTGCAGGTCGCCGCCGCGGCGCAGGCAGCCGGTGTCGAGGTCGTCGGACTGGTCGACGTGGAGGACTCGATCACGGGTGACCCGGACCGCGCCGCCGCGCTACAGGCATCCGGAGTGCGTCACTTCTCGGGCCACACTATCGTGACGGCGCACGGTGGCGCGGACGTCGACGAGGTCAGCGTGGCCGCGGTGGACGGGGAGCGCGTGCGGCTTGACGCCAGCGAGCGCATCAGCGTGGATTCCGTGTGCGTGGCCATCGGCCGGCAGCCGTCACTCGAGCTGGCATACCTGGCGGGCTGTGCGCTGGAGTACGCCGCCGAGGACGGCGGCTGGAAGGTGGCGCACGGTCCGGCGGGCGAAACGAGCCAGCCTGGCATCTATGTCGCCGGGGATGCTGGTGGGACCCTTTCCGAGTCCGCTGCCGCCGCGAGTGGTGAGCGCGCCGCCAGTGCGGCGGCTGACTGGCTCCGCGGCACGCAACACGCGTGGCGGCCGCGGGTGGGTCGAAGCACGAACGTGTTCGCCAGTCGCTGGCACCAGCTTGCGGAAAGCATCGCATCAGACGACGTGCTGGTGTGTCGGTGCGAAGAGATCAGTCGTGGCGAGGTGCTCCAGGCCGTGCGAGCGCTCGGGGCCCAGCGCGCCGCCGACCCGAACGAGGTCAAGCGAATCAGCCGCGCCGGTATGGGTGTGTGCCAGGGCCGCGGCTGTCGGCCAATCGTGGCGGGCCTGCTGGCGAGGCAACATGCGACGGCGTTCGCCGACATCCCCCTGAGCAGCTATCGGCCACCGGTCCGCGCGCTGCCACTTGCGGCGCTGGCGACGGAGGAAGGCGCCGACGGTCCGCTGCTGGAACCATTCGGGGCCGCGAATTTCACCTTGCCGAACGCGAGCGCGACGTGACACGAACAGAGGCGGAGGTCGTGGTCGTCGGCGCTGGAATTGTCGGCGTTGCCGCGGCGTACTACCTGGCACGCGCCGGCAAACGCGTTGTGGTGGTCGACAGAGCCGGCATCGCCGGCGAAGCCTCCGGCCGCAACGGCGGGCACCTCTCGCCGACGATCGACGGAGCCTGGGCACCGCTCGGTCAGCTGGCCCTTGACATCTGGCCGCGGCTGATTCCCGACATCGACGGGCCGACCGAATACCGCCGCGGTGGTGGTCTTTACGTAGTGGTTGATCACGATCCGATGGAGCCGGCGGACATTCTGGCGTACCGTCATGCCCGCGGCTTCGTGGCCGAGCTCCTTTCACCGGAGGAGTGTCGACGACGTCTGCCACCGCTCCGGAGTGAAATCAAAGGCGGCGTCCTGTCACCCCGTCATGGGCAGGTCAATCCAATCCTCACGACGAAGTCGCTGGCGCAGACCGCCGAACGACACTTCGGAGTAAAGTTCCTGCTCTACTCGCCGGTCACGTCCGTCAGCGTCGAAAACGATGCGGTTCACGGGGTGCGCGTAGGCTCGGGGGCGATCGGCGCGCCCACGGTCGTGCTGGCCGCGGGGGCGTGGACCGGACAGCTCGCCGCGACGGCGGGCGTGGCGTGTCCCATCGGTCCGCGGCGGATCCAGATACTGCTGTCTGAAGCGATGCCGCCCTGGACCGACGTGGTCTGGGCGGGCAACGGAGTGTACGCGCGTCAGTCACTGAGTGGCCACCTGCACTTCGGCTCGGGTGGACCGGCGTGGGAGCGCACGCTGGCGGAGGTCTCATACACGGTCGCACCGGGTGGCATGCAGCGGACGGCGCGGCGCATGTGCGACTTCATGCCTGGCCTGCGAGATGTGGCCATCCTCCGCAGTTGGGCCGGCGTGATCGGTCCCAGCGCCGATGGCGTGCCGGTGCTGGAGGCCTGCGCCGAGCCGCGAGGCCTGATCATTGCCAGCGGCTTTGGCGGCAATGGCTTTGTGACCGGACCAGCAGTTGGGCAGGTTGTCGCCGAGCTTGCGACGGCAGGTCGGGCGAGTGTGGACCTGTCTGGTCTGTCCCTGGCGCGCTTCACCGCCTCGCCCAGCGGTGTCGGCGCATAATTCCGGTTCGGGAAACGCCATGTCCATTCACGTCGGTACCGCGCCGGACTCCTGGGGAGTGTGGTTCTCCAATGACCAGCGGCAAACGCCGTGGCGGCGTTTCCTCGACGAGGTGAAGCAGGCCGGTTATGACAGCATCGAACTCGGGCCATACGGCTACTTGCCCACCGATACCGAGAGACTGGCCGGCGAGCTCGCTGAACGCTCGCTGAAGCTGGCCGGCGGCACACTCTCCGGCGACTTCGACGCCCCGGATTGCTGGCAAGCAATGCGCGATCGGACGGCCGGCGTGTGCGACATTCTCGCGGCGCTGGGCGCGCGCTACGTGGTGCTGCTCGACGGCGGATACTTCGACGCAAACGGTGTAGCGGTCAGCTCGCGCGAGCTGGATGACTCCGGCTGGGCACGTACGCGCGACAACCTCCATCGCATCGGCGAGTACACCGCCTCGCGCGGCATAGCATCCGTGTTCCATCCGCACGCGGACACGACGATTCAGTATGAGCCGCAGATCGAGCGGCTGCTCGAGCTGACTGATCCGGCGCTCATCAATCTGTGCCTGGATGTCGGGCACCACGCCTACGCTGGTGGGGATGCGGTGAGGTTCTTCGGCGAGCATCACGCGCGGGTGACGTACCTCCACTTGAAGGATGTGGACGCGGGAATTGCCCGGCGGGCCCGCGAAGCCGACTGGCCCTTCGGTCGCGCGGTGAACGCCGGCGGGTTCGTCGACCTCGGCGACGGCTGCGTGGATATCGTCGGCATCAATCGGGTCGCCGAACGAGTTGGCTACGAGGGCTGGGGGATCGTCGAGCAGGACATGTTTCCAGCCCCATTCGAGAAACCACTTCCCATCGCGCGACGCAATCGTGAGTTTCTTCGCGCCAACGGCATTGGCTGATCGGCCGATTGTTCTTTGCGATCCGGACTCAGACGGCGTACCAGCGCTCTACCGACCTCGCCAGTTGATCGGGAGGCCAGTTATCGACAACCGCCATGGCTTCCCTCACATCGTCCACTCCAGGACGCAACTCGCTCTGGATGGGAACGTCCAGCGCATAGGCGGACCCTCGCGGGATGAGCACGTCGTCGATGAACAACACGCGATGGCGCCGATGGCAGAGGAGCCGCGCGTACACGGCGGCGTACAGGCGCGGCTCGTATTCCGTCGGGCGCTCCGGCGGAGCGATGTCCAGCAGCGATGCGGCTTCAAGCACCTGAGTCCATTGCGCCTGCACGAGGCCCAGCGGAGCATTGGCAACTTCGCGCGCATGCGACGGACGCTCCATCTCGCGCGCTCGCGCTTCTTCGATGGCCGCGCGCACGCGCCGCGACGGTGCGGGCACCAGGAACTCGGTGCGAGCGCTCTGTAGCAGACGCTCCGCGGCATCGTCGTGGATGCGGACCAACTCGATCAGACGATTACCGATCAGCGGAGTCTCGCCAATCAGCAAATTACCTGGATCGGGATACGCGAGGTCCCAGCGCTGAACGGCATCCCGCACCCACACGCCCACCGCCTTGCGGAGCGCGGCATGCGTGACACCGTCAACCTCCGGGTAGCGCGCCAACAGGCCAGGGGTTTCGAACGCGAGCCTTGCGACGTCCCACTGCAGCAGATGTACCCGACGCCCAACGCCGTGGGCGAGTAGCGCAAGTTGCTGTACGAGGAGCGTTTTGCCCACGCCGGGGAGGCCAGCGAAGAAGACGCAGCGGTCGTACAGTGCGGCACGCGAAAGTTCCTCCAGCAGCGTTGATCCACTCCGAAGTATGAGCTCGGCAGCCACCTTGACAGGGTACTGGCACGCGTCCGTGTGGCTGGCGTTGCGACCCCGCCTCACGCGAGATTATTCACCCGCTGGCGAGGATGTCGCCGGCGACTGGTAGGAGATGACGACCAGTCCATCGCCCGCCTGCACGCCGTCGCGGACGATCACGTCGGTCGCGTCGGCGGTAACGAAGTCGGACCCACCGCCTCCCCCACCGGCGCCACTCCCCTGGGCTCCGTGTCCGCTCGACGCGCCCTGGCCACCGGCGCCGCCGCCGTAGTAGCCGCCACCGCCACCACCACCGTCGCCGCCGTTCTCGTTGCTTCTCGGCATGCTGCCGCCGACGCCCTGGGTCCCGTCGGGTCCGTCCGACCCGCGCGTATCGCCGCGCCCCGCGCTCCCGCCGGCGCCCCCGCTTCCACCGCGACCGGTGCCACCCGGTGCGCCGCCGCCGCCCGGGCTGAGACTGCCGACAAATGAGCGACCAGCCAGCCCAGGAGCACCGCTGTCGCCACCGGCGCCGCCGAGCCCGTCCTTCCCCCAGAGATCGGTGCTGCCGCCACCGCCTCCACCACCGGCGACGACGAGTCGGTCCACCAGCCGATATGGGCTGCGCCGCACGTCGCTGGCGCCGCCGCCCCGACCCGCCGCCCTCGAGACGTCGAGCGTGACGGGGTAGAAACCGCCACCGCCGTTGTCGCTGCCCCGGGCGTCGCCGGCGCGCCCACCTCGGCCACCCACCCGCACCTGCAGCGTCTCACCAGGCTTCACGCCGAGCGTCGCCTGGACGAAAGCGCCCCGCCCGCCGGCGACTGGCAGGACTTGACTGCTGCCGTCGCCACCCCCGGCGCCAAGCAGCACAACCGTTGCCGAGGTGACCCCCGGTGGCACCGTCCAGGACTGTGTGAACGGAAGGAGCAGAAACGGCGTCACGGTCGATGGCGCGGGTTCGGCCTGCGCCGCCGTCGGCTGGGGCGCGCCGCGCGGTCCGAGCATCAGCAGTACCGCGAGCAGAACGCCTGCCGCGGGCATGATCCTGGTTGGCATGCCCCGAGCCTAGACGTCGGTTGGCCGGCGGCGGCAGTCACACTACCCCAACACTCGCCGGACACTTGCGCGCGTCCACCAGGCAACGAGTCAGAGCGAGTACGCGTACGAGATGCGGATCTTCCATGATCCGTCTGGCTGGCGGGCGAAGATGTCGAGCCCCTGTTCGCGGTCGACCACCGGTGCAGTGCCGGGCGGACCGGTGGTCGTCAAGGTCCAGATCAGCCGCACCGCTCCCAGATCGCCGTCGACGAACACGTCCTGAATCTCGGGGTCCGCGTAGCTGATCGTGTGCTGGGAGTCCGCGAACAGCTTGTCGAACTGCATGCAGACCTGATCGTGGTTGCGATCCGGACCACCAGCCGCGCTGAGGACGACGTCGGGCGCGAAGATACCGCAAACGGCGGCAGCATTGCGGTCAGCGACGTCGAGCGGCCACTGCCGCAGGACGCGCTCGATCGCCGCGCGATCGGCCGCCGGGTCGCGCGCTGGGGCGGGCGGCGTGTTACACGCGCACAGCACGGCAGCCGCCACCCCGGCGACCATCATCCGTCGAGCTGCAGTCAGCACGCGGAGCAAGTGTGCGGGAAGTGTGTGCCTTGTGTCACTTTGCAAAAGTGCGCGCATGGCCGACCATGGCAACGCGATGCTTCGAGGAGGCGCCACGACCGTCGTCGTCGTCGCCGTGGCCATGTTCACTGACTCGTTCGTGTACGGGCTGCTTATCCCGCTGGCGTCCCAGACGCCAGGCGCCGAACTGACGGGCCCGAGGGTCGCCCTCACTTACAGCGCCTACGCGCTCGGAGTCCTGCTCGCCACGCTGGTCGTGGCCTCGCTGACCGACCGAGTCGGGCGGCGGCTGCCCTTCCTGCTCGGACTGATCTTCCTCGGCGCCTCAACGCTGCTGTTTGCCACCGCCAATTCGCTGCCGCTGCTGATCCTGGCTCGGATCGTCCAGGGCATCGCCTCGACCGCCACCTGGACCGCCGGATTGGCCCTGGTCGCCGACACGTTCACCAGCCGACGCACCCAGATGATGGGCCTGGTCATGATGGGCAGCAGCGGCGGCTCGGTGCTCGGGCCGCTGGTTGGAGGCGTGCTTGCCGAGTTCGGCGGCTATCACTGGCCGTTCGTCCTGGCCGGAGCGCTGCTCGTCGGCGACTTCGTCCTCCGCCTGACCCTGGTGCGTGACCGAGCGCGTCCCACAGAGGCGCCGACCGAGCCGTGGACGCTGCTGCGTGACCGCGGCATCCTGTCGGCATCGCTGGTCGTGCTGCTGGCGGCGGGGGGTTGGTCGCTCATCGAGCCACTGCTGCCCGAGCACGTGATGCAGGTCGCCGGCATCGGGCCGGCTGCCGTCGGCGTGATGTTCACCCTGTCGACGCTGAGCAATGGCGCCAGCGCCACCTGGATCGGCAACCTGGCCGAGCGCATTGGCCTGTGGCCGACGATGCTCGCCGGTCTGGTCGTGCTCGCGCTGGCGTTGCCCTGGCTGGCCCTGCCGTCGTCGATCGTACCGATCACGGCGGCGCTTGTGGTCGCCAATGTCGCCTACGGGCTGGCCATGAACCCGTCGCTATCCGACCTCGCCGACGGCGTCGATCGCCGCGGCAGCAGCGCCTACGGTGCGGTCTACGCCCTTTACAACATTGGCTTTTCCATCGGCCAGCTGGGGGGCAACCTGGTCGGCGGCTCGCTCAGCGCCACCATCTCGTTCCTTGGCACGCTCGCGATCACCAGCCTGGTGCTGCTTGCGTGCACACCCCTGCTCTATGTCCTGCGCCTGCGACCGGTCGGCGTCAAGCCGATCACTGACTGAGCCGCGACCACATCCCAGAAGGAGCACCAGTATGGCCCTCACCACGACTGACTTCCAGAGGCTGAGCCACGAGCTCGATCAGGGCCTGGCCTTGCCCACCGCCTGGTACACCGACCAGGGCATAGCCGAGCTGGAGCGGCGGTACATCTTCCGCCGAAGCTGGCAGTACGTCGGGCGGACCGAGCAGGTCGCGCAGGCAGGTGATTATTTCACCGCCCAGGTCGGCGACATCCCGGTCGTCATCGTCAGGTCCGCTGAAGGCATCCAGGGGCTGGTCAACGTGTGTCGGCACCGGCGGCATGAGGTGATGTCCGGCGCCGGCAACCGCCGTAGCCTGCAGTGCCCCTACCACGCCTGGACCTACGAGCTGGACGGTCGGCTGCGGACCGCGCCGCGCTCCGAGCGTGAGCTTTCATTCTGCAAGGAGGACTACCCGCTGTTGCGGGTCCAGGTGGCAACCTGGGGCCGCTGGATCTTCGCCAATCCGGACCCGGATGCGCCGCCGCTGACCGAGATCCTGGGTGAGCTGCCCGCAATCCTGGCCAGCAGCGGCATGGACCTCGACCAGCTCCGGTTCTGGCGGCGCGACGACTGGGTGAGCCATGCCAACTGGAAGATCCTGATCGAGAACTTCCTCGAGTGCTACCACTGCCCGGTTCAGCACCCGGCCTTCAGCGCCGTGATCGACGTTCGGCCTGATGCTTACCGCCTCGAGGCGTACCGCTGGTTCTCGAGCCAGACCGGCTCGGTGCGCGACACCATCTCGGGTCAGGCGCCGCCGTACGATGCCCAGGGCGACGTCCAGCAGGCGCAGTTCCATTTTCTGTGGCCCAACTTCACCATCAGCGTGAATCCGGGTCGTCCCAACCTCTCGCTCGACGTCTGGCTGCCTGACGGTCCGACTCGAACGCGCGGCTTTTCCGAACACTACTTCGGCCCGGACGTGCCAGCCGACTGGGCCGAGGAGATGATCGCCTTCAACGCCCAGGTTGGTGACGAAGATGACGAGTTGACCAGCTCCGTCCAGCGCGGCATCGACTGCGGCCTGCCCGACCAGGGACGCTTCCTGGCCAACAGCGAACACCTGTGCATCCACTTCCAGAAGCTGGTGCTTTCGGCGGTCGCGCGTTCGGCGATACTATGTTCATAGCCAGAGCGCCGCGGCCCGGGGTGGCTCGTGCGGCGGGGCAAGTGGCATGGACGAGCACCCGTCGACATTTGGAGAGGCGCTGCGCGAACTCCGGCTGGGCGCCTGCCTGAGCCAGGCGGCACTCGCCGAGCTGGCCAACATGTCGACCGCGGCCGTCGCCGCGCTCGAGCGCGGGAAGCGCTCTGCTCCCTATCCGAGCACGGTCGACGCACTGGCTCGAGCACTCGCCCTGTCGGCCGAGGAGCGGGCAGCGCTGTCCGGGCTGGCGCGCGCTGCCAGCGGATCCGCCACGCTGACCCGCGCACGCACGCATGCGCCGCTGGCGCCGGCGCCGGCCGTCGAGCTGCGCAACCTGCCGGTCTGGCTCACGTCCTTCGTCGGTCGGGAGGTCGAGCTACGGACGATCCGAGACTTGCTGAACCCGGCGGGTGACCGCCTCCGGCTGCTGACCCTGGTCGGACCCGGTGGGGTAGGCAAGACGCGACTGGCAGTGGCCGCGGCCGGTGGTCTCGCCTCGGCCTACCCAGACGGCGTCCTGTTTATCGACCTGGCGCCACTGCGCGAACCGAGGCTCGTGGCGGCGACCATCGCCCGAGCGCTGAAGGTTCAGGAAAGCGGCGGCCACAGCGCTCGTGAGCTGGTGCTCGAGTACCTGCGCCAACGCCAGGTGTTGCTCGTCGTGGACAACTTCGAGCATGTGCTCGAGGCGGCGCTGCTCATGTCCGAGCTGGTACGACGCTGCGCTCGAGTGACCGTACTGGCGACGAGTCGTACTCCGTTACGGATTCAGGCCGAACAGCGGTTCGAGGTGGCCCCGCTGTCGACCTCCGCTGAGGGGTCCGCCGTTCAGCTGTTCGTCGAACGGGCGCGCGAAGTCTCGCCCGACTTCGCGCTCGACTCACGCAATGCCGCCGCCGTGGGGGCCATCTGCCAGAAGCTGGACGGGATTCCGCTCGCGATCGAGCTAGCCGCGGCGCGCACCTCCCTGCTGGGTCCCGAGGCGCTGCTGCGCCGCATAGAACACCGCTTGCCGGTGCTGACGGGTGGTGCGGCCGACCTGCCCGAGCGCCAGCAGACGCTACGGGCGACGCTGGCCTGGAGTCACGATCTGCTCGAGCCGGCCGAGCAGGTGCTGTTCCGCCGCCTGGCGATCTTCGCCGGCGGCTGGACACTGGAAGCCGCGGAGTCGGTCTGCGTGGGTCCGGACCTGCGAGCCTCCGACATTCTCGAGTGCCTCGGTGGCTTGCTCGAACACAGCCTGGTGCGTGCCATCCCGGACGGAGGCGACGAGGAACGCTTCGACCTGCTCGAGACCGTCCGCGAGTACGCCCACGAGCGATTGGTGGAGAGCGGTGAGCTGCCCGTGCTTGCGAAGTCGCACACCGCCTGGTACACGGCGCTCGCCGAGCGGGCGCCGGCCGACCTGGTCGGGCAAGACAGCGCGCGCTGGTACGACCGGCTCGACGCCGAGACCGACAACCTGCGGTTGGCGCTCGACCGGGCTCTCCAGAACGAGGCATCCGATGACGGCGTGCTCCGCCTGGTCAGTGCGCTGGCCCGCTTCTGGCGCGTCCGCGCCCGATTCGAGGAAGGACGCGCGGCGCTCGAAGCTGTGGTTGCCCGCCCGAGCGTGGCGCCCTCTTTCGCCAGGGTACGTGCACTCACCATGCTCGGTCACCTCGCCACCCTGCATGGCGACATCGAGCGTGCCCGATGCGCAGGCGTCGAGGCGCTCCGGCTGGCTGAAACCATTGGTGGCGCGAACAACATCGCGTACGCGCAGGTGTACCTCGGCATCACCCTGGGCCTGAGTGGGAACAGCGAGGCAGCACGGGCGCTCCTCGAGACGGCCGTCGCTACCGCCCGGGCGGGTGATGGGAGTCGACTCGCTTCCGCGCTCCACCACCTGGCGGTACAGCTCGTACCTGACGAGCTCGATGCCGCCCGAGCACACTTCGAGCGAGCGGCCGAACTGAGTGGCGACGCCGGCGACGCTCCACTGGCCGCGCTCGCCCTCGGCTTTCTTGCCATGCTCGCTCTGCGTGAGGGGCGCCACGCCCGAACCCGGACGTTCATCGACGAGGCGCACGCGGCCGCCAGCAACGTTGGGTACCAGGACGGCGTGGTGCTTGCCCGCATCGTCCGGGCTGGGCTGGCCCGCGCCCAGGGCGCGCATCAAGAGGCCAGAGCGCTGTATCGATCGGCGCTGCCATTACTCTGGCGCGAAGGGCATCTGACGGCGGTGGCCTCGACGCTCGAGCAGTCGGCCGGGCTCGAGGCGGAGACGGGCGCGTCCGAGCTTGCAGCTCGCCTCGCCGGTGCGGTGGATGCGTTCTGCGGCTCGCGCGGAGTCGTGCTGCCGCCGGTCTGGAGGACCTGGTGGACCGCTGAGCCGGCTGGCATTCGGGCGCGCGCTCGCGCTGGCGAGGCACCACTCGCGACCGCCTACGCGACAGGCTACGCGATGCCGCTGGAGGATGCGGTGGCGCTCGTTGCGCCGACGCCATGGTGAGCGGGCCTGTGCCGACCTGCGCCACCTCGACGACGTTAGCGCAGCCCGGCAAACAGGTCGTCCTCGGGCAAGCTCAGGTTCACGCCACGCGCCCGCACTAGCGAAAAGTTCTCGGTCGGGTTGGTGCGCAGGCGTTGCTCGGGCGTGACCGCAAAACGTGTCGAGCGCGGGTCGATCTGGGTGCGATGCTCCCGCATCGCCGCGTACTTGGCGCCGAGATAGGCACCGATATCGACGCGCGTGGTGACCGGCCCCTGGGCCGCCGCCACGCGCCGCCGCAGCGCCTCGTCACGGGGTCGCCAGACGCGCGCCAGCCGCCATCCGAGCCCGGCAACTTCGGTCAGATTGCCAGCGCGCAGCAGTCGCTTCAATTTTTCAAGTCGCTGCAGGTCGTCAGTGCTCGCGTACAGCTTGCCGGGTGCCCAGGTCTCGTCGCCGGCGCGATCGAACGCCAGCCGCGCAATCAGACTGGCGCGGATGTGGTCTGGGTGCCCGTCGCCGCCATAGGCGTTCGGTGCGACGATCACCTGCGGGCGGACCTCGCGGATGAGGACAAGCAGGCGTTCGGCGGCTTCATCGGGATCGGCCCGGAGAAAACTGCGCGGGTCCGCATTTTCAGGGGCCCCGTCCATGCCCGAGTCGCGGTACCCCAGCCATCTGTGCTCGACCGCCCCCAATCGCGCCAGGCCCCGCTCCAGTTCGTGCGTGCGTACGTCCCCGAGATGCGCGCGGTTCTCGGGAGTATCCAGATCAGGGGCGACAATCTCGCCGCATTCGCCACGCGTGGCCATCACGGCGATCACGCGGGCGCCCTCGGCCGCATAGCGCGCCATGACCCCACCTACCGTCACGACCTCGTCGTCGGGATGTCCATTGACCGTCAGCAGCACCAGCGTCATCTGCACACCTTGCCACATCCGCGCGCGGGCCTTTAGCTGGCGCCCCTCAAGCTCCAGTCCGAATCAGGCCCATAGGCACGCCCCCTGCGATAGATCTCGTCTCAGATGTGTGGCGTGCAGTGGTCCAATCCGAGTTCAGTGGCGGACCACGCCGCATGACACTCGCCGCAACGGCCGAGGCGCGACCCTCGAGCCCCTCAGCACGGTCGCGGCGTGCGCCGGTCTTCGTGCTGGCACTCGTCGGCGCTGCCCTCGCCACGTATCTCACCCTCTACCAGTGGCACGTCACGACCGCCGTGTGGGACCCACTGTTCGGGAGCGCGAGCAGCGAAGCCGTGCTGACCTCATCGCTGAGCAGGCTCTTGCCGTTGCCCGACGCAACGCTCGGTGCGCTCGCCTACCTCGTCGAGGCGATCCTGGCGGTGCTCGGCGGCGAGGACCGCTACCGCACGCAAACCTGGCTCGTGCTGCTCTATGGCCTCGTGCTGGCCGGCCTCGCCCTGACCAGTCTCGTGCTGGTCCTCACCCAGATTTTCCTGGTCCACGCGCTGTGCACGTTGTGCCTGTGCTCGGCGGCCATTTCGTTCATCAACGCCTGGCTCGGTCGTGACGAAGTCTTCGCCGCCATCGGCCAATTCCATTGGAGGACCCATGCGCAACAACAAAACGCCTGAAGTGGTGGTCATCACCGGGGCCGGCGCCGGCCTCGGGCGCGCGATCGTACAGGCCTTCGCCAACCGCGGCGCCCACATCGGGCTCGTGGCACGCGGCGAGGAGCGCCTCGACGACGCCCGACGGGAAGTGGAGCAGCTTGGCGGCAAGGCCATCGTCCTGGCGGGCGACGTCGCGGATCCGGCGACCACCGAACGTGCGGCCACGATCACTGAGGAAACCTTCGGGCCGATCGATGTGTGGGTGAACGGTGCAATGACCACCGTGTTCTCGCCGTTCCACGAGATGAGCGCCGAGGACTTCAAGCGCGTTACCGAGGTCACCTATCTGGGTTTCGTCTACGGCACGATGGCCGCGCTCAAACGCATGCGGCGTCGCGATCAGGGCGCCATCGTTCAGGTTGGCTCGGCGCTCGCCTACCGTTCGATTCCACTCCAGTCCGCGTACTGCGGGGCCAAGCACGCGATTGTCGGTTTTACGGACTCGATTCGAAGCGAGCTGATTCACGACGGGTCGCACGTCCACATTACGGTTGTGCAGATGCCCGCGCTCAATACGACCCAGTTCTCGTGGTGCAAGAGCAACATGCGCCGTAAGTCGCAACCTGTGCCGCCAATCTTTCAGCCGGAGGTCGGCGCGGAAGCCGTGTACTGGGCCGCACATCAGCGCCATCGTGAGGTATTTGTCGGTTGGCCAACGGCTCGCGCCATCTGGGGTCAGCGCATTCTGCCAGGTTTGCTGGACCATTTTGCGGCGCGCATGGCCTGGGACGGCCAGCTGTACGACGGTGCGCAGGACCCGAACCGACCGGTCGACCTGTACCAGCCTGTGCCCGGACACCAGGGTGCGCACGGCGCGTTCGACGACCGCGCGCAGTCGGGCAGTTGGGAGATGCGCCTGACGATGCAGGCGAGCTGGCTGGCCACGGCCGCGTCGACGGCCGCGGGCCGCCTGGTACATACGCTGAGCGGGCAGCACGCCGACAGTCCAGCGCCCAACGGGCAGGTCCACCCCACCCAGGTACAGCATGCGCCCGCCGTATCCGGCCATCGATGATTACGCGCTGATTGGCGACTGCCATACCGCGGCGTTGATCGCACGCAACGCGTCGATCGACTGGTTCTGCCCCGATCGATTCGACGCGCCGGCTGTCTTTTGCCGTTTGCTGGACTCCGAGCGCGGCGGCTTCTTGCGGACGACTCCGAACGGCACGTACTCGGTCGAACGCCGCTACGATGGTTCGACAAACGTTCTGCTAACAACCTTCTCCGGGGATGGCGGACGCTTGCGAGTAACGGACCTGATGCCGGTCCACGCGCGGAAATCGGACGGTCACGGCTACGACGTCGGCAGTTCCCATCGAATCTTGCGCAGGCTGGAGTGCCTGGATGGCGCCCTCGACATCCAGTTGGAGTTCAAGCCGACGTTCAATTACGCGCGCGCGGCGACTGGGATTGATCTTCGTCAGCACGGCGTAATTGCGGCCGCCGACGAGCAGTACCTGACACTCGCCTGCACAACTGACTGCGACTTTACGCGTGAGGAAGGAACGGTGTGGGCGACCGTCCGGCTTGGCGCCGGCGAAGCGTGTTGGGTTGTCCTGACGAGCGCCGACGATCCCGATCGTGCCGAAGAAGCCCTTTCGCCGGTCAACTGCGACCAGCAGCTGACGCGCACGCTCCAGTATTGGCACCAGTGGGCCGACAGGTGCACCTACCAGGGCCGATATCGCGACGTGGTACTCCGCAGCGCGCTGGTTCTCAAGCTGCTCACCTACGAGCCCACAGGCGCCGTTGTCGCGGCTCCGACAACCTCACTGCCGGAAAACGTTGGTGGAGAGCGGAACTGGGACTATCGGTTCACGTGGCTGCGCGATGCATCATTGATCCTGTACGCGCTGCTCACGATTGGCTATGGCGAGGAGGCCGCCGACTTCACCCACTGGCTCGAGCGGACGATCGGCTCCGATCCGACCCGCAGGCCGCAGATCATGTATGGCATCGACGGCCGCAACCAGCTAACGGAGTATTGCCTGGAGCATCTGTCCGGGTATCGCGACTCCCGACCGGTCCGCGTCGGCAACGCGGCCGCCGAGCAGCGCCAGCTGGACATCTTCGGCGAAGTGCTGCGCGCGGCCGCGCTGCACTACCGCCGCGGCGACGAGGCGGCCGACGATGGTCACGCCCTCGGTGCGCGACCTCGACCTCCATCGAACGAGGACTGGAGTTTGCTGCGCGACCTCGTCGACCGAGCTGCCGAACACTGGGACGAGAACGGCAACGGCATCTGGGAGGTGCGCGGTGGTCCGCAGCCGTTTCTCTACGGCAAGCTGATGTGCTGGGCGGCGCTGGATTCAGGCATCCGTCTGGCAGGGGAGTTCCACCTGGATGCGCCGCGTGACCGCTGGCAGAAGACTCGCGATGAAATCCGGTCGGCGATCCTGCAACGCGGGTATGACACGAGCATCGGTGCGTTCACCCAGGCCTTCGGCAGCTCGGCGCTGGACGCGACCGCGCTGGTGATTCCGCGGATCGGCTTTCTGCCACCCACCGATCCGCGGGTCCAGTCCACGGTCGAGCAGATCCGCAAGCGGCTGAGCAAGGACGGGCTCGTATACCGTTACCGAACGAAGGACGGGCTGGCCGGTGGCGAAGGCACGTTCACCCTGTGCACGTTCTGGCTGGTCGACGCGCTGGCGCTGGGAGGCAGACTCGATGAAGCTCGCAAGTTGTTCGAGCATACGCTCGCCTACGCGAACGACGTCGGCCTTCTGGCGGAAGAGATCGACCCTGGCGCCCGGGGACTGCTAGGCAATTTTCCACAGGGCTTCAGCCACCTGGCGCTGATCGGCGCCGCGGTGAATCTGGCCAAGGCCGCCGCGCATGGGTCCGAAGATGAGCCCGAAACCGAGAGCGACCGCGCCTCGCGTGCGAGCCGCGCCGCCTCCGCCCCCCCGTCGGAAGGCTGACGTCTGCATTCAGAGCTCAATCGCGCGGAGTTGGCCCGCCGGTCGGCAGCCGAACGACCAGGCGCGTTCCGCCATCCAGCGGAAACTCGGCCGTGATCTGGCCTCCATGCAGTTCCACGATTTGCCGACTGATATACAGACCAAGCCCCATCCCGCTGCGGTAAGCAGCCCCATGTGCCTGGTAATACGCGTCAAAAATACCCTCGCGTTTTTCGACCGGAATGCCGAGCCCCCGATCGCGTACTGCGATTTCAGCTAGACAGTCATCCAGTTTCCTGAGCGTCACGTCGATCTGACCGCCCTCGGGACTGTATTTGACAGCGTTGTCGAGCAGATTGGTCAGGACCTGTTCCATGCGCAGTGAGTCAACGCGGGCGTACAGCGACTCGGGTCGGCGGACAACAAATGAGTGCGACTCCTGGACCGAGTCTGCGACCTTGACCACCTCCGCGACGAGCAGGCACAGGTCGAGTGGTTCAGGGTCGATGGTCAACTTGCCCGCTTCAATGCGCGAAACGTCCAGGAGTTGTCCCAGCAGTCGCGCGAGTTTGTCACCCTGACCGCGGATGCGAGCCAGCGTGCGCGCGACGTGTTGGGGATCGACTTCCCCTGTCTTCTCGATACGGCGCAAGGCCAGTTGAACCTGGCCGTTCAGGGCGGCCAGCGGGGTCCGAAGCTCGTGCGAGGCGACGGAGAGGAACTCGTCCCTCAGGCGAAGCGCCGCCTGGGTTTCTTCACGCGCCGCATGCTCCATTGCCAGCGCGACGTGCAACTGCTCTTCAGCCGACTTGCGCTCCTCGACCTCCGCCTCGAGGGCCCGCGCCTTCTGCTGCAGCATGGCGATTGCCCGCATCTGGTGGTCGGGAGCGTCAAGATTGGTGTAGCTCTCCGCAGGAATAACTTGCGAGTGCTCGTCGCAGACCTGGCGCACCGCTCCTGCCAGCGATGCTTCGCGGAACGACTCCATCGGGTACGCGCAGAACAGCGAGAATGAGCCAGATCGCCGCTGCAATTCACTCCACAGCGCTTCAAGTTGAACCGCTGCACGCGAGTTGCCTTCAGACACCAGCAGCGCGACCATCTCGCCGAAAGCTCGTACGTGACGTCCGTCGCGCGCCGCCGAACGGACGAGATTCCCGATCTCCTGGTCGAACAAATCCGCGTCCGGACTGCTACCGACCATGAATTTCGTGAGTGTCTCCGCCGCATCTAGCAGGATGAGTCGCCCCGAGCTATGTTCGGTCGCCACGCTGACGCCAAGCTCTGCCAATCGGCGCTGCAACTCGTCGAGATGCTCGCAACTGGCGACCACGACCGCGGCTTCTCCCGATTGGAGGCCCGCCAGCAAGTAGCCGCTTACCGCATCGAGCAGGACCTGATCGTGCTCGTAGAACTGGACGAAGTGCTCGGTCTCGCGCATGTGTGTCCATCTGCGCCGCATCGCGGTCTTGACGGCAGCCGCGTGAAGTCGCGGCGCTGTGACTCTTCGCCTGACCGCGAACTCTTCGAGATCTCCACGCCTGATGCGCGTGGTGCGGTGTCCGAGACGGCACGCCGGCAACTCGCCTGCGCTGATCCACCGCCAGAGCGTCATTCGGCTGACGCTCAGCAAGGCCGCTGCCTGCGAAATGCTGTAGAACTCGGGCCGAGCATCCGCGGCCTGCCCGCGTTCAAGCACGTTCACGAGCGGGACACCCGGGCTCATAGGTAACATACGGTAACACGAGCAGACCGACTCTGCACGCGGCGGTGCGGACCAGACTACGGGATGGTGATGCCGTCGCCCGCGATAAGCAAGTCCGTGGATCAGTTCAACCGGCTCACAGCTTGTGGTGCAGCGTTGGCGTGGGCCCGGCGCTCACGCGGTCGACGTCGCAGTTAGCACCCTTCCCTGCTGGACGTCCGAGTCCACGGAATCCGATTGACCTGGGGTGAATCGGAGTAAACGCTGAGCGGACAGCGCCTCGTGAGCGCGGCCCGAAACGGGCGAACCTCAGGTTGTCGCGTCCGCATCCGGCAGTCTCGACTAACTGAGGGCGCGTAGAGGAACAACTTTCGGGAGTGAGGCTGTAACTTTGATCGATTGCTGACGGTTTGCCGTGGTATTAGACGGTGCTCCCTTGGCCTTCGAAGTGACGGCGGCGCATATTTCCGCTCCATCTTGCGAGACGCTGGCGTGCGGCTTAATGATGGCTTACGTTGGTGGTCGGGGGCAGCCTAACCGCATCGCAGCGCCAGCAAACGCTCGAGGCCACGCTGGACTGGGTTACGCCTTGCCTCCCGCAGAACTCACCTGAGCGGTGCTGCGGGCGCCTTTGATACAGGAACCAGCCAGGCAGTCA
>JAFAOS010000368.1 GCA_019247515.1 Chloroflexota bacterium | reverse complement strand
CACTCCGCAGCATGCTCATGCTCACGGAATCAGGGCAAGCACAGCTTCGTTCGTCTCGCGTGCGCGCGGTTGGAGCGCATAGAAGGTGCATGCGCCGCGCTTACCGCTCTCGACGAAGCCCATATGTTTGAGCTTACCCAGGTGATGGCTGATGGTTGGTTGGGCAAGGCCGAACGTGATCACAAAATCGCACACGCAAATGGGTTGCAGGGACGTCTTCAGCATATGAAGCATCTGCACTCGAGTTGGGTCAGCCAGAGCTTTGAACACGTCGGCTGCCTGCTGGGCCTCCCCGCCAGCCAGCGGTCTAGCGCCGCCCATGTCACAGCAGGCAGCCACCAGGAGGGCTTTCGACGCTCTGAATCAGCAGCACGTCAGACAGTCAATCAGCTGGTGCAGGGAGCCTACGATGCGGTCCTTGTTCAGGCGGTAATACATTTCGCGTCCCCGCTTTCGGGCGCGGACCAATCCCGCCCGACGCAAGACGTTCAAGTGATGTGAAACCGTCGGTCGGCTGACGGTAACCCGATCGGCGACGTTGGCCACATTCAATTCGCTCCGAGCGAGCACCTGGACCAGGTCCTGTCGCATGGGCTCGGCCAGCGCATCCAACAAGGCCCGGCAGGCCACCAGCTGAGTCCCTAGCGCGCGGACCTCCGGGTCAAGGCAGTCCGCATCGCGCAGACACCCGACGTCAACGTCGTCAATCACCGCACATTCCCCTCCACACGTGTTCGTGGCTCAGGCTGGCACCACCACAGGATCGGACCCATATACGTAGTTCGGCTGCAATTCCTGCCAGCAGATACAGTCAGGTCCGCAGCCCTCGTCTGCGTCGGGTTCCGTTGTGACGTACACCTCCCAGCGGTTGCCGTCGGGATCCGCCACCCAGACTTTTGTTTGCACCGCGTAACAGCAGGCGGTTGCAACTTCCTCCTCGACGCTAAATCCAGCCTCCAGGAATCGCTCCTTCGCCTCGACGACCGCGTCACTACTCTTGACCTGGACGCCCAGGTGGTTGACCGGCCCACCTTTGCTAGGTTCCCCGAAGTGCGTCAGGGCGATATTCAGCGGTGGCTCGATGAGTTCGAACTTCGCATAGTCGGAGCGTACTTTCACCGGGTCTGTGCCAAAGAACACGCGATAGAACGCGACTGAGTGGCTGATGTCGCTGACGCCCAGGCTGATATGCAGGCGCCGGTCTGTTGGAAAATCGACGGCGCTCTCGGAGCTGGTCACAAGGATGGCCGGCGCCTGAATGCCGTTACGCAGCCATTCTTCCAGCTCCGAAGTATCGGGCAACCGTCCGCTTAATACGGGCTTGCTGTCGACAATCGTAAGTGGAAACGTTTTGGACTTCTTCAACATCATTACCTGCAGGACCTCGGCGGCGACCCCGTCCGGCGGTGCACCCAACAGATTCACCACGCGCGGCTGGTTGTCGCCAGCGCTCTGGAGTGAGCCGACTCGAGCGGTTGCCTCGACCGCATCCTGCTCGTTTGAGACATAAATCGCGAGGTCCATGTGTGCTCTCCTTCTTGCCGCCGGTTGGTAGAGTCACCGCGTCAGCAACACCCCCGCCTGCCCTCCATAGATAGCACGCGCCTGCTAGGTTCACCTGTGCGGACCAGTTCGACGGCCTCTGTTACGTCTGGCAACTGCCCTTCGGCGAGGATCACGCCATCGACGACCAGCGCCGGTAGCGCCGCCGCTCCCGCGTCCTGCATCCTCAGCAGCAAGCTGGTGGGTATCTGTACGTTACCTGTGGCACTGCCGAGATCGCAGGAGGTTACTTCTGCTTCCGAATCGAACGCCTCCCGTAGGCGTGAAACGAGCTCCGCGGTCAACCTCGACCCGCAGCAGGCCCGTTCGAAGATCTGTACGCGTTTCATTGCCGCACCTCCTGTCTATCATCGAGCGCTCACGTGGCTGCCAGAATGCGATGGACCGGCTGCGGTCGGGCAGGCCGAAAGGCTTCCATGTGCTCCATGCTCGTCAACGTGCCACAGGCAGAATCCGCCACCTGTACCGCGTTTACGATCATCTCCCGCATCAACTGCGGGTCCACGGCTACACGCGCATTCACGAGAAGCTCGCCGCGATCCACGACCGTGCGCTGCCGCGATGCGAAGATGGGCCTGTCGTCAGTGTTTACCAGACTCGCCTTGGTGTGCCCAGCCGGCGTCATCATGTGGAGTTTGATGTGTCCAACCAGCGCACCTGTCGCGCAAACCCCGCGGCTGATTACGCTAAGCCACTCGTCGGTCCAGTCAGATGGCCGAAAACCGGTGTCCCCTAGCGATTCCACCCGGCCGGCCAGGTTGACCCAGGCGAGCTGCGCCTCAGCTTCAGCATACAGGTCGTAATCAATCTCCAGCGCTGGCTGTGTGTCCGAGGCCGATTCCCCGAGCCAGACCTCCACCAAAGCTTCAAGATTCTCAGCGGTTTGAGCTGAGTATGGAATGAGATGGGCAGTAGGAGCCAACGCCGCGAGCCCTCGCAGAACGGTGACTCGCTCAGCGTTAGCTAGAAGATCGACTTTGTTCAGCGCGACGACTTGCCCTTCTTCGATCTGTTTGCGAAAGAGGTACGCAACTTGCTCGAGGGGTGTCCCGGATATGGGGTTCAGTGCATCTCGCAAGGATTGGTACCGACGCGGATCCACAACGACCGAGTAGGGTGCGAGCTCGAAGCGATCGCCGTAAAAGCGTCGCAGCGGGCGGATCACGGTCGAGACAAGATCCGCACAGCTACCTACCGCCTCAGCCAGGATGAGGTCCGGCTGCTGCTCGTCGACCAGGCGAGTGATCGTCTCTACCAACTCGTCGAAGCGGCAGCAAAAGCATCCACGCAAGACTTCGGCAACCGGGGCCCCACTCGCCTGTGCGTACGCGGTGTCGACAAGGCCCTCGCCCTGGTCATTGGCGATATATGCGGCCGTGATGCCCCGCAAGCGAAGGATATCGAGCGTCTTGAGCATGGTCGTTGTTTTGCCAGCACCAAGAAGCCCGCCCACCGTAACCAGTCGTACTCGCTGTCGCATGCCCGCAAACTCTCCTTTATGCTGACCCAGTTCTCCAGGCCAACGCACTCTGTCGCAGCAACTCGACGGGTATGGAGCCGTCTCCGTCCGCGGGTACCCAGTCGCCGACCAGCCGTCCGTTGACAAGCACGTAGCCTCGTGGCAGCTCCTGACCATCAGCGAACGGACGTCCCTTCACAGCAAGCCCCAGCAGACACCGCGTGTCCGGATCAGCCAGGTCAAGGATCTCGAAGTCCACTTCGAGGTGCTGACCTTCGCTCATCACATATCCGGTCACGCTCCGGCTGGCCTGCTGGTGAGTCTCAAGTGGCGCCACGATCTGCCAGAAGTGCAACGGTGGTGATGTAGCGTAGCTGCCGCTCAGTGAGACACTCTGAGCAGACACGCCGTCTCTGAACCGTACCGGACTCGCCTTGACGACGTGGATTCCAGAGAATCGAGCATCCTGCAAATAGTCGAGGTACTCCTCCCAACTTACCCCAACTTCACAGCGGGTACGCGCGCGCAAATCATTCCGATCTGCTCCGCCGACGATGTCGGAGACAGCGAACCAACCTCCTGGGCGGAGCACGCGAGCAATCTCCAGCCACACCCGGCGCGGGTCGGACGCCAGGCTGAGCACGCAGTTGCTGATGACGACATCCACCGAAGCCGCTAGGAGCGGCAGGTGGTCCGCTGTCCCATCCTCGAAGCTCAGCCAGGCCAAGTCGAGCTGCTGTGCGTACGAGCGCGCCCGGTCTCGCATGGCTGGCGAGGGATCGATACCGATGACGCGACCGGTCGGACCGGTGAGTTTGGCCGCTTTGAGACAATCGAGGCCAGCTCCGGAACCGATATCAGCGACAACCGTTCCCGTCCGGATTTGCGCGAAGCGAGTGGGATCACCACAGCCTGAGGAAAGCTGGACAGCACCTGGCGGGAGTGCAGCCAGCTCTGTCCAATCGTAGAGCGAAAAGGGCGCGCAGCACAGGTCACTCTCGCCCTCCTCTGCTATGGAGTCGTACCTGCGAGCAATAGCCTGTTCGTAGGCATCACGCATGCGTATCCTCATCCTCTCCCAGCGACGACATAGGAGCGTCGCTTATGCGTCGCCGGTTATCTCGCACCTGGGACCACTGCGACCTGAATCAGATACACGCCGATGCCGATCAGACCGGCGACTGGGACCGTCACCAGCCAGGAGAGCGCGATGTCGCGTACGACCCGCCAGCGTACGACTCGATCGTTGGTGCTTAAACCGGCACCGACGATGGCCGAGGTGCTGACGTGTGTCGTCGACACTGGCAGTCCCCAACCACTGGCGAGCATGATCAGCCCAGCCGCTGCTGAAGGTGCACCCAGGCTCGCCGATCGGTCAAGTTTGGTGACGTTGCGAGCCAGCAACTGGGTCACGGTCAGGCCTTTGAACACACTGCCGGCGGCCATGGCGATGGCAACCAGCAGGAAGGGAGTGGTGAGTTTATTCCCCTCTTGCGCGCTCGCCGTCGACACGGTGAGTACCGCAGCCAACGACGCGATCGCGGCGAGTTTGGGCGTGTCGTTCACTGCACGGACGAAGCAGATGGCCCCACTGGTGAACCAGGTCATGGCGCCTTCAATGTCAGCCCGCAGCCGCAGGCGCGCAGCCGAGGTGGTGAGTAGCCAAGCGACGGCCAGTCCCGCCGCTGGGCTAAACAGTAGAGGAATCACGACCTTGCCTCCGACGTTGCCCCACTGGACGCCCGCCAGTCCAGCGCTCACAGCGCCGACGGCCACGACCGCGCCGACCAACGCGTGAGTGGTCGAAACCGGCAGACTGAATCGAGTGGCTAGTGCCACCCACGCACTGGCTCCGGCAGCCATCGCAATCACCATCGTGCCGGTAATCGGCACGCTTGGAGCGATCAAGCCCGTTGTAAACAGTGCCAGGAGACCCTGCGCAAGGACCAGGGAGGCCAGCGAGCCCAAGAGTGTGACCAGTGCTCCGTAGACCACGGCAGTCCGATCACGCGCCAGCCCCGCGGCAACGATAGGAGCTACTCCCTTGGACACGTCGTTGCCGCCATTTTCGACCGACAACCACGTCGCAAGACAGAGGCCGATGACGGCAATTAAGGTGTATTCGGCAAAAGCGCCCGTTGCCGCGAACGCCAACATGAGCAACCCGGCGAGTGCCAGACCAGTCCACGGACTCCGGGTGAGTCCTGGACTGACGCTTGATTTATGGAGTAGCAGAGCCGGCGGCGCGACCGGCATGCGCAGCAATTGCACGCGTCGACCCTCCTGGCCTATCGCGCCGAAGCCCCGGCCGCCGCCCTGCGGGTCGCATAACTAGGGCGCATCTGCATGTAGCAAGGCAGGCAGATACACGTGGGTCCGCAGCCCGCCTCCGAGTCGTCCTCGGTCACAACGTAGACCTCCCATTTGTTGAGGTCCGGATCCGCAACCCAGATCTTGGTCTGGACCGCGTAGCAGCACGCGGTCTGTGTCTCCTCCTCCACATGAAAGCCTGCCGCTTCGTAACGCGCCCTGGCGGCGCGGACCGTCTCGCTGCTCTTTACCTGGATACCGAAGTGTCCGACAGCTCCTTCCTTGATCGGAGCCTCGAATGGTCGTTCATTCACCGCGAAGTTGATGGGTGGGTCTTCGAGCTCGAACTTGGCGTAGAAAGGCTTGAGCTTGCTCGGCTCTGCGCCGAACAGCACCTTGTAGAACGGCAGCGACACATCCAGACTGCGCACGTTGAGGCTGATATGCAGGCGGCTCGGTGTTGCGAATTCGACTGCGCTGTCCGCGCAGTCCACGAGTGCTGGTCGTGTTCCATCATCCGGCAACACGGACAGCACTTCGTAGGCACTTGGCAATCTCCCGCTGAGGGCCGCCTCGCCGTCCACCAGCATCAACGGCAGCGCCTCCTCTTTGCGTAGGAGCAGCACGCGCAGGACCTCGGCAGGCACTCCATCTGGAGGAGGCTGCGCAATGTCCACGATCTGGATGCTGTGATCACCAGGCAGGGACCCAATGGCCTGGATCAGATTGCGAGTCTTGCCCATCGCGGATGGACCGTCCACGTAAATCGCAATATCCATACAGCTTCGCCCTTGCTCCCTCGACTGCCGCCGCCGCGACACTGACCTCAGTTGCAGCTACAACCCCCAGCCGGGCTGCAGCACGTTGTTGGTGTGGACTGGACCAGTCGAATCAGCCGATCGAGCTCCAGGTCAGTCGCCGGGTCAGGCTCTGGTTGGCCGATCAACTGCAGCGCCTCCGTGCGCTCGGGGAGGCGCCCCTGACGCACAACGACGTCATCAACAACAAGCGCTGGGAGGCACTGCGCCCCATAAAGCTGCAGACTTTTGAGGAGAGACGGCGGCAATACCACATTCCCAGTCGCTGTCGCGAGGTCGACGACTCGAATCACGGTGCCGTCGCCGAGGCTATCCTCGAGTTGCGCAGCCAGTTCAGCTACCTGGCTTGTCGCTTGATGCGCGAACACGACGTCCGTGCGCTTGTCGACGTCGCCAACCCCGGTCTGCCTACAGGGCATTCATCGCCTCGAGTGCCTTCGCCGCGCTGTCGTAGTACTCCTGGTTGACAAAAAACTTGCACTTGCAGGCACCGTCGACCGCGATGTCGTTGTCCACGAACACGCATGGACATGCGATTGGGCGATCGCGTGCGGGATCACCGGTAATCTCCCTTGGCATGCAGGGACACAATGGAGCGCCATGTTGAGCAGCATGTCTGATCAGACCACGCACGATGGCATTGAGGCGTTTGTCGTCTGGCGTGAGTCGAAGCCCCTTGCCGTCTGCCCATAAGCTAATCATCTCCTTGACCGCATCCGGGCTCGTTGTTCCGGTGATCGGAAAAATCTGGCGGTCCGTGCTCGCGCTTGCGTTTGGCGGGCTATCCACGTGCAAGCCTCCCACACATTATCAAACTGGTTGAAGGGCACGCTCGACCGACGCACAGAGTTGCTGCCAGTCGGGAATCTTGCGTGTGAACGTGATCCGTTCGTCCACGGTTATGAGCGGCGTGACGGTCGAAATGAAGGTATAGAAGTTAGACGGAGAAACCAGAAAATCCTTTCCGCTGGCAAGCAGTGCAGCGTTGAGATTGTCGATCGCCTGGTAGATACCCTCGTTGGACGCATAGTTAGCGACTTCGACGCGCAGGCGTTCACCGAAATGCTGCCTGAGCGCTTCCACGCGTTCCATGAGTACCTCGTTGGGATGAAGACCTTCAGTTGCAGACGCCACGTTTTCTTCGGCAACGCCGCAGTCACACATCGACGTCCCGCCCGAAGTGTCACAGCAACTGGCCGGAGCCGGAGCTGGGAAGAATGTAACCACCATACCGCGGTCTATCATGTCGTTCACCCGTGTTGGAAGAATCGATGTTTGCTGACTCCCACGCCTACAGGATCGTCCGCCACCTGGACCTCAGACTCCTGAGCGACTCCGTCGTCGTAGACGATGCTCGCCACATGTCTTAGCTGAGCAAGGCCGACAGCCTCGGTAGCCAGGAGTGGAACTGACGCAATGCTCCGGTCGCCGAACTCGGCGTGAACCTGACGGATATATCGAGCTTGCATCGTCCAGTGTTTGCGCCAGAACGCATTTGAGTCACGCTCAGTTTCGGGCAGTACGCTGTTGATGACCACGCCGACGATAGGAATCCCGTAGCGACCCTCCAGGTCTGCAGCGTTCCGTTGCAGCTCCGCGAATGGTAGCGCTTCAGGGGTGACAACCAGTGTGAACGCCGTCCTGGTAGATCGGAGCATAGCGAAGGCACCTTCGTCACCTTCACGGATCTGTTCGAGAGCGGCGATTTGCGCTCGCAAGCCATCATCGCCAAACAGTTGGTCGAGTTGACGCTTCATTTCAATCTGTTTTGTGAGCGCGAGGATGGAGCGCGACTGCGTCTCGATCTTTTCCAGCGTGCTTCCGGCTGGCGCGGTATCGAACACAACTGCGTCATAGGCAGCCGTGTGCAGATACTCCATGAACTCAAAGACGGCTGCTTGCGCACAGCCGCAGTCCGTGGCGGGATCGTCTTTCATCTGTTGCAGCATCGACGAGTCTGGATCCAGGAGACTCAGTGTCTGCATGAGCTTGCCTCTGTGACGCTCCATGCTCTCAGCCGTCTCCACGCTGACGGCCCACAACTTAGGAACCCCCCCGATTGGCGTGGGTTCCCCTCCGATCTCCTGCTGGTAGATGTCGTTCAGACTTTTCTGGAGGTCTGTCGACACGTGCAGAACGCGCTCACCGTGTTCGGCTAGCCAGACTGCGGTTGCGGACGACAGCGTGGTTTTGCCGACACCTCCCTTTCCGCTGAAGAACACAAAATGAGGTGAGTCCCCCTGGCCAGCGACTCTATCGCGCAAACGCATATGTCTCCTCGCTGACGCCGTTGCCGTAAAGATCCGTGCCGATGTGCCGCAACACTCCGAGGCCGGTGACTTCTGGCATAAGGTGGGCCTGGCCGATGTCCTTGCTCGCGAACTGCGTGCGTGCTCGCTCAACGTATGCACGCTGCATTGCAGACCGCTGCTGCCAAAAACGGCGACCTTGGCATGCGTCGGGCGGAATCAGGCGATTAATGACGAGGCCCCGTACGGGAATGAGATAGACCTGCTCCAGAATCGGGATGTTGCGTGCGACTTCCGCCAGTGGCATCGCTTCCGGAGTGCAGACCATCATGAACACTGTTTCAGCCGAACGCATGGTCACAATGGCTTGCTCGTCCAGTTGCATGAGCTGCTGCAAAGCGTTCGTTTCACTGTCCAGCGCCAGTGAGCGTCGCTGTTCTTTCTGACGCTCGCTAATTTGCCTGGTCATTGCCTGCGCGTACTTCGACTGACTGAGGATTTTCTCTAGGTGTATACCGGTCGGCGCGGTGTCGAAGACGATCCGATCGTAGCCTCGATGGTTGAGAAAGTACGAAAGTTCATAGACCGACGCTTGTGGTGCGCCGCACTCCACTTCGGCGTCAGTCCCGAATTGTTTCAGGAGCATCGACTGCGGATCGATTACACGCAACGTGTCCGCCATCTTTGTCCGATAGCGGTCCAGGCTTGTGGCGGGTTCGACAGAATAGGCGGCAAGCCCTGCCACGCCTTTGACTGGAGTTTCATCTGCGGAGATCCGCTGCTGGAAAAGGTCGCTGAGCGACGGCTGAAGGTCAATCGATATCAGTAACGTACGCAGGCCGTGGTCTGCGAGCCACACAGCCGTCGAAGCCGCGATGGTGGTTTTACCAACACCGCCTTTACCACTGAAGAAAATATACCGAGTTTCTACAGCAGCAGCGCGCGCGATGAGACCGCGCAGCATTCGGCTCCCTCCACCGAAAGTCGCAGTTCAAAGCAATACCCTGAACTGCGCACAAAACACCAGCGACACAGCCGTGGGCGTCTTCGCGCCCACGAATATATCGATGAATGACGATACTCTTCGAGTCAGCACCTGTCAAGCCGGTTTCAGGGCCGCGATTAGAGCCAGGGGCAAAATGGCGCACCTAACTTGAAAGTGATGCTGCGTCCGGTAGGCGCTCTCGATGGCGTGTGGCCCACTCGCAACGACGGGCTGCGAGCAAGGCTGTGCATTAGGGAAAAGTTTCATTGGAGAGACAGAGCCAAATCCAGCGCACAGCGAATCTCATCGACGCGGTGCCCAAGCGCTCGGCTGACAAACAGGGCGTCGGCTGACAGTGGAGCGCTACTACTGCTGGGTCATCGTTGACTGTGTGCAGGAGGATCGTCGAGATTCGTCCAGAGCCTGGAGGATGGGTCCTGTGTCGAGTTCCTGTAACTTGGGGCCGAGTTGTGGCCAATACGCTGCCTGCTGCGCGTAAGGGTCCGCGGCGGTTTCCGCAACATGGAACAGAGCAAGACCCAAAGGCACGTTCGTAAGTGGCCCCGTCGCTGTGGGATCGCCGCTCACGACCGTTTTCCCCCACACCTCAGTGCTTTTGGAGTCAGGAGTTCCTAGCAGCACGACAACATTGTCGCGACCGCGCTGCTCTACGACCGACAGGATGTCTTGTTGATCGGCCCGATCAATCCCTCCCGACGGGGTTCAATAAAAGCACCTTGTAAATGCGAACACGTCGACAGCGCCTGCAGCACGTGCGACAGCCTCAAGGAGGGGACCTTCGACCCCATCCCATTCCCCGAGGCCGACTACGTACTTACCGCGCAGTTCCATCGGTCCGCCGTCCGTCAGGCGTAAGTTCCGACCCTCAACCGCCGCGGCGCATCGACTCCCCGCCCCAACTCCGTCGGTGCGGCCGGAGTCGAGCAAGTGCCACAATCTCCGACATCTGCGGTTGGCTTGTTCATAATGGCCGCGGCGGTGGCTGGGAAACAATCCAGGCACGCTTCGTTGACTTCGTAGAGACTGCTTGTTCCAAGTCTGCTCACCTGGACGAATCCTGTGTCGAGCAGAATTCGCAGGTGGTGGGATACCGTCGACTGCACCACGTCTACCATGTCGACGAGCTCACCGACAGATATTGGGCGCTGTTCGCGTGCAAGGCAGTTCAATATAAGAATTCGAGTAGGGTCTGCCATAGCGTGAAACGTCTGTGCGTATGCCTCGGCCGTGTTGCGGTCCACGGTGCGCCTCCTGCGTCGTTCGGTGCGCTGAACTAATCGATCAATGACGATACTCGCCAAATGATCGGATCCGCAACAGCGGACACCGGAGATCGTACTTCTCAGGCGCACGCCGACGTGGAACTGACGCGTCCGCCAAGTCCCACGCCAACCCGAGGATCACATGCCACTGGGGGCCGCCACGGAATGAAAGTCCCAAGTCGCGGCGCACAGTCCGTATTATTCAGAGTTAGGCTCAGTCGCGCCGGATGCTGACAGACACTTGCCCGAACGCCTCACCCGGTGAGCAGGCGCAGCTCAGCGACTGGATGCGCACGCCGGCTTGGCTGAACGGTGTGACCACGCGTTCAAGACATCCGGCCCGGTTCGCGACCTGAAAGTTCAAGACGGGAGCCTCGGCTTGCTGCGCGCCAACTCGCTGGATGGCACTTGCCAACTGCGCCACGTCGTGCTCGCTTTCCTGAAGACTGAACGTCGCAATCACGTCTCGCTCACCGCACGCGCACGCGAGATTTTGGATCCGAAGGCCGACCTCTGTCGCGGCCTTAGCGAATTCATCGAGACACCCTGCTCGATCGGAGAGCCTCAGCGAATACTGCGGCACTTCCTGTACCCTCCTTTGATCGATAATCGACGATCATCGCTCATAATATTCCCTCGAGCGTCCACTGTCAATGGGCTACGTCCCATAGCGTCGGGCAAGAAATGTTTGCTCGCGTGCGAAGCCGCAAGTCGACAGCGCGCTGAAGTTAAGCAGCGCGAGTAAATGCTGCGTGGGCAGGTCGGTGCCATGCCCGTCGAGTTCTGTCTGGCCCGCAAGTGAGGGTGATGTGCGCTCGCTTGCCGTGGTTCGGTCGAAGAGTCACCTCCCAGGACGAGGTTGGCTGAGCCGGGAATATTGATGCCGATCGATGCGGGCTACATGGATATGTGTCAATATGACTGCCGTGACTGCCATGGCCGCCACGCGCGTTCTGCTACCCATCCTCGAGTGCACGCCGGTGCTTTCGGGCGCTCCACTCGATGATCAGTCGGCCGCCCGGCTGGCGGCGTTGCTGCGCGTGCTGGCCGATCCAGGGCGCCTGCGCTTGCTCAGCCTGATTCAGGCCCAGCCGTCGCGAGAAGCCTGCGTGTGCCATCTCACCAAAGCCCTCGAACTCTCCCAGCCAACTGTCAGTCATCACCTGCGCGTGCTGTTCGAGGCCGGCCTCGTCGTCCGTGAGCGCCGCGGCAACTGGGTCTACTACCGCATGGTGCCACGTGCCCTGGCTGAGTTGCGCGACGCGCTTGGCGAACCAGAACTCACGGATCTCGCGGTGCTGCCGACGTCAGCTGGCTGCGCCGCCGACTGCTCGTAAGGTCGTCGGATGCAATTGGCGGCAGCGACACTGGCATCAGCGCCGCGCTGCGCGCCCGCGAGTTGCCAGCGGATGTCGATGTCAATATCGGCCTCGAAATGCCGGATGCGCTGACTCACCCCGGCGTGCGCGTGGCGCTATTCGGGCGGATACGGTGTTGCCCACTCTCGATCAATCGCTGAGCGATGTCATCGCCGAGGAGCTGGACCGGCACGGCGTCACGGTCCATGCGGGTGTTGCGGTCGCACGTATCGAACGTGGACCAAGTGATCGCTTGATTGTTCACGGCACTGGTGGTACTCACTGCTGCGCAGACCTGGTGCTGGTTGCGGCCGGCGTACAGCCCGACAGGCGCCTGGCTGTCCAGGGCGGTGTCGAAACCGGAGCCAAGGGAGCCATTCGGGTCGATCGCCGCATGCGGACCAACCTTGAAGACGTGTATGCGGCGGGTGATTGTGTCGAGACCTGGCATCGTCTCCGACAGTCCGCGACGTCGCGGTCGAACGGACGGGCCTGCGCGAGCACGAGGCGAGGCGCGCCGGCTTCGATCCACTGACAGTGGAAACCGAGGCATGGGACCACACGGCGTACTACCCCGGCGCCCAACAGCTGCGCATCCACGTCACCGGTGACGGGCGGTCAGGGCAGCTGCTCGGCCACTCGCAATCGGAACTGGCCAAGCACATCGACGTGTACGCCGCGACGCTGTTCGCCGGTCAGTCAGTAGAGCGACTTGGCAATCCCAGGCCCGCGGTACAGCTCGCAGCGCGGGCCTGGACTGCTACGCGGAACAAAGGTCAGTCGTGAGCGCTGCAGACGGCGTCGTGAAGCTCACACGTCCGGCCGCCGCCAGCGGCGATACCTCCCCAGTGCGGCTGGGTCAGCGGGTGGTGGCGGAATTCATTGGTACCGCGCTGCTCCTGATTGCCGTCATCGGCTCCGGGATCGCCGCGCAAAACCTCAGCCCTGGTGACACGGGTCTCGAACTCCTCGAGAACGCCGCGGCGACCGGCACCGCCCTGGTGGCCATCATCCTCGCGGTCGGGTCCGTGTCGGGCGGGCATCTGAATCCAGTGGTGAGTTGCGCCGATGCGTTCTTTGGCGGACTGCGGCGCATGGAACTGGCGGTGTACTGCGGCGCCCAGGTCACTGGCGCCATCGTTGGCGTGATCATCGCCAACCTCATGTTTGCGCTGCCAGCAGTCAGCATCTCGACCCACCAACGCAGCTCGCCGAACCTGTGGTTCAGTGAAATGATCGCCACATTCGGCCTGCTCCTTGTGATCTTTGGCGTCGCGCGGAGCGGGCGAAGTGCGGCCGCACCGTTCGCCGTCGGTGCCTACATCACAGGCGCGTACTTCTTCACGTCGTCGACCAGCTTCGCCAATCCAGCGGTGACGATCGCACGAACGCTCTCAGACACCTTCGCGGGTATCGCGCCGTCATCAGTCATCCCTTATGTGATCGCCCAGTTTGTTGGTGCCGCGCTCGCTGTCGTAACGGTTCGGGTGCTGTGGCCTGGAACGGATGACGTGGCCCGCGCCATCGTTGTCCCGCGTGTAGCCGATGCGGGCGTCCAGAAGGTGGAGCGTGGCTGAGTCAGTCGGCAAACAACGCGTGCTGTTCCTGTGCACCCACAATTCGGCCCGCAGTCAGATGGCCGAAGGCCTGCTGCGAGATCTCGGCGGTGACCGTTTCGAGCCCTTCTCGGCCGGCACCGAGGCGACGCAGGTTCGGCCGCTGGCCATCCGCGCCATGGCCGAGCTGGGCATCGACATCTCGGGCCAGGAAAGTAAGAGCCTGGACCGCTATCTCAACCAGCCGTTCGACGCGGTCATCACCGTGTGCGATCAGGCCAACGAGGCCTGCCCTGTGTTCTTCGGCGCCAGGGAGCGCCTGCACTGGAGCTTTCCCGATCCGAGCGAGGCCGAAGGGAGCCAAGAGCAACGACTCGAGGTCTATCGCCAGGTACGCGACGCGATCCGCGAACGCATTGAAGAAGAACTGCTGACCAGGACGCTGACGTGAGCGCGTGGTGCGTTGCTGGAACATGAGCTAATATGTTGACGTGCTTCAACTGATTCCATTAGTGGACGATCGGGACGTCTGCTGCCTGGTCGATCCAGAGGCCCTCGATCCCGAGGTGCGCTCCCTCGGCGAGCATCTGGCCGTCAGTCGCGACCTGCTCATCGCCCTGGCCGATCCGATGCGCCAGGACCTCGTGCAGCTGCTGGCCCGCGCCGAGCTGAATGTCGGCGAGATCGCCGAGCGTGTCACCCTCAGTCGCCCGACCGTATCGCATCACCTCAACCTGCTGCGCCGCGCCGGCCTGGTCCGCGTCCGCAAACACAGGCGCGAGATGTACTACCGACTCAACAAGGAACCGATCGTCGCTACGCTTCAGGGCCTGCTCGACAGCCTCACCTGCTGCTAGACGATCTTTTTTCTTGCCCTGATCCGTTGATGCACGTCAGTCCATGAGCATCTTGAGAAAGGACCCACTTCGAATGACCGAGTCGACTACCCAGCAACAGCTGCGCGAAGCCGTCCGTCAGCGCTACGCCGCTGCGGCTACCAGAGTCGCCCAGGACCATGTGCTCGCCGAATCCGCCCTGCCCGTGCTCAACACCAACAGTTGCTGGTCCGCGACCGACACCGCGTGTGGATGTGGAACCACTACTGACACCAAGGGCGTCATCACCAGTGACCTGTACGCCGTTGACGAGGTCGCCGACCTCCCCTCCGTGGCCGTGCTCGCCTCACTCGGCTGTGGCAACCCCACCGCGCTGGCCGAGTTGAAACCTGGCGAGACGGTGCTGGACCTGGGCTCCGGTGGCGGAATCGACGTGCTGCTGTCTGCCAGGCGTGTCGGCCCCTCAGGGGTGGCCTATGGTCTCGACATGACCGACGAGATGCTTCTCTTAGCCGAGAAGAATCGCCTCGAACGAGGTGTGCAGAATGCGCACTTCCTCAAGGGTCACATCGAGCAGATCCCGCTGCCGAACGACAGCATTGACGTCATTATCTCTAACTGCGTCATCAACCTGAGTGGTGACAAACCGCGCGTGCTGCGCGAGGCTTTCCGCGTGCTCAAGCCCGGCGGACGCTTCGCCGTGTCCGACGTCGTGGTCCAGGGCGAGCTGCCGGCCAAGCTGCGCAAGAGCATGGAGCTGTGGGCGGGCTGCATCGCTGGCGCGCTCGAAGAGACCACCTACTGCCAGCTCCTCTCCGATGCTGGTTTTGCCAACGTCGGCGTGGAAGTCACGCGCGTCTACGATGCGCAGGCCCTGGCCGCCAGTGAGTGTTGCGGCGACAGCCTCGCCACACAGTCCGGTTTTTCGGAACTCGCCGCGTCCGGCGGCCGCTTGGTAAGCGCCTTTGTGCGCGCGACCAAGCCAGCCGGCGCCGCCTCGGCGTTCGTCGACATTTAGGCCAACGCGTGCTGCTCGACGGCTGAGCAGCCGACTCACTGCCGAGAGGCCTCCGACGAGGCGGCGTGCTGCGAGACCGGATCCGCGTCAGCATCCTCCGGGTGCGGCTGCCGCTAAACTCGTCGACGCCGCCGGTCAGCGCGCCACTGGCCGCACGCTGACCGCGCCCTTACTACGGCTGGGTCCTGGTCGGCGCGCTCGGCGTGACTAGGGCAGGGGCATAACGTGCCGCCAGACTACGCGCTCGTTTGTGAGCTCCTTGCGGAAAGCGGCGCCGCCACAGATTTTTATAGCCAAGTCCGTGACCAGGCGAACAGATTCTGATGCGGTTGCCTTGAGCTCGAGGACACGCAAGATAGCTTCCGGTCGGCCGTTTTCGATGGCCGCGAGGGTGTCCTCCAATAGCGCGCGCGTCCGATCGGTTTCGAGCCGGAGGCGGGCAAAGTCCAGCCGTACCGTCTGCTCCTCCGCGAGACAGCGTGCTGGGTGCTCCAGACGAGTGCGTTGCAAATGCGGGCCGCTTCTGCCAGCGTCGCTTCCATGAGCCCAAGGCTGAGAGCTGCATTGAGGACCAGAAACGTCGGGAGCAACCTCAACGCCAATCGTGGCCAACAACCTCAAGATCACCGAAGGCGCCATGCTCGGACCGGACGGCGCCGGCCTGGATGTCGCGCTTGCTCTTAACTGAGCAGTGCCTGGCAGTGTTAGCTGTCGACCACGTAGTGATCGGTGCGTGCTGCACGCAGGGTATTAACTGCGTCAGGCCGCACTGAGGCGCCTCCTCGATCGCGGCAGCCAGCCCATATCCGCAGAGGTAAGACGCGTAGGTAATTGTTCGTGGCAGCGGAGCGAGTCAGCGCCGCTCGGCGACGATCATCAACTCGCGCACTCGCTGGCTCTGCAGCAGCCTGCCCCACGTCGTGAGCGATGCTGTCAGGTCCAGAACCGCGGTGCGTCCGATCTCTTTGGAGACGGCGTCCTGAGCCTCAGTAAGGCCGTGCACGAAGCGGAGCGCGACCGATGCTGCGGACCTGGTGCAATCCGCGGTCATCAGCGTCCGAAGCTCGCTGCGCTCCAAGGCTCCTCGCAGCCGGTGCTCCGGAAAAACGTAAGCTGGACCGGGCGGCATCCGCATTAGCTCCGCGCGCCCCAGTGGCCGTCCAACTTCGGCGGTGATGCCCAGCCGCCCGCCGGGAATCAGGACACGTGCGAGCTCTCTAAAGAGGGCGGATGGGCTGGAAAAAGCGGCCATGCTGTCCAGCACCAGCGCGGCCTGGAAGCTGCTTCGGCCGAAGGGCAGCTGCAGGGCGTGAGCCACCATGGGGGAGAACTGGGCATCAGATGACAAGCGAGCGAGCCGCACCGCCGGCTCGGCGTAATCCACACCGAACACGTGACACCCGAAAGCGCGTCCGATTGCGCGGCCAGGACCACCGGGGCCGCAGCACACGTCGAGTAGACGGTCGCCCTGCCCCAGGCCAAGCTGCCGGGACAACTGAAGCGCGTTCCGACGCGTCGTCAGGCCGTGCTGGCCTATGGCCTCCGTCGCGCCGAATGCGCGGGCGACGACACTGCGGTACGCGGGTCCGGAGCCACTCAGAGCCCAATAAAGCGTGCTGAAGTCCACGTTGATTTCGAATACGCCCCGATCGTGGTACCGACGGCACGCTCAGATACGCGGGTCGCACCTCCAGATATTGTTGAGTAGCGGCCCCTGAATGCGAGCGATAGTGGACCACTTATTGAGCACGAACTCACGTCGTCGCGCGCAAAGATACGCCACGTCAACGCCTTCCGCCCTCAGATTGAGAACGGAGGACCGAACATGCCGGTGCAGATACCGCACGTCAACAACATGCTGTATGAGAAAGTCCCTCACCACCATCTGGAATGCGAGGTCGTTGTCCTCGAACCCCCAGCCTGGCTGGTCGAACGGTGGCGACTCTTCGAAGCGCACGCCATCGGAGAACACCTGGCAACGGAACATGCCGTACTGAGTCCAGGCGACTAGGGATGACGTCTGAACTTGCTCGGGTTGCACGACCGGGAACGTCTTCGTCGCCAGCTGACGCTCTGGTGTCTGCCCGGCGCTATCGACCCCGAGACATCCGAGACGATCACCATACTGCGTCATGTACCGCACCATCGCGACGCTCGAAAACGGCACCACTTCGACATCGCCGTCGACCAACAGAAGAAGATCGGCGTTTACTTCGAGGGCGTAGTCGATGATCTGGTTTCGCGCAATGCAGTTGCCAGTATTCACCTCATTGTAGATGAAGTGATGCGGAAGATCGAGCGTGCGTTCACGGCGGCGAAGGCCTGTCGCGGTCCCATCCGCCGATCCGTTGTCACACACGCAGACATGTGCTGTATGCCCCAGGCTAGTCAAGAGCCGCGCTTCACGCACGTGGGCCTCAAGGGAATCCAGGCTGGCCTCGCACGTATTCCAGGTCAGCAACGCCAGGACGATGCCCGCCGGCTTCACCGACACCGCTGGCACACCGGCTTGCTCTCCACAGGCGTTATCAGACATGAGTCGTGTTTCGTCCGCACACCCCAGGTAGTCTTGACATTCCAATACTCACCCGATACTCTTCCAAACGCGTTCGGTCCGTCAAGACAAAGGTCATCAGATCGCGGTTGGACGCCGGCAAACGGCTATTACGCATATTGCCGGAGGCTTTGCGGGGAGTAAGCCTTCAAGTCAGGACGTTTTCTCAGACTGCCCATCGGCCAGAAACCGGAGCGAAGCCCCCTGTCATGCCACGATCAATTCCCGAGCTGCTGTCCATTGCCGAAGACCAGCGCGACCAGGGCTGGCTCACACAGAGTGTGCAGTCCGCTATCGAGCTCGAATTCAGCACCATCCCCCTGTATCTGTCAGCGTACTGGTCCATTCAGCACCCGACGCCAAAGGATGCGAACTCGGTTTCCGGGCTAATTATCAACATTGCCTACGAAGAAATGCTCCACCTCGGGCTGGCGTGCAACATGCTCTCGGCGTTGGGCACGACTCCCGACATCGTCAGCGCTGTCCCGACCTACCAGCGTCGAGGCTTGCCCGGAGGAGTCAAGCCGCACCTGTACGTTACCCTTGCGGGGCTCACGATGGAGCGCATCAGGAAGCTCTTCATGGAGATAGAGTACCCCGAAGGCGGGCCTGTGACGGACGTAGTGGAAGAAACTGCGACCACAACTTATCCGACAATTGGCGCCTTCTACGATGCCATTCAGGCCGCCTTTACAAAGCTGCGCCCGCCGCTCACTGCACAGAAGCAGCTCACGTATCCCGCGGCGTCACCATGGCTCTTCCCAGTTCAGACTCCGAACGACTTCTTGCGGGCCATCACCACCATCAAGGAGCAGGGTGAGGGCACATCGACGACCCCGGACGCTCCGGACTATGGCAACGAGCTCGCACACTACTACAAGTTCGCGTCCATTGCCCACGGAGCCATGTATGTACAAGGCACAGATCAGCACTGGTCATACTCAGGGCCACCCAAGGTGCCATTTCAGAGCGTGTATCCCGTGATGGAAGTGCCCAAAGGCGGCTACCCCAATCCTCCCGCAGAGGAACATACGTTCAATCAGTTGTTTACGGACCTGGTGAACACCTTGCAACAGGCTTGGGAGATTGGTGGCACCACTGGAAACCAGTTGCTGTCCACGGCAGTCACCGAGAAGATGGAACTGCTCGACAACCCCGCGAGCCAGCTGGTGCAGCAGAATTACTGTCCAACATTCGAGTACCAGTCAACGAACTCGGGAGCCGTCAAACAATAAGCTGGTCGGTAATTGGCGCAGATGCCTCTATCGTTTTCCTGCAGGCCATAGCTGGAGCACAACTGAGCACCGGCTACTCAAACATCAACCTGAGGGGCACACTACCTGCACCGACGACGGCACTGTTCGCTGAGTGATGGGCAGTCTCCGACCCTTGCGCACCTGATGCGCGACTTGGGTACGACCGAGCCTGCTCCAGGGTTCAGCCAGATCCGCTATCTGCTGGCGAAAAGAACAGTCGACGATCGTGCGCTGAATAACCACGTCTGGAACTCGTTGCGGACCGCGCTGACGGATAGCCGGGCGTCCAGGTTTCGTGTGCTGGAGATCGGCGCCGGAATTGGCACGATGATTGAGCGCATGCTTGACTGGGGGCTCTTCGAGGACATCTTCGAACGGACGCAGTCGCTTGGGGCTCAGAGAGAGGTAGGAGTTGACCTGACCGCGATCGATCCGGATGCGGCTTGCCTGGCCGAGGCGCGTCGGCGGCTCGCGCACTGTCCCTGGGCCTGCGCGACGGACGGCCGCTTGGAGTTGCGTGGACCACACGCATTGCTGAACATCGAGTTCAACCAGGCGGGGTACGAGGAGTTCGCTTGCCGATGGGCGAATGGCGCCAGATGGAACCTGGTGATGGCCAATGCGGTGCTCGACCTCGTTGATCTGCAGCACGCTCTGCCGGTGATTTTATCCTTGTTAGAGCCGGATGGCCTCTTCTACTTCACGATAAACTTTGATGGTGACACGGTCCTTCTGCCAGTTATCGATGAGGAGTTTGACGGTCTGATCTATGAGCTGTATCACGCCACCATGGATCGCCGTTCGAACAAGTGGATGGCCGCAGGAAGTCGAGCGGGCCGACTCCTCTTCTCGTGTTTGCGAACCCTCAGGGCGGAAATTGTCGATGTCGGGCCCTCCGACTGGGTCGTGTTCTCGTCTGGAGGTCGGTACCCGCACGACGAAGCGTACTTTCTGCATTGCCTGGTGACCATCATCGCTAGGGCGCTGACGGGACACACACGGCTCGATCCCGACCGGTTCAGCGACTGGATCGCGCTGCGTCATGACCAGATCGACCGTGGCGAACTAACGCTGGTGTCGCATCAGCTGGATTTTGTCGGCCGGGCTTCGGGACGTATGTGACGGGGAGCATCCAGTGTTGGCCGGACCTCACCATGTCTAGGCGGCGCCGCATTGAGCGTAGATTCCATTGCGTCGGAGTGAGAGTCTTGCGTTGGCCCGCGCGAGTGGCCAAGACTAGTCGGCACGAGGAGACCTATGCCGCCACTCCAGATCATGGTCATCCGCCACGGTGAAAAGCCAGCCCAACAGCCACCGCCCTACGGCGTGGACCCCAATGGCCAAACAGACCCGCATGCGCTGAGCGTCGTCGGCTGGCAGCGAGCGGGTGCGCTCGTCGACTTCTTTTCTTTCCCACGTGAGACGATACAGCAGCCTACGTACCTGTACTCACCGCCGGACGAGGGTGGCGATGAGGGTGGCCGTCCCTATGAGACGATCAACCCGTTGAGTGCGAAGCTCGGCCTGACCCAGAACACGACATTCTCGGTCGGGCAACAGACGCAGCTTGTGCCAGACATGATGACGTCGCACCGACGGCTAGCCCGCTTACGAGCCCCTTCGTGCCCGAGCCGCACTGGCGCAGCCATCGCCCAGGAGGCTGAGCTGTCCGCCCACGAGCTGTCCGCCCAGGGAGGCTGAGCTGAGCAATCCGGCCCTCAAGGTGCCGATCGATCTGTAGATTGCCGTTACTCGCCGCTCGTCGGTCGAACCGATCCGTCGTTTGCCTTATGCCGAGGTCGGCATAAAGCAAATTATCCCGAGCCGTGGGTTATGCCGAGGTGCCCTCGAGTTCGGCGTCTGTGGGAGAGCGATCCACGTTCGGCGATCCTGAGCGAGTCGGCATAATCCTGGTCCGCTGACCGAGAGTCCCTGCTGAGGGCGATTGCCCTTGCTGAAGGGAGGTCTTGGTAATGGGTGACCCGGAGTTGAGTGCCCGCTGTTCGGGTCCACTGGCGAGATTCGTGGCAGGCTATGCTCGAGCGCTGGCCAGCCGCGGTTATGCCGCGCGGACGGTAGAAGATCAAGTGCGCCTGGTCGCTGAATTGGACCGCTGGATGGTCAGTGAGGAATTTTCGGCCGCGCAGCTGACGCCGGAGCGGCTCAAGCAGTTTGTCCAAACCAAGCGACGGGCTGGTCATCAGCGGCTTTCGCATCGCAGATTCACGTCGCTTCTGGGCTACATGCGCGAGCTGGAGCCAGTGCCGGAGTCCATAGAGCCGGCCGCGGCGAATGCAGTGGAGATTTTGATCGCTCGGTATCGGTCTTACCTCGAGCGCGAGCGCGGACTCGCGCCGGCCACAGTCAGCAATTACGTGATGCAGGCTCGTGCGTTCCTCCGGGAGCGTGCTGATCGTCAACAAGGTACTGACCTCGAAACCATGACGGCCGCTGAGGTGACGCATTTCGTAGTGCGTCAAACTCGCCGACGCAGTCCCGGTGCCGTCAAGATGCTGATCCCAGCACTGCGGTCATTGTTGCGGTTCCTCTACGTGGACGGAATCACGCACCTGCCGCTGGCTGCAGCTGTGCTTGCCCCGCCCAACTGGAATGCGAGTTCACTTCCACGACCACTCGAGCCGCACCACGTTGCCGCCCTGCTCGCCAGTTGCGATCGGCGGCGTATCGGTGGCCGGCGTGATTACGCGATCCTCAAGTTGCTGGTGCGCCTGGGCCTGCGCGCAAGTGAGGTGATCGCCCTCGAATTGGGTGACGTCGATTGGAGACGCGGCGAGATCCTGATCCGCGGCAAGGCCAAACGCCTGGAACGCCTGCCGCTGCCATCGGACGTGGGCGAGGCTTTGGGTGAGTATCTGGTGTGCACCCGGCGGCCCGACGTGCGGTGCCGCGCAGTCTTCCTGAGCGTCATCGCGCCCATCACTCCGCTGACGAGGTTTGGCGTCAAGGACGTCGTGTATCACGCCTGCAAGCGCGCCAAGCTGCCGCGGATCGGTCCGCACCGTTTGCGGCATACCGCGGCATCGCAGATGCTCCGCAGCGGTTCGTCACTGACGGAGATCGCGCAAGTGCTGCGCCACCGAAGCTTCCTCACGACGGCCGTGTACGCCAAGATCGACGTCGGTTCGCTGCGGACCGTCGCTCAGCCCTGGCCTGGGGGCGCGCTATGAACGGCTTACGTGAGGCGCTCGACGATTACCTGGCCGTCCGCCGGGCGCTCGGCTTCAAGCTCAAGAACGCCAGTTATCTCCTCCCCAAATTCGTCAGCTACCTCGAGCAAAGCGGAGCGACGGTGGTGACGACTGAGCTGGCGTTAGCCTGGGCCAGGCAACCCGCCGAGAACCCGATTCAGTGGTGTGAGCGCTTGAAGGCGGTGCGCAGCTTCGCCCGCCACTTGCAGAGCCTGGATCCACGGTGCGAAGTGCCGGCGGCGTATGTACTGCCGGTCCGGCGCTCCCGGACCTCTCCCTACTTGTACAGCAAATCCGATATCGCCAAGCTGATGCAGGCAGCCCGTCTGCTGCAACCGCCCTTGCGGGCCGCGACCTACGAAACGCTCATCGGCGTGCTGGCGTGCACTGGGTTGCGCGTGAGCGAAGCGATCCGGTTGGACTGCGACGATGTGGATTACGAGAACGGGGTCCTGATCATCCGGGCGAGCAAGTTCGGTAAGTCGCGCGCAGTGGCGCTGCATCCCAGCACGATCGCTGCACTCCAGCGGTACCAGCGCCTGCGCAATGAGCTGGAGCGGCGGGCGCTCACGCCGAGCTTGTTTGTGAACATGCGGCACGCCAGGCTCGCCTATCGAACCGTCAACCACACGTACGTTGGCTTGGTGAAGCACGCCGAGATCAGGCCGTCGTCCGCCGGCCACGTTCGCCTTCACGACCTGCGCCACACCTTTGTCGTCCGGACGGTCCTCGACTGGCACCACACCGGTGTTGATGTGCAAGCAAAACTGCCGGTGCTGTCAACCTACGTGGGGCACGTCGATCCGAAGTCCACCTACTGGTACCTCTCGGCGGCACCGGAGTTGCTCGCCTTGGCGGCTTCCCGCGTCGAGGCCGCACTGGAGGTGCAGCCATGAGTTCGTTGGCTCCGACGCTCGAAGCTTTCTTTAGCGACCGACTCATCAACCAGCGCCGAGTCAGCGCCTTCACGGTGGAGGCGTATCGCGATACGTTCAGACTGCTGCTGCGGTTCATCTACCTGCGCACCGGTAAGGCACCGTCCAAACTCGGCATTGACGATCTGGACGCCACGATGATCGGCGCGTTCCTGGAGCATCTGGAACAAGATCGTGGAAATCGGGTGCGCACCCGCAACGCCCGCCTGGCAGCCCTCCACTCGTTTTTTCGGTTCGCGTCATTCCGCCATCCTGAGCATGCCGCGCTGATCCAACGCGTGCTAGCCATTCCGCACAAGCGCTACGACCGCGCGCTGGTCACTTTCCTCACGCCGCAGGAGGTGGCTGCTCTGATCGCAGCTGCCAACCCCTCGACTTGGACGGGCCGACGCGACCACGCGTTGCTGGTACTTGCAGTGCAGACCGGCTTGCGCGTCTCCGAAGTCACGAAGCTGATGTGCCAGGACGTCCACTTGGACGCTGGCGCGCATGTACGGTGCCACGGCAAGGGACGCAAGCAGCGCATTACCCCGCTTACCGCTCAGACAGCCGCGGTCCTGCGCGTCTGGATACACGAACGCCATGGCCGCCCTGATGACCCGCTGTTTCCCACCAGTCGTGGCAGACCGCTCAGCACCGACGCGATCGCGCTCCTTATCGGCAAGTACGCAGCGGCGGCCGAAAACAGTTGCCCGTCCTTACGGGCCAAACAGGTTTCGCCACACGTGCTTCGGCACACTTGTGCCATGCAGTTGCTGCAGGCTGGCGTCGACACGTCGGTAATTGCCTTGTGGCTCGGCCACGAGCAACTCCAGACGACCCAGATTTACCTCCATGCGGATCTCTCGCTCAAGGAGCGCGCACTGGCCCGGACCGCTCCTCCATCCGTCGAGACACCAGCACGGTACCGCCCGCCGGACACGTTGCTCGCGTTCCTGGAGAGCCTCTGATTATGCCGACTCGCCGTAATCACCGGCAGTTCAGGACGCCCTGAAACTCGGCATAATCGAGGGCTCGGGATAATTGGCCGACGACGCCGTCGCCTGAATACAACTCAGCCTGGGGCCGCCGCGCGCTCAACAAAGCCGCCTTTGCCGCGCTCATCGCCACGGCTACCGGAGGCAAGGCGCTGGTTGACGATGACTGCGCCAAGACGGCTGTCGCCGAACTCACCTGCGATTGAGTTACGTCTGCTCCCGTTCATTCGGCAGTACGCGCCATGGGGGAGCCGAAGCGAATGATGTTCCCGTCGGGGTCGATAGCCACGCCTTCGTGTTGTCCCCACTCCGTGTCCTCTGGGGGTCTGACGTTGGCGCCGGCCGCAGTCCATCGCTGCGCCAACTGGTCCGCGTCGTCAACAAATACATAGGCCGAAGCGGGTGTCGCGCTCTTGCCATGGGGCACGACACCCAGATGGATCTCGACAGTGTCCAGAGTGGCGAAGCCGTACACGAGGCTCTCCTGGTAGCTCCTCGTCGCGAAGCCAAGTCTCTGGTAGTGCTCGAGTGATGCCCTGAGGTCGCTGACCGGGAAGATCGGAGCAATCCGTTTCAAGATAGCCATGGACCAAACGGTACCTTGAACTCAGGCCGTTTTTCCCCGCGCTCGGGAGGGTCTTCACGAACGCCTGTCCGCCACCTTTCCACTATCGGCGACTCTCTGGGGTCCAGGTTGATCCGCTACTTGGCTCCGTCGTAGCTTTGCACAAACTATAAACGTCTCGATGGGCGACGGTCAGCTCAGGATATGTGTCACAAACGTTAGTTTTTGAGACATATCGCGCGAGCACGTCCGAGTCGGCCGGCACTGCGCCCAGAACTCGTGTCAACAATCAACGTCTCACAATATCCGCTCACGGACGTTTCTGATACGCTGCCGCCATGCCGCACCGGCTCGGGTACGCCCGTGTCTCCACGGCCGATCAGAACCCTGATCTGCAGCTCGACGCTCTCAAGGCAGCGGGCTGTTATCGCTTGTTTGTTGACACCGCCAGCGGTGCTCTCGATGAACGCCCACAGCTGGCAAAGGTCCTCGACCAACTACGGACGGGCGACACTCTGGTGGTCTGGAAGTTGGATCGGCTGGGCCGCTCGTTGCGTCATCTGATCGATACGATCGCCGACCTCGACCAGCGCGACATTGGCTTCCGCAGCTTGCAGGAGAACATCGATACCACAACAGCCGGCGGCAAGCTGATCTTCCACATCTTCGGCGCTCTGGCCGAGTTTGAACGCGACATCATTCGCCAACGCACTCTCGCTGGACTGGCATCGGCGCGAGCCCGCGGTCGTAAAGGCGGCCGACCGTTGAGCATGACACCGACGAAACTGACACTGGCCCGCCAGATGTACGAGTCGCACGAGCACACACTTGCCGAGATCGCCCGCACACTCGGGGTGAGTCGCGCTTCAATCTATCGACACCTCGATCAATCGATTCACCCAGGCGCCGGCACACCCCTCCCGCGCGCCTGAGGCCGCGGTGTATCCTGGCCGCCCGCCACGGCGCGAGCCGGGGTTCGGACGGTTCATGGCCTCGATTGAACGCACTGCCTACCCGCGCTTCAAGCGTCGCCCATCTGGCAGGTTTGATATCTCGGGCACCGCCAGGCCAACCCGCGTACGCAGTCCGTTTACCGAGCGCCAGTCAGCTCGTTGAGCGCGCGCCGGTGGACGGTCGCGATGGAAGACCACCACCTGTTCGGCCGGAGCTGCAGCACATCCTGGGCGACCAGCAGCGGCACGCCCGCTCGGAGCGGCCCTGCGACGAGCGACCACCGTCTTGACCGACGGTCACTGAGTGCGCGTAGGCCGAGACCTCGCCCAGGCGCTGCTCGAGAAACTCCGCGGTGCTCAAGTCGCTGGGTCGATAAAAGACGTGCGACTCGAGCGCCTCGCGTAACGCGAGCGCACCAGCGCGTAGGTACACCCCATCGAGCTGGCTCAGCGACTGGACCGCGACCCACAGGCTGATGCCGCGACCGGGTACCGTCGCGGCATACTCCGGCAGGGAAGGCACGGCGAAGCGCGCGACCTCGTCGAGCACCAGAAGCACCGGATGGCAACCGTCGCCCGCCGTGCGGTCGTAGTGCGCGACGAGCTCGTTGAGCAGCGTCTCCCACACCAGCTTGAGCAGGGGCTTCACGCCGCGCATGTCGCGCTCGCTGAGCCGCAGGTAAACGCTGATTGGCTCTGGCCCGAGCAGGTCAGCAGGCAGAAAGTCCGAGCCGCCGAAGGTGCGCACGACACGTTCGGTCAGCAGCGGCCAGCTGCGCGAGACGAGTGTCTGCCAGCTGCCGGTGAGAAAACGGCTCTCCCAGTCAGCGTCTTCGAGACGATCGCCCAGGAATTGCTGGGCCAACAGTGCATCGATGCGATCAAGACGCTCGCCCGTCGTGCGCAGGCCCAAGCGGATCAGCTCACGTGCATACGGCAGACACGGAATCTCTTCACGTTTGGCGGCGACGAAAATAGCCGCCAGCATGCTCGCGGCGCGTTCGGTGAACGCCTGCCCGGTCGCGCAGCCGGCCGCCCAGTAATCCGACCAGGAGCGCGGCGCGTATCGCATTCCGTGCACACGTACACGGTGGATAGTCGCGGCGCGCGTTTGGCAGCGATGGCTCCGACGACACGGCGTGCCGACGTCGCCAGGCCCGTTGCCGACACGCCCATCACAGAAGCGTTGTCGACCCACCGGCTCGAATTCAGTGCCACATACGCCGCAGCGCGTCGTCTCGCTGTCGTTACGCAACGGCTGCATCAGCACCTCGCTGACGTGTGCGCTGGCGCCGAGCCGCGCCAGCTGGCGATTGAGTGCCCGGCGATCGAAGCAATCGATGCGCACCCAGCGCAGAAGGCTGTCGAGTTCTTCGACGCGATCACGATCATCGCGATCGTCAATCTGATTGCCATCATGTCATTGACATCGTCATGATCACTGTCGGCATCACCATCGACGCGGTGATCGGCGAGCAGCGGTGACATCAGTTCGAGCATGCGGTTGGCGAGGCTGACCGACGAGTAGCGTTGCCTGAGCTCGAGGAAGGCGCACCGGCCACCACATTCCTCGGCGGTGCTGCCCGTCGGCCGCCAATGCACACCGGGTACCGCGTTGTGTTCAGCGGCAGGACTTGCTCGAATCGCACGTCGTGCTCCCAACTATCGAAGAAGTCGTACTCGTACATGAAGCGCTCTCGAAGACGCAGGCCGAGATCGGCCAGCCGGAAGCGGCGTGAGTCGAACAAGCTGTCATCCGTGCAGCCGCCCCTGGATGACAAAACGGTGCAGATGCTCGTCGCTCCAACCGACGGCGACCTGCAGAGTCCGGTCCAAGTCGGCGACTGTGCTGTCGCTGCGAACGAGCAGGCGGCGCCAGATCAGCGGGCTGATGCCCCTCAGGACGATACGGAGCTGGTAGACGGCGGGATCGAACGTTGAAGGCAAGTCCGGCATCTCGCCATCATTGCCGGCGTCCCTCGCTCACTGGTAGTCGCCCTCCCCCACTCGTGTTCACTCTCCTGACCGGCGTGATACGGGTCGTGCTGGCATACGTGATCGCGTTCACGGTTACTGAGGTCATCGGACGAAACGTGGCGACCCAGACGCCGGCGTTCAGCTTGTTGTCGCCGGTGGCGCGCTTCACGTTCCACACGCTGTCGTTTGCCGTCAATTCGCGGCCGGTGTGGAACTGGACCCTTTCCGCAACTTGAGCGGGAGCGGTGCACGCAACCACGACCGCAGCGCCACGACCGACTCACAGAAGACGAAGCGCGTCACGCCGCCTCAGTCGCATCACCACATTGCACACTCCCTTGCAATGCGAGGTCTTGGCTCGATCGTCCAACGGAGATCACATAGGTCCCGGGTGTGATAATCCAGCCGTCCTGCCAGTGACGGAAAGCCCGACGGTCCAGGTCGATCGAGATGGGGCGTGATTCACCCGCCTCGAGCCACACGGGAGCAAAACCCTTGAGCTCTGGCGCACCGCTCCCGACGTTGCCCGGCGCGCGGACATACACCTGGACCACCTCTTTGCCGGCGCGCCCCGACGTATTGCGCACCGTCACCGCAACACGTGCACCACTCTCCGAAGTCCGCTCCACCGCCAGGTTCTCGATAGCGAAGCTGCCGTAGCCGAGTCCGTGGCCGAAGGCGAATCGCGGTGTAATGCCGTCCTTCAGAAAATGTCGGTAGCCGATGGTCGGCTCGGATTCGTAGGCCAGGTCGTGGTTGATGGGCGTGAGGTCGAATACTTCGTAATCGGCCTCATTCTGGGCGAAGGTAACGGGTAGGCGCCCACCGGGCTCGAGGTCCCCGCTGAGAACGCCAGCCAGCGCAGCCCCGAACTCCTGCCCGGGGAACCACGTGCACATCACCGCCGCCGCGCGCTCCGCCCACGGCATATCGACTGCGTGCGCGGCATTGACGACCACCACCGTGCGTGGATTGGCGGCGCACACCTGCTCGATGAGCTCCAGTTGATCGTCGGCCAGTCGCGTGGTCGATCGGTCGGCACTTTCCAGAGCCGAGTCTTGCGTCTCGCCGACCACGAGCACCACCGTGTCGGCCGTTTGCGCGGCGGCGACCGCCCGCTCGAGCAGGTCCGTCGGCGTAGGTGGACGACAGCCGATATGGAAGCTGTGCGCTTTCGAAGGGCCGAAGCGCACTTCGACGTCGAGCCGCACCGGTACGCCCGCTTCGAGGTGCCGCTCAACGGTCACAAGTGAAGGCCGCATCAGGTAGCCCATGTCGTCGATCGTCGGCGGATGCGGCTGTGATGCCACCAGTTGACCGCCCAGGCGCACCTCGAATCCGGCGGAGCTGCCCGCCACGAAGGTATGTACTCCACTGACCTCGGGGGTCAGGATGCCCGATACCAGCACGCGGCCTGGAGCGGTTGGTGTGCCAATCCCCGGCATCCGGAACCAGATCATGGATCCGCTGGTGCGGACCTCGCGTACGAGCGGTTGGTCGGCTGGCGTGGACTCCCAGAAGTATTCGACGGTAAGCCCCGGTGAGACACCGTCGTGAGCGGCGACGGACGGGACTTCCCGCAGCAGCGGAACCTTGCGCGCGGCTGGAGCGCCGCGTTCGTGCACGACGTTGACATTGGAGAAGCGCTCGCGAATTGCGCTGAGCGGTGTCTCAGTCGAATCGGGCAACGGCAGCTGAGAAAACGCGCCACCCTGATACGCCGGTTCCGTCGCATTCGGACCGATAACGGCGAGAGTTTCCCCTGGCTTGAGCTTCAGCGGCAGTAGCCCACGGTCATTGTGCAGCAAAACGAATCCCGCGGCAGCCGCCTCGCGCAACAGCCCGCGAGGATCATCCACTGGCTGGACCTCAGGCGCGGAGTGAGACCCGAGGATACCCGCGCGCTGCGCCAACCGCAGGATGCGCAGCACTGCCTCATCAACAACTTCCTCCGCCACCTCGCCCGCACGTACCGCTTCCGCTAGCGGCTCGCCAAAGCGCTGCGGTCGACCCGGCCCCGGCAGCTCCATGTCCAGTCCAGCCAGCACAGCCGGCGCGGTACTGCGCGTCCCACCCGCGTCGGAGATGACGAAGCCGTCGAACCCCCACTCATCTTTGAGAACCTGCCGCAGCAGGTAGGGCTGCTCGCCACAGAAGGTCCCATTCACGCGGTTGTAGGCGCTCATCGTGCCCCAGGCGCCGGCCTGTACGGCCATCTCGAACGGCAGCAGGTACACCTCGCGGAGCACGCGTTCGTTGACGACCGAGTTCATAAGCTGACGTTCGGTTTCGGAGTCGTTAGCCGCGAGATGTTTCACCACCGACGCGACGCGGCGACTTTGAAGTCCAGAAAGCCACGCGACCGCGAGCGTGCCGCTCAAGAGCGGGTCCTCTGAATATTGTTCGAAGTCCCGACCGCCGAGTGGGCTCCGCGGTAAATTCACGTTGGGCGCGTGCAGCCCGTGCACACCGCGCCGCTTCGCCTCATCGCCAACCAGCTCGCCGATGCGTCGCAACAGGCCAGGGTCCCAGCTCGCCGCCAGCGCCGTCTCGCACGGGGTCAACAATGGATAATCATCCGGACTCTGCGGACGTACGCCAGCTGGTCCGTCCGACAGACGTATGGGCCGCAGCCCGATGCGTGGCACCTCCCATGGAGTCGGAAGCTCGACGCGTGTCATCAGCCGGACCTTCTCGTCCAGCGACAATTGTGCGAGCAGCGCCCGAAGCTCGGCCTCGCGAACTTCGAACGGCGATTCGATCATGCCGCGACCTCGCTGCCCATGCTCACACTCGCCGGATCCCAGATCGGCTCAGGGTTCAGCGCGGGCATCACTTCTTTGATGAACAGATCTAGCGAGCGACTGAATGCATCGTGCGTCGCACCTGGACCGAACGTGAACCACAAACGCATCTGCGGAATGCCTTCGGCCTCATACGCCTTGAGCCCGCGTATGACCGTTTCCGGGCTCCCGATCAGCCAGGCGTTCTCGATGAACTCCTCGAGGGAGTTCGCCTCACGACCGGTGGTTGCGCCGTCCAGCGGCGTGAGCCTGCGCGGCGCGGACCCGTCGCGAGGACCGAAGATGTTGCCGACGCGCTCGAAGTAGCGGCTCATCGGCCCCTCAACCTCTGCGCGCGCCTGCTCGTCAGCTTTTCCAACGTACACGAACTTGGTGGCCGCCATCCACTGCAAACACCAGTGGATAGTTTCAGGCGAATGATGCGCCGATTCCAGCGCTTCGCGGTAGACCCGCATCAAACGCCCCATACGATCCGGGGGCAGACGACCCACCATCACGGGCCAGCCGCGACGCCCAAATTCCTGAATGGTTGCCTCGGAGTTCGTCGCCCGCGCGAGCATCGGGTGCGGCTTGCGGTATGGGGGCGGATTAACGCGACCAGTAATGCGAGCTCGATCGTAGACCGTCTCGATGTCGAGCGGAGGATCACCCGGTTGGTACGCCCAGATGCGCAGCATCGCGTCGATAGTCTGGTCCAACGCGTTGCGACGCAAACCAGCGTCACGTCCGAGTCCCTCGTACATTTCGGCTCCGCCACCGCCAGCCAATCCGAAGATGATTTTGCCCCTCGTGAGCACATCCAGCAGGTTGAACGTTTCAACGGTTTGAAGCGGATGGTGCAATGTCACCAGCGAGACGCTCGTCGCGAGCCACGCGCTTTTGAGCCTGCCCACGAAATACGCGGCGAGCAGGTGCGGATCGCAATACGTGTTGTAGTCGTCCAGGTGGTGCTCGGTCAGGTAGATGGTCGAAAATCCGGCCTCATCGGCCTGTACGGCCTGCTCCACGACCGCGTCAATGTTATCGACGTCCTCCTGTTCACCGCCGGTCTGTGGCGCCAAATACAAGCCAAGATGCATACGTTACTCCGTCAGTAAGCTAATCCGAGTGTAAGGGCGACGTGACGAATCGTAAAATCGCTTGCATGGATGCCTTGCATCAGCATTCCGATAGCATTTACGGATTAAGCTCCGCTGCCACCTCGCGCAGCATGGTGCGCAGCCACCGATGCGCCGGGTCAGACGTATTGCGGCTATGCCAGTACATGGCTTCCGCGAGCGGCGGCGTGTCGAACAGCGGCTCGACCACACGCACGTCGGCCACTGCCGCGAGTTTGCGACCAAGCCGCTCCTGAATGAGCGCAACCTGTGGCGTGCCTTGCAGCAACAACGGCAGCAAGACGAAGCTGTCGACCGATACCTGCACACGTCTCGGAAGATTCATGTCGCGAATGGTCCGGTCGGCCATGCCAAGGCCGCCGCGCGCACTCGCCTGATACAGCGCGTGTGGTTGCCGCATGTATTGCTGCAAGCTCAACGTGTCACCGATGTGCTCATTGCCACTCCATACGATGCACACCCAGCGGTCATGGAACAGGATCTCACTTTGCAGCCCGAACTCGGCCGCGCCGGTGCCTGGCCACAAGCCAACGATGAGGTCACTCGCCATCTTCTCGTGCTCTCCTGGAGTGGAGCGCTGCAAGCGCAGCGACAAGCCAGGCGCGGCGTGCGCCAGCCGCTGGAGGACCGGCTGGATGAGAATGTACGCGGAGTACTCGGAGGCAACCACGTTGAAGCTGCGTGAGTCATTCGCTGGCTCGAACAGTTCGCGGCGCTGGATGATGTCGCCCGCCATCTGGACCAGTTCGTGCAGCGGCTCCTGCAGCTCGATCGCGAACGCCGTCAACTGATATTGACGACCAACCCGAACCAGCAGCTCATCACCGAACAATCGACGCAGACGCTGCAGGGCATCGCTCATCGCCGGCTGACTCAGGTGTACGCGTTCGGCGGCGCGCGTGACATTCGCTTCGTCGAGCAATGCTTCCAGGGCGACCAGAAGATTGAGATCGACCCTGCCCAGACTCAAGGCCCTCCTCTCGTCGCCAGCTATTGCAGTCATGATCGCCGGCGACTGTACCATCCGCATTTGCCGGACTCAGACGGCAGCCGTGCCCACTACTGCCTTCGACGTGAAGTGTGGCATGACCTCGTCGGCGAAGAGGCGAATGGACTGCTGGCTCAGTCGCCAACGCTCCTCGCCGAACGGCCCATTGGTGAAGCTGAGCAGTACGTTGCCCACCCCGGTATCGGCATAACGCCGCAATTCCGACGTGACTGTCTCCGGGCTGCCATACAGGCACCAGGCCTTGATCCAGTTTTCGCTGCGGGCGTCGGGCGCCGCTGGCAGGTCCACGCCGCTGATCTGTTCGGCGCGTTTGTTGTACGGCCGCTCGCGATCGATCGCTTGCTGGTACTGATCGACGATGAACTCCAGTTCGCGGCGCGCCTGCGCATCAGTCTCGGCGACGTGCACGCATTGATACGTATGCGTCGTCCAGTCCAGCAATTCCTCTTTCAGCGCCTGCGAGTGATCCGATCCGTTCAACGCGTCGCGATACGCATTTAGCGACTCGACAAATTTCGGCGAGGGCGAATTGTCCTCCGGAAACGGCGGCACGAAGTCCGGAATGAACGCCGACCAACCGTACTTCACCGCGCGCTCGATGCTCGCGTCGCGCAGCGCGACGCCCATCATCAACGGATACGGTCGCCGGAATGAATGCGGCACGATCCGCTGCACCACCGCGCCGCGATAGTGGCCGGTGTCGAACTCAAACGGCTCATCCTGCATGTCCTTCGTCCACAGGCGCATGGCAATCTCGAGATTTTCGTCCAGCACCGGGCGCGAGTCCTGGAACCTCACGCCGAAGCCGATAGTCTCCTCGGGCGTGGTGCCACTGCCAATGCCGACCAGCAATCGCCCTCGAGTTAGCTGGTCCAGCAGGTTCATGCGCTCGACGAATCGGACCGGATGATGCAGCGAGCCCGTCACGACCGAGAACCCGAACCGCATTCGCTTCAACTGTCCAGCAAGATAGCCGTGATACAGGAAAGGATCGCAGCCCATCGGACCGTAGCCGGTGAAATGGTGGTCGGGACAGAACACAGCGTCGAAACCAAGCTCCTCCGCCTGCAGGGCGAAGTCGGTCATCGCCTGAATGATGGCTCCGTCCTGGTCCGGATCCAAAGACCGAGCGGTAAGAAATACGGAAAAGTGCATGAGCGAACTTACTTGATCCCTCCGGTGAAGCCTCGCACCAGGTTGCGCTGCGCGACGAAGTACAGCACGAGCACGGGCACCAGTGCTATTGCGACCGCGGCGAACACCACGTTCCACTGCGACTCGTACTCACCGACGAACGAGTAAATCGCGACCGGCAGCGTACTGTTATTGCCTCCGCCGCCAAAGAATACGAGCTGCGTGAAGAAATCATTCCAGACAATGAGCGCCGTCAATACTGCAACGGTGCCGGTGACGGTGCTGAGAAGTGGGAACAGAATGCGGGTGAAGGCCTGCCACCGACTGGCACCATCGATGAAGGCTGCCTCCTCGTAATCTCGCGGGACTGCGCGAATGAACCCCGTGTACAGAAACACCGTAAGCGGCAGCAGCAAGCCCGTATACAACAGGATCGCTCCCGCGTGCGTTCCGAGCAGTCCCACCTGGCGGAGCGCAACGTAAATCGGAACGATCCCGAGCTGCGCGGGTAGCAGTATTCCGACGACGAACGCTAGGTACAGTACGGTCCCGAGTCGAGGCCCCTGTCTGGCGATCACGTATGCGGAAATCGAGCCCACCGCGATCAAAGCCAGCACGCTGCCAGCCGTAATGATCGCGCTGTTGAGCACCGCGGCCCCAAGCCCGACGCCACCACTGCCTTGCCACGCCTTCGAGAAATTCGAGAGCTCCAGTTCGGTGGGCGGCGTAAACGGCGCTTTCGTGGCTTCCGACCCCGGTTTCAGCATCACCGTCAACAAGACGTAGAAGGGCACCCACCAGATCACCGCGGCCACCACCAGGCACAGCTCGCGGACGAGCGTGGCGTGGCTATATCGATTGAGGTATCCCATCACGCCATGTTCTGTTCGCGTCGGCGAAGAACGATCAGCTGGCTGATAGCGACAATCGCGACAAACAACGACAGGAGCAACGCGAACGCCGCCCCGTACCCGAAGCGACCCAGGGTCCACGTTTGCTTGTACACCTGAGTGGCCAGCGTTTCGGTGACACCCGCAGGTCCACCATTCGTCAGTGCAATCACCTGGTCGAAAACACGCAAGCCGGTAATCGCGCTGAACGTCATGGCGATCGTCAGAGATGGTGCCAGCAACGGGAGCGTCACGTGCCACACCCGCGCGAGTGTGCCCGCCCCGTCGACGGCGGCGGCCTCGTCAACTTCCTCCGGAATGCTATTCAGACCGGCGAGATAGAACATCATCATCAGACCGGAGAACTGCCAAACGAGTACGACGAATACGGTCCACAGCGCCGCTGCCGGGTCCGCAACCCATGGGCGACGCAGCGCGCCCAGGCCTACCGCTTGAAGCAGGTAATTCAGCGCTCCGTCAAACGAGAAGATGAACTGCCAGACATACGAAACCGCCAGTGGACTCAACGCAATTGGCGCAAAGAACGCGGACCGCAGAACGTTGCGCGTTTTGACGGCGCGGTGAAGTCCCAGTGCCAGCACCACTCCGATCAGATTTGCGGCGACCACAAAGGTAAGTGCGAGGACGATGGTGTTGACGAACGCGATACGCGCCGTCGAATCCCTGAAGATCTGATCGAAGTTGCGCAACCCGATGAAGTTCGGCGTTGACAGGCCGTTCCAGTCGGTAAACGCGTACCAGGCGCCCGCGACCACCGCGATGTAGTGCGTGGCCACAAGGAACCCCGCGCCCGGAATCAGCCACGTCAGCGGTGCGTTGGGACGATACGATCGCGCCGCTCGATCGGCGGTCATCCGACCGCGTCGGACCTCCGCCGAGCCTTCGGCGAGTGCCACGGCAGGCTTGCCGCCGCTTCGCTGGAGGCCAGGCTCGATCGCCACAATCAGCTGTTCCAGGCGTTATCGAGGTCAGTCAGTACGTCAGGGATGGCCTTTTGCCCGGTCAGCAGGCCTTGCATGTCCGGTGTAAGCGCCGTCCCCACCGCCGGGTTGGGCCAGATCAGCGATGGCAAGGTTACGGTTTTCTTCTGCTGGAGTAGCGGACCGAACGAGCTGTACAGGTCCGGAACCGTGCCTGTGACGGAGTCCGGAACGGAAATCTCGCCCTGGATTTTGGCGTAGGCTGTCTGCTGGTCCGGTTGGGCGAGGAAGTCCACCAGTTTCAGCGCCGCATCCTGATTGGGCGACTTGGCGTTGACGCTGAAGGAATCGTTGTACTCGGTCACTGCGCGGGTACTGTCAGCAGTTGGACCGGGCACCGGGAACATGGCCGCTTTGAAGTTCTGGTTGACGCCGAGAATGCCGCCAATCGCCGCCGATGGGGCAAGAAACATCGGCGCATCACCGTTGCCGAGCATCTGGAACGCCTTGACGACCGTGTCGGCGGACGCGCCGTCCTGGAAACAGCCGGCTTTGTTGAGGTCCTGAAACTCTTGCAAGGCCATTTGCCAGCCCGGCGTGTTGGCGAAGGTGACCTTGCCAGCCGCGCGATCGTCGTTCCAGTTGGGATTGGCGGCATACACCGTGTTCGCGGCAGGAGCTTGAGCGTACAGACCTGGCGCCTGCCCGGCGAGCGCCATCGGCGTCTTGCCGGCCGCCTTCACCTTTCCACACAGGTCCACCAGAGCGGGAAACGTCGAAGGAATCTGCAGTCCAAGCTGCTGGAACAGGTCGGTGTTGTAGACGACGCCGACAAGGCTCAGGCCCATCGGCACACCATAGAGTTTCGTGCCGTCGTAGTACATGTCGTGGGCCGCCGGCGGGACGTCCTTGGCCCAGGCGCGCTGTGACAGATCGGTCAAATAGCCAGCCTTGCCCAGCGCAAACACCGAGATAAGTTGGCCCGTGCCGCCGTTGGTGTACAGCACGTCGGCCGCATTGCCCGCCTGCAGGGCGGTGACCGTCGCTTGGCCGAGCGTCGCTTGCGGCAGGTACTGCACGTTGACCTTGATGTTCGGATTGGCTTTCTGGAAGGCGTCGATCAGCGGGGCCAGCTGCTCACTGCCGGTGGCGATGAACGACAGACTGATAGTGACCTGCTGCCCTGACTGCGCGGCTGCGCTTGCCTGTGTGGGCTGGGCCGCGGCTGGTTGCGCCGCTGCCGTTGTGGGCGGCGGTGCTGTCTGGGCAGCGCTCGTGGGTGCTGCCGACGGAGATGGAGCAGCGCACGCGGCCACGAGAAGTATGCCGAGCGCAATGGTCAGGCCACGCCGAATCGTATAGGTGCCCGGAAGCTTCAAAGCACGCCTCCACGAAGTTTTGACCAGGGTACCGAGCCACTGTGCTAGTTGAGAAATCGATTGTACCGATACTTACGATCAGACTTCCGATAGTTCTCCGGCGGCTTCGGCGTGGATGCGCAGCAGCTCGTGAATGTCCTGGCCCACTCGGCGGCCCATACCGCATTCCGTGGCAATGCCGAAGTCCGGGTAGACTGACGCCGCGGTGGCGATCCGTCGCCGCGTTCCGGCCACGCCGTCGCTGTAGTGCACCAGACCCAGATAGAGGCGTGTGTCACCCGACAGACGAAGATCAGCCAGCGGCGCTACGTAGGCATGTCGTCGCGGTCGCCCGGCACCGGCATGTGCACCCAGTCCAACGGCCGGGACGCGGTCGCGGTGATGCCGTTGGCAATCTCGACGCACACCGCCAGACTGGGCGGTTGCAGTCCGTGCTTGTGCTCGAAATCGCCATAACACAGGTGGTAGCCCAACTGGACTCCACTCGGCACGTAGTCTGCGAGCCGCGCGATCTCCTGGATGATTGATTGTCGCCGTGCGGCGTCGGCGGTCTCGTATTCGACGGGCTGGGTGCAGTCCCACTGGATCGCGAACTCCGATGCTGGGATCGTTGAAGCCATTCGCTCGATTTCCGCGAACAACCCCTCCGTGTAGATGGGTCCGACATCGTCTTTGGCCTGTGGCAGGACGTGCAGGTTGACGATGATCGCGGGATCGGGAATGCAGACCTGGAACCGCACGTTGGTCGGCAGCACCCCTTCGCTTTTCAGACGTGCGAAGAGCGCGTAGGACTCGAGCGCCCAGTCCGCATAGCCCACATTATGGAACTGCACATCGCTCGCACGCGCGCCAGCGCGCAGCCGCGCCCGACCGCGATACGTTTCGGCCATGGTATGTCCATAAATAAATCCCAGCCGACGGTACCCGCGCGGGCGCAAACGACCCCGGCCTCTCTGGATCCGGCTCGACCATCTCCAGTGCCGGATTTCCTAGAAAAAACGGCCGCTGGCACTGAATCCACACGCTGCGCGCCCATCCCGTTTCGCCGTCGGGAACGCGTCGCACCAGACCACCCAGAATGCCGCCGACGCTGCGAAACACGTCTTCGGCATTGCCCAACCCCACGCTGCCCACCAGCAGTACGTCCCGTTCCTTGCCCTGACCCCGCCCTTCGCCCATCAGCCGTTGTACCAATGCTGCCGCGAGGAGGGCATGACAAACCGGGGGCGATCAGGCAGCGAATAGGTTATCGACCTCCTAGCCGCTCGCTCTAATCACCGAGTGCCGGGGATGCCATCCGTGCTTGTGGTCGCCGCCCGGCGCGCCGATCCCAGCCCCGCACGAACGCCGCGACGGCCCGCCGCCGCCAGATCGGCCCGGCCCGCAACCGAGCGGTTGGCGTTGGCAAGCTGCCCGCCTGCATCAACTGGGTGACGCGCTGCTTGCTGACGCCCAGCGCCGCGGCCAACTCGGCCACGCCCAGCAGCGCTGGTGTCGAGAGCAGCCGCATCGCCCCGAAACGCGCGTTGCGTGGCCCGGCTGGCGCACCCTCTAGCGATGCCGACCTGCTGGCCGCCATGCTGTTCGCAGTTGGCGAGGCTGTACGGCGGGATGACGTGCTCGAAGCCAGCGGCTGGACGCCGGCCCGCCTGCAACAGCGGTGGACCTGCTGCTGAGCGAACCGCCGCGCGGCCAGCAGGTCATGCTCGACAACGATGGGCTCCAGCTCGTCGCCGCGCCGACGGCGAGCCACCTCGTCGAACGCTTGTTTGCCCACCTGCAGCGGGACAAGCGATTGGAGCCGCTCGACCTGCCCGAGACCGTCTGGCTGGTGCTGGCGATCATCATCCTCGACCAGCCGATCACGCGTCGCCGAGATCACCGCCCGCCGCATGGCCGACAGCGACCGTCAGGTCCAGGTGCTGCTGCACCATCGGCTGATCCGCGAAGAGCCGCGTGCCGCGGCGCCCGGCCGAGGCATCCCGCTGGTGACCACCGACCTGGTGCTGCGCCGCTTCGGCGTCGGCTGGATCGGCGACCTGCAGCACCAGCTTCTGGCGGCCACTTCCGAGCGCGGCCTCAGCTCCGGCCTGGACACCACGCACCCTGGCTGAGCCGGCGGCTGTTCCTCAGACGAAGAACGTGAAGGCCCGGCCGCAGTTGGCGCAGCGATACACGCCTGGCTCGCCACGGTACTCACCGTAGCGAGCGAACGTGAGCAGCCATCGCAAAAAAAACGAGGCGGCCGCGGCGAGGAGCCAGATCCATTCCCACTGGCCTCGCACGCGCGCGGTTCTGCGGCTGCCGCAGCGCGGGCACGGGATGGAACTCCACATCTGGGCCCCACCGTACTGAATCCACGACTGCCGAACGCGCTCAGGTCTGCATCGAATGCGACAGGCGCAGGCCACGAATCCAGCATGTGTGCAGTTCCAGGCCATCAGCAGCTTGACATTGCCTCTTCCGGTTCGCCCGGCCGAGGCGTAGGCTGATATGCGATGGCGATCGGCTCGTGCGCAGTAGCGGACTGGCTTCCCTCAGAACCACCGGCCGGCGGAGGGGGCAGGGGCTGAGTACAACGGCTCATCCTTCCGCGGCTGGCGCACCGAGTCGGTCCTCACTCGCGAGCTAGCGCGTGTGGCCGTGTGGCTGAGAACCCGCGCGCGAGTCGCCCGGAGATGCCCGGCTACGGCATCCTGGGTCCGTACGAGGGTGGTGGCTTGTTGCCGTGGTCGTGGGCCGAAGAGCAGCTGAACCGCTCGCATAGCTTCTGGCTAGCGACACGCTGGCCTGATGGACGTCCGCATGTGATGCCTGTCTGGGCAATCTGGCACGCGGATCGCCTGCTGTTCAGCAGCAGCAACGGCTCGCGCAAAGCACGCAACCTGAGGCATGACCCGCGGTGCGCGGTGACGACCGAAGAGCCACGGAACGCGGGCGTGGTCGAAGGCGTTGCCGAGTTGATCACACGGCGGGAAGAGCTCGAAGCCTTCCTGGAAGCTGAGAATGCAAAGTATGGGACCAGTTACGGCTTTGACATGGTCGACCCGGCGCTCAACAGCTGTTTCCGCATGAAGCCGACCTGGGCCTTCGGGGTGCGCGCCGACAACTTCACAGGTTCGCCCACGCGCTGGACATTCTCATAACGCTGTTCGGCGAGAGTCTCGCTTCAGGATCTCGCGCCCTCGGCCCGTGCCGTCCGCTGACGTTGGTTCGCGTCACGCTCGGCAGAGTGTGGCATGCTCAGGGGTGGGCCCAATCATGCAGCCGTCCGATGCACCAGCTGCCGGCCGCGCGACGAAGCACGACGCCGACTACGTCTTCCACGAACTGACGCGCAGCATCTGCCCCGAGTGCCGACAGGTGATCGACGCACACATCATCCTGCGCGATGGCAAGGTCTTCATGCGCAAACGTTGCCCGCGGCATGGACAGTTTGAGGCCCTCGTCTACGCGGATGCCCAGGCCTACACGGCACAGGCCAGGTTCAACAAGCCTGGCACGATCCCGCTCGCCTATAACAGCCGCATCGAGCACGGCTGCCCGCATGACTGCGGGTTGTGCCCCGACCACCAGCAACACACCTGCCTGGGCATCATCGAGGTCAACAGCGCCTGCAACATGCAGTGCCCGCTGTGCTTCGCCAACGCCGGCTCCGGGTTCAGCCTGACCCTGGAAGAGGTCGAGGACATCCTCGACGGTTTCGTCCGCACCGAGGGCTATCCTGAGGTGGTCCAGTTTTCGGGTGGCGAGCCCACCATCCATCCGCAGATCGTACCGATGCTGCGTGCCGCGAAAGCGCGAAACATCCGCCACGTCATGCTGAATACCAACGGGAAGCGCATCGCCAACGACGACTCGTTCCGGGACGAGCTCGCCGACCTTCAACCAGCGATCTATCTTCAGTTCGACGGGTTCTCCAGCGAGACGTATCGCATTATCCGGGGTGAGCCAGACATTCTGGATGAAAAGCTGCGCGCCCTGGATCGCCTGGCCGAAATTGGCTGCAAAGTTGTGCTCGTGCCGGCGATCGAACGAGGCGTCAACGAACACGAGATCGGCGACATTGTTCGACTCGGCATGCGGCACCCGGCGGTGCTCGGCGTCAATTTTCAACCGGCCTTTCACGCCGGCCGTCACATGCAGCACGACCCGCTGCAACGCATGACGATCCCCGACATCTTGCGACGCCTCGAAGCACAGACGGAAGGGATATTTCAGGTGAGCGATTTCGTCCCGGTGCCGTGCTGCTTTCCGACGTGCAACTCTGTCACGTATGCCTACGTCGATGGTGAGACCGTACTGCCCATCACCCGGCTGCTGGATGTTGAGGACTATCTGGACTACATCAGCAACAAGATCCTGCCTGGCTTCGGCGACGACGTGCTGCGCGCCCTCGAAGGACTATGGTCGTCGTCCGTCGTGCCAGGCTCAGCAAAGGCGACGACTGACCTGCTCACCTCGTGCGCGGCCTGTCAACTCCCCGAAGGACTCGACATTCGCGGCATAGCCGAGCGGATGTTCATGGTGATGCTGCAGGATTTTATGGACCCATGGACGTTCAACCAGAAAAATGTGATGAAATGCTGCAAAGAGATTCTCCTGCCGGGCGGCAAGCAGATCCCGTTTTGCGCGTACAACAGTGTCGGATATCGCGAGCAGGCGCGCGCGCAACTTGCTGTAAAGCATCGCAAGCCGCTGGAGTTTCAATTCTCACGGTGAGATATGACCACTGAAGCAATCAAGACGTGTTGCGCCGAGTTCTACGCGAGCGACTGGGTGCACCTGCTGGTTGGCAACTCCTTGCATCCAGGCGGGTTGGCGCTGACCGAACGTCTGGGCGTCCTGCTTGGACTCGACGCACACAGCCGCGTGCTCGATCTGGCCACCGGGCCGGGGGCATCCGCCGTGCATCTGGCGCAGGTCTTCGGCTGCCATGTGGTGGGAGTGGATTACAGCGCCGAGAATGTGGCGCAGGCCGAGGTCGCGGCCGAACGCGAAGCGGTAGCCGATCGGGTCGAATTCCAGCAGGCTGATGCTGAACAGTTAGCCGCACTTCCTGACCAGGCGTTTAACGCGGTGATCTGCGAATGTGCCTTCTGCACATTTCCGAACAAACCCGGTGCCGCACGGGAAATCGCACGCGTGCTCGTTCCAGATGGTCGATTCGGCCTCAGCGATCTAACGCGCGACGGTGAGCCATCCGTGGAATTCGACGGGAACGCCGGCTGGATCGCGTGTCTCGCCGACGCACAGCCGGTGGCGGACTATATCCGGGCCCTGCAGGCCGCGGGACTGCACGTGACGCATGTGGAGGACCACCACGACGCGCTCGCTGAAATGGTCAGCCTGGTGCAGCGTCGACTGCTCGTGGCGCAAATCGTGACGCGCATCGAGCATGCAGAGCTCCCGAGCGGCGTGGATCTTCAGCAGGCGAAAACGGTGGCGCGTCGTGCGGCGGACGGGGTCAGAGCCGGCGAACTCGGATACACACTCCTCATCGCCAGCCGGGACGCACGGCAATAATCTCGCTGCGCGAGAACATCGGTCCGACACTGACACCGAGACGAGCATAAACGGCATCGGGCACCGAGATATCGGCCAGGTAGAGGTCACCGACCCATGCGGCCGCAGCCCGCCGCGTGAGGCCGGCTTTGGGCAGGGCCAGGGTGAGCGTTGCCACCGCCCGGATGGTGGGATCGCAGACCTCGCCCGTGTCGCCGTTCAGGCCGGACGGGATATCCAATGCAAGTAACGGCGTTCTGGAGGCGTTCGCGGCGCGAATCACCGACGCGATGGGCTCGCGAGGCGCGCCGCGCAGACTGTAACCGATAAGTGCATCGAGTATCAGATCGGCTGAGCGCAGCGCGTCCTCCATCTCATCAAAGGGAGCCTCTCGTACCAGGACCGGCAACCGCTCCACGATGTCCAACTGGTGACGTGGCACCCCCTCAAATTCGGAGCGACTCGCGCCCAGAACGACGGACACATCTGCCCCCCAGATCGACAGCCTGCGCGCGGCCGTGAGACCGCCGCCTCCGTTCCCCCCACGCCCGGCCGGGACAATCACGCGTGAGCCGCGAACGTCGCCACCCAACAGGCGACGCGCCTCGAGCGCTAACGCTCGGCCGGCGTTTTCCATCATCTGCAGCAGGCCGATCTGGAATTCCTCCAGCATCAACCGGTCGACCTCGCGCATCTGGTCGACGGTAAGCGTGGGAACGGCCTCAGGATCGGCCAAGATTGCTGAGCTTTCTGGCCCACTTCAACGTGCTGCTGGCAGCCACCGCCTGCAATCGCGCCTCTACCGCGATCTGCTGGACGCCGGTGGCGTACGTGGGATACACGTGAATGCTCGATGCCAGCTCGCCAAGCTTGATGCGACGATCGATCGCGAGCGCGAATTCCTGGATGATCTCTCCAGCGCGCGCCGCCACAACCTGTGCGCCCAGGACCTCACCGTCAGGTCGGTGAACGCACTTGATGAACCCGCCGAGGTCCTGGTCTGTGGCGGCTCGGTCAACTCGGTCGAGCCCCCAGCGGGCGACCCGGACTTCGGATCCACTACCGGAGTGTTGGCGAGCCTCGGCTTCCGTTAAACCGCACTGCGCAACCTCGGGATCGGTAAACACGGTCCACGGAATGTGTGAGCGGATGCCCTCACTCGAGCCTGGAAACAGCATCGTGCGCACGGCATTGGAGGCCTGCCAGGCTGCGTAATGCGTGAACTGGAAGCTGCCGATCACATCTCCGCACGCATAAATGTGCTTCTGGCTGGTCCGCAAG
>JAFAOS010000367.1 GCA_019247515.1 Chloroflexota bacterium | reverse complement strand
TCGGACACGAGGGACTATCAGCTTCGTTGGAAGGAGCGGTGCGGCGTCGCCTGGTTCGAGCATGAGTGTGGTCCGCTCCTGAAGAGCGGGTATTGCTGCTGGGAGGCTACACCGCGCACCGCGGGCCAACGTCCACGGCATCGCCCTGCGCCTTGTCACGTTGACCCCTTGACCCCGCGCCGCCGCGGGCCTAGCGTGGGAGTGATCGGTAGCGTGGAGGTGGGGTCCATGTCACCACTTGACAGCCGCGACCAGTTGTCGGCATTGCCGCCGATACTCACCAGGCGCCGCCTGCTGCAGGGCGCCATCAGCGCAGGCGTCGTCGGATCGCTCCTCGCGGCCTGCAGTCCGGCCGCACCCGGCGGCGCGCCCTCGTCCGCGACCAGTGAGCCCGCGGCCACGGCCGGGCCGGGCGGCTTCGCCAACGTGGGCACCTTGAAGCTGCTCATGTCGTCGCACTTCGTGCCCGCCTACGACACCTGGTTCGACCAGTGGGCCAGCGACTGGGGGGCCAGGAACAAGGTCGAGATCCAGGTCGACCACATCCTGTCAACCGACCTCGCGGCCAAAAATGCCGCCGAGGTCGCTGCCAAGGGCGGCCACGACATCTACAAGCTGACCCGCAACGGCGAGCCGGCTCTGTATCACGACTACATGGTCGACGTGGGCGATCTGACCAAACAGATCGGCGAGGCGCACGGTGGCTGGATTCCGTTCGGCGAGACGCTCGGTCTGTACCAGGGCGCCTGGCACGCCATTCCCGAGTACTTCATCGATTTCCCAGCCCTCTACCGCAAAGACATCTTCGACGCCAACGGCCTGCAGCCCGTCGACACCTGGGACGACCTGCTGCAAGTCGGCACGCTGCTCAAGACGAAGGGCAATCCGATTGGCATCGCCATCAACCAGAAGTCCAACGACGCCAACAACACCTGGACGGGCGTGTTGTGGTCGCACGGCGGCTCGGTGGTGGCCGAGGACGGCAAGACCGTCGCGCTCGACTCCCAGGCCACGCGTGACGCGCTCAACTACGCGATCGAGCTCTACAACAAAGCGATGACCAACGAGGTGTTGTCGTGGGACGACACGGGCAACAACCTGCTGCTGGCTGGGGGTCGAGGATCCTGGATTCAGAATCCCATCAGCGCCTTGCGGACCATCGAGCACGATACGCCCGATCTCGCGCAGAAGATCTTCGTTTCCAACACGCCGGCGGGGCCGAAGGGCCGCATGACGTCGGTGGGCGGCAACTCCTGGGCGATCGCCAGCTGGGCCGTGAGCGTCCCGGCGGCCAAGGCCATGCTCCTCGACTACTACGCGATTTTGCCGGAAGCCATCAAGGCCAGCACCGGCTATAACCAGCCGGTCCTGAACGAGTTCCGCAAGAAGCCAATGCCCATTCTCGGCGAGGATCCAAAGCTGACAGTTTTGCAGGATTTCGACCAGGTCATCCACGCGACGGGATACCCCGGCCCGATCACCGCCGCTGCCGGCGAAGTCGAGTCCAACTGGATCATCCCGCTGATGGTCGGGCGCGCGGTCAACGACGGCGACGTCAACGGCGCAGTCGAATGGGGAACCCAGAAGGTCCAGGCAATCTACGACAAGTACGCCTGATCACTTCGACGATCCGGCCGTAATCCCCTCGACAAAATCGTCCAGGAAATAGTTGAACAGAATGGCAACCGGCAGCCCTGCCAGCAGGGCGCCGGCCATCAGCGAGCCCCAGTAGAACAGGTCGCCGCGGATCAGGTCGGTCACGACGCCCAGCGTCACGGGCTTGACCGCGGTGCTCGACGTGAACACCAGCGGGTACAGGAACGCCTGCAGCGAGATGGCGAAGGCGAACATGCCCGAGGCCGCCAGTCCGGCGCGACTGATCGGCAGGATAACGTGAAAGACTGCCTGCGCGCGCGTGGCGCCGTCCACGAGTGCGGCCTCTTCAATTTCGAACGACACGTTTTTGAAGAAGCCCATCAACAGCCACACCGAAAACGGAATCGAGATCGTGGGTAGCACGAGCACGAGCGACCAGATCGTGTTCTGGAGTCCGAGCGTATGCACGACGCGCGTCAACGGAATGAACAACAAAGTTGGTGGAACCAGATACGTGGCAAAGATGGCGATTCCGAGTTTTTCCGCGCCAGGCAGCCGTAATCGCGCCAGCGCATAGCCCGCCGGCACCGCCGTGATCAAAGTGATGATGACCACGCCAATACCGATGACGAGCGAGTTCCACATCCACGTCAGAAAGCGCGTCTGCTCGAGCAAATACGTGACGTTGTCGAGGGTTGGTGGCGCGTTGAACCAGAGCGGATTGTTGGTCTCGCTGTACAGGTCGCTGTTCTGTTTGAACGTGGTGATGATCATCCAGTAAAAGGGGAAAACCGTCAGCAACGTGTAGACGGCCAGCGTGATCACGCGCAGTGTGGTCCCGCGTTGCCAGCGGCTCAGACCCAGGACGCGCCACGCCGCGCGCGACCCTGCGTCGCGCGGTAGCGATTCGGCGATCATGCCATGCCCTCCCGCCGTGCGATCGTGCGCAGCGCCATGACCGTCATGAACAGCAGGAGCGGAAGCATGAACAGCGCGATCGCCGCCCCGAGGCCGAGCTGGCTGCCCGGCACGCCGACTTGCAGCGCGTAGTTGGCCAGCACCTGCGTCTGATCGACCGGGCCGCCGCCGGTGAGCAGGTACACCACGGTCAGCTCGGTGAGGGTGAAGATCAGATCGAACAGGATCGCAATGAACAGAATGGGCGCAATCAGTGGCACGATGACCTGCGAAAAGCGCTGCCACCAGCTCGCGCCGTCGACGCGCGCGGCGTCGATCACGTCGGCGGGCAGGGCGGTCAGGCCGGCCATGATGACGATCGCGCCGAACGGCACGGCTCGCCAGGTGCTGACCAGGATGACGGCGAACATGGCCGGGATTGGCGTGCCGAGCCACTGGATGCCTTGATCGATCACCCCGACCTTGAGTAGCACCCAGTTGATCACGCTGAACTGCGAGTGGAACATCCACTTCCAGGCGATCGTGCTGAGCGCGACGGGGATCGTCCACGGCAGCACGAACAGCGTGCGCAACACGCTGCGGCCGCGGAAGGCGCCAAGCATCAGGAAGGCGAGTGCCACGCTCAAGGTGATCTTTGCCGCGGTGGCGACCGCGGCGATGATGACCGTGTTGCGCAGCGCCAGGCGAAAGGTCGGGTCGCGCGCGGCCTCGACAAAGTTTTTGAGGCCGATGAAGTGGCCGTCGCGGGCGACGGTGGTGTCCGTCAGGCTGTACCAGATGCCGAGCACCAGGGGAAACCCGAGCAGGGCGAGCACGTACACCACGGCCGGCAAGACGAGCAGGTACCCCTTGAAGTGCAACGCTCGTCGTGGCCCGGCCACGGCCCGCGGAAGGGCAACGCCAGTGGCGACGCTCGCCATGGACCTCCTGTTGCGAGCGTAGACGGGACCCAGGGGGCTGTCAACGCGGTTTTCTTATCAGGGCGTGGCCGTCTGTCGATTGGCGGGCGATTGATGCTCTCGTGTAGAAACTCATCGCGGAGTCTGTCGGGGAACGACCTGCGAGTGATTGCCATGATCGATCGACGCCCGTCGCGGCCGCCCGCGCGCTGGTCGAAGCGCACTGACGAACTGGTGCGCTACGCGGCCGTGAACTGCGGCCCGGGCCTGCAGTCGGAGCTCGGGCACTGGATCGAGGCCTCGCCGCGATTCGCCACGTTTGCTGCCGCCAACCGCGACAAGATTCGCAAGAAGCTGCTGAACGCCGACCGCGCGGAGGGTCAGCTGGACGTGCGCGCCGAGCTGCGCGTGGCGCATCTCCTGCTCCAGGATGAGCGCTTCACCGTGGTCTTCGAGGCGTACGGCGCCCACCAGCCGGGGCCGGACCTGACCGTCACGTATCGGGCCAATCAACGCTTCAACCTGGAGGTGACGCGAATCCGCCGCGGCGCCGACGTTCAGAAACTCGTCACTGTCGTCGCGGCCAAGGCTCGCCAGCTGACCGCCGATTCCGCCAACGCGCTCGTGATCGCTGGTCAGCATCTGGGGCTGAGCGAAACTGAGCTCGGCGAAGCGGCGAGGCTGCTCAAGGCACACGCCGATGCCGCGGACAATGCCTTCTTTGCGCGGCGTGGCGCCGGCAACGCACGGACGTTCCTCGCGCACTACCTGCGGCTCGCGGGCGTGCTGCTTCTCGACGAAGCCTGCAGCGCGCGCGTGTTCTGGAGCAACCGCGAAGCCCGACGGCCGCTGAGCGCTGAGATCGTCAGCCGCCTGCTCGCCGCGCGGGCATCGGACACGGGCTAGCGTCAGTCATTCACGATCGCGCTCGGACCTCAGCAGGCCCTGTTGGCTGGCCCACACGGCGATCTGAGCGCGCGAGCTCAACTCCAGCTTGCTCAGGATGTGCTCCACGTGCGAGCGGACCGTGGCCGGGCTTACCACCAGTTGCGCGGCGATCTGCTTGTTGGTCAGCCCCCGCGCCAGCAGGGCCGCCACCTCCTCCTCGCGCGGGCTGAGGCGCCCACGGGCGGCGGGCGTGGCGCTCGAGAGCGCCTCCGTCAGACCGATCGCCTGCTCAACCGTGGCAGCCTGGCCGTCCTGCCAGGCGCGCTCGTAGGCAGGCCCACCCAACACGCGACGGGCCGAGGCCAGCCAGCTGTCAAGGTGGCGTTGTTCGCTGGGCCACGGGACGGCCCCGATCGTCTGACGCACGCCAGCGGCGAAGCCCGCCAGCCGCACGGCGGCATCCGCGTTGCCAGCAGCGAGGCAGCGCGCAAAACCTTCGAGCGCGCGGATCAGCCGAATGCGTTCACCCGAAACCTGGGCAAGCTGAATGGCTTCCGTGAATGCCTCGATCGCGGCGTCGAGACGACCTCGATCGAGGCGCACGTGGCCCAGATCGATCAGCGTCCTGACGATCGCCTGCTGGTTGGCCATGGGCCGCTCGAACGCGAGCTCCGTCTCCAGCAACGCCTGCGCCGCCTCGGCTCTGCCTTCTGCACTGGCGAGGAGCGCCTCGAGGTGCGTAGCAGCGTTCTGGAGCTCAGCATTGCTCCAGGCGTGCGCGATTGTCTGGATGTCGGCGATCACCTGGCGGAGACGGTCGACTTCACCCAGCTCGTTTGCTTCCAGTCCGCACTGGAGGAGACAGACGAGCTCATTCGGATCTTTGAGCTGGTGCATGCGTTGTCGCGCGTCGGCGTGCAACGTTGCGGCACGAGCAAGGTCGCCCCGCTGCAGCGCGAGGTTGCCCAGCATCTCGATCGCCAGCGCGGTCACCCGCGCATCCCCGCCCTGGTTCGATAGCTCGAGCGCGGCCTCGCCGAGTGATTCCGCCTCATCGTAGTCGCCCATCATCAGCCGCAACTGGCCACTCCAGGCAAATCCCAGGGACCGCAGGGCTGGTCGTGCGGTGACCTCCGGGAGAGCGAGCAGGCCGTTGAGCCAGTTCGCACCCTCGGCGTAGTGCCCCGTGAATATCCACAGCGCCGGGAGGGCGGTTGCCAGACGCAAGCCAGACTCGACCTCATCGGCCCGGATCGCCCACTCCAGGGCCGCCCGCACGTTGTCTTCTTCGGGCTTGAGCAGCGCGACGTGCGCCGGATCGAGAACCTCCGCCGGCGACCGCCGCGCCAGGTCCAACAGGTAGACAACGTGGCGACGCCGAAGCAGGTCACCTTCGCCGGCAGCCTCGAGCTGCGCATGGGCAAAGGCTCGCACCGTCTCCAGAAGCCGGTAGCGGATGGTCAGTTCACGCTGCTCGGCAATCACCAGGGACTTGCTCACCAGCCGCCCGAGCACGTCCGCGACAGCATTCGCGGCCAGGCCGTCGCCGCTGCAGACCGCCTCCGCAGCCTCCAGCGTCCAGCCACCGACGAATACCGCCAGGCGGCGCAGCAGCACCTGCTCCTCGGCGGCGAGCAGGCGCCAGCTCCACTCCAGCGCCGCCTGCAGCGTCCTGTGACGCGCCGGCGCGGTGCGTCTGGCGCCGGTCGCCAGCGTGAAGCGATCGCTCAGGCGCGCGGCCACCTCCGCCAGTCCCAGGCTCTCGACGCGTGCCGCGGCAAGCTCGAGCGCAAGTGGCAAGCCGTCCAACCGCCGACAGATCTCGGCGACGACCATCGCGTTCTGCTCGCCGAGCACAAAGTCCGGCAGGTGCGCGCGCACCCGGGCGACGAACAGGCGCACGGCGTCGGTGACGGCCAGCTCCTCCGTGGAGCCCGCGCTCTCCGGCACGCGAAGCGGCAGCACGCGCCAGATCGTCTCGCCCGCGGTGCCCAGCGGCTGCAGGCTCGTGGCCAGGAGGTGGAGATGTGGACACCTGCGCATCAGGCCGTCCACCAGCTCCGCGCAGGCCCCGACCAGGTGCTCGCAGTTGTCGAGGACCAGCAGCAGCCGCAGGGAGCGGAGCACGCGTGCCAGCGCCTGCAGCCAGGACTGCTCCGGAGGGCGCCGCACGCCGAGCACGTCGCCCACGGCCTGTGGAACCAGGGACGGGTCGGACAGAGCGCTGAGGTCTATCAGCCACGTGCCATCCGGAAAGACCGTCGGCGCGTAGGCGGCGAGCCGAAGCGCCAGGCGGGTCTTGCCCACCCCGCCCGGGCCCACGAGTGTTAACAGTCGCGTCTCGGCTTGCAGGGCGTGCAGGCGGGCCAGCTCCCCCTCGCGACCGACGAAACTGTCGACGTCCTGGGGGATGTTGCTCAGGTGCGGCTCACCTTCGGGGTCCCGCACGAGCGCGACGCCCTGGCGCAAGAGTGACGGTGCACTCACCACGGCTAATTTAATGACAACCCTACTCGCCGACGACCGCGCAGCGTCCGAAAGCCTGTGACGCCAGCGCGCTGCCGCGTGCGGCGCGAGCGGCGAGCGTCAGTGACCCGGCGCCTGCGCGCCGAGCGGTCCGCGCGCGGGAGCCACCTCGTCCGCGGGAGCCCGCGTTCGTGAGAAGCGAGCCAGTCGCAGGGGATAGATCACCCCGAGCGCCACGCCGTAGCAGGCATGCCGCAGCGCCTCGCTCGCGGCCGCGAGCGGTCCAAGGCGACCCAGGTCCGGCGCCGCGTCGTCCAGGACCGGCAGCACGAAGACCAGCGCGACGGCCAGCGGCAGCAGCGCGAAGGCGAGCCCCTTCAGCCAGTCCGGCAGTTGCATGTGAGGCTCGATCCACTCCGCGTACACCGCGCCCCAGGCCATGCCCACCAGCACGAACGCTGGGACGGCCATCAGCAGCAGGAAGGGGCCGATGACCCGCACCAGGACCAGTGCCGCCAGTCGGGCCTGCATGCGCTGAACCAGGCCGCCCGGCTCCAGCAGCGTGACATCCCCGATCAGGTTGATGAGGACGTTCATCGTGAGCGTCGAGATCAGCGTGGCGAGAAAGCCGGCGATGGCGCCATCTCGCCAGCGGTGCCGCGGATCGGGGCTCTCGGCGTGGGTCGCTTGTCGCAGATGCAGCGCGCGTCGGGCGCGCACCACCCAGAAGACGAGCAGCGCCAGCGGAAGGACCGATCCGACCAGGCCAAGCGGCAGGTGAATGCCCTCGACGATGCGCAGTACCGGCGGCCCAACGAAGTAGCCCAGGAGGGTGTACAGGACGATGTACGCAAATCCGCCCACGGCCAGAGCCGGCAAGAACTGGTGGTACGGCACGCCGAAAATGCCTGAGGCGATGACCGTGGCCATGCGCAGCCCGGGCGTGACGCGGCCCACCACGATCGCGAGTGGGCCGCGCTGTCTGAGCCAGAGCTCGGCTTTGTCCAGGCGCGCGGGCGTCAGGTGGATGTAGCGCCCATAGCGATACACCAGATCGCGACCTGCCCGCAGCGAAACGAAGTACAGGATGGAGGCGCCCGTGAGCGTTGCCACTTCCATGACCAGCAACGCCTGCCAGAGCGCCACGTGCCCCTCCCGCGCGTGGACGCCGAGCCCGATCATCAGAAAGTCGCCCGGCACGGGCACCGGGACGCCCATCTCCTCGATCAGGATCACGACGAAACCGGCGAGGAGCCCGTGCTGCGCAATGGCGGCGCTGATCGACAGGCGAACGGTGTCCCACCACTCCATGGGTGCGCCGGACTAAGCATAGCGCAGGGCGCATGCCAGCTCTGACCTGGAGATCAACGACGTGCGCGCGGCACCGTGCCAACTCGCCCCGAGCGTCCAACTTCGCCGGCCCGAACTGCCCAATCAGGAGCGTTTGTTACCAGGACCGCCTCGTCTGAAATCAGAGCGAATTGCGGCCGAAAACTGGCCTCTTCTCACTTTAGACTGGCCGTGTTCTCAATCAGTCGGAGGTAAGCATGCGTCAACAACGCGCCAGCGTCGTCTTCGTGCTCATCACCCTGTTCATCGATGTGCTGGGCATCGGTCTGGTCATCCCGATCCTGCCCAGGCTCGTCCAGAGTCTGCTCGGCGGCGCCGTCGTTGAGGCCTCGTTTGTCTACGGACTGCTCGTCTCGCTGTACGCCATCATGCAGTTCTTCTGTGCGCCAATCCTCGGCGGACTGTCGGACCACTTCGGACGCCGGCCGGTCATTCTGCTGGCCCTCATCGGCCTGGGCTGCGACTACCTGCTGCTCAGCTTCGCCCCAACGATCTGGTGGCTGGTGCTCGGCCGCATCATCGCCGGCGCGTTCGGCGCGACGTTCACCCCGGCCGGCGCGTATATCGCCGACGTGAGCCCACCCGAGAAACGCGCCGCCAACTTCGGTTTGATGGGCGTCGCGTTCGGCCTCGGTTTCGTGGCCGGTCCGGCTCTCGGTGGACTGCTCGGCGAGACCAATCTCCACTTGCCGTTCATGGTGTGCGCGGGCCTGACGTTCTTGAATTTCCTGTTCGGCCTGCTGGTCATGCCCGAATCGCTGCGACCCGAGAACCGCCGCGCGCTGCGCATCCGCCAGATGAATCCGGTTGGCGCACTCCGCGCCGTGTGGAGTTATCCGAGCGTCGCCGCGGTTCTGCCCATCTTCGCCGCGGCGCAGCTTGCCCAACAGGGTCTCCAGACCGTGTGGGTGCCGTATACCACCTATCGCTTTGGCTGGACAGTAGCGGCCGTCGGACTGTCGCTCGCGATCGTGGGTCTGCTGTCCGCCTTCTCCCAGGGTGCGCTGGTTGGGCCAATGGTGGGTCGGTTCGGCGAAAGAAAAACGCTGCTGGTCTCGCTCGGCGTAGCTGTGGTCGCTCTGCTGCTGTTCGGACTGGCCAGCGAGGGCTGGATGATGTACGCGGTCACCGCCGTGTACTGCCTCGGGCTGGGTCTGCTGAACCCGTCGGTCCAGGGTCTGATGTCGCGCGCGGCGCCGGCCAACGAACAGGGGGCTGCTGCAGGGAGCGATGACCAGTGTCATGACCGCCGCGGCGATCGTGGGTCCGCTCATCGCCAACGGGTCGTTCGCGCTATTCATCAGCGCTGGCGCGCCCGTGACGCTGCCTGGTGCGCCGTTTTTCATCGGCAGCGCGCTGTGCCTGGTGGCGATGTGGTTCGCGCGGCGAGCCACGGCGGCACCGCCCGCGCCGGTGCTGATCGCGGCCGAGCGCTCGCCGCGCGCAATGGCGGCGTAGCGCTCGGCTGCCTCAGCCAGCGGACCGCGCGCCTCCTCCGGCTGACTGCCGCTCGCGCTCGACCAGCACCCGCCGGAGGATCTTGCCCGTCGGCGACTTCGGGATCACGTCGACGAACTCCACCATGCGCACCTTCTTGTACGGCGCGACACGCTCGGCCACATAGCTCATCAGCTCGTCGCCGCTCGCCTCGTTCCCCGCTTTGAGCACCACAAAGGCCTTCGGAACCTCGCCGGAGTCCGGCTCGGGACTGGGTACGACGGCCACATCCTGGACCGACGGATGACTTCCCAGCACTGCCTCCAATTCCGCCGGGGCGACCTGATACGCCTTGTACTTGATGATCTCTTTGACCCGGTCGACGATCCACAGATAGCCCTCCGCGTCGGCGTAGCCAACGTCACCCGTGTGCAGCCAGCCGCCTGCCTCGAGCGCCACGGCCGTCGCTTCGGGATTGTTCAGGTAACCTCGCATCACCTGCGGTCCGCGCACCAGGATCTCGCCGGTCTCGCCCGCGCCCAGCTCGCGCGCGTCGGCGAGATCCTCGATCTTGGCCTCGGTGCCCGGCACCAGCTGGCCGACCGATCCGCGTCGCACGGAACCGTCAGGCTTGACCAGGTTGGTCGACACGGGGCCGGTCGCCTCGGTCATGCCGTAGCCCTGCCGCACGGTGCATCCCAGACGTTCGGCCGCCGCCGTCTCGGCCTCCGGCCCCAGCGGTGCTGCCGCGCACAGGATGCTCCTCAGGCTGCCAAGGTCATACTCGCTCACCAGCGGATTTTTGACGAGCTCGTTCACGACTGGCGGTGTGAGAAACGCGCTCGAGATTCGATACTTCTGCACGGCCTCGAGGAACCGGCCCAGGTCGAAGCGCCGCACGATCACGGTCGTCGCGCCGGCGACGAGCCCCAGGTTGAGAATGCCGTGCAGCCCGACGACGTGGAAGAACGGCGAAACCGCCACCAGCACGTCCTCCTGACGCGCAAGATCGCCCGAAAGCAACTGCAGCGCGGCGGCTTTCAAATTGTGATGGGTCAGCATCACACCCTTGGGCAGGCCGGTGGTGCCGCTCGAATACAGAATCAGCGCGCGGTCCTCGTGCGGATTGACGGAGAGTGTGGGTGGCGACTGGCGCGCGTCGGCGAGCGTCTCAAACGCGTCGGGACCATCATTGTGGCCAAGCGTGAACATCGCCTCAATCCCGACCTGCCGAGCGGCGGCCTGCGCATGGTCCAGCACCTCGGATGCGGCGACGAGATAGCGCGCGCCCGCGTCAGCCAGCTCGTGCTGCATTTCGCCGACCGTAAACAGCGGATTGACCGTGACCAGCGTGCCGCCCGCCCGCCACACGGCGTGCGCCACCAGCGCGTAGGCCGACGTGTTGAAGGCGCAGATGGCGACAATGTCCCGTGGCCGCAAGCCGCGCGCCACCAGCCCACCGGCGCAGGCATCCACCATACGCGTCAGATCGGCGTACGTTGTCTGTGCGCCAGTGTCCAGGTCGATGAGCGCGACCTTGTCCGGCAACTCGCGCGCACGTCGGAGCGCAAAGCTGCTGAAATCCCCATCGGGAATCGCCAGTGGCGGAAGCGGACTGTCAACGATCATGCACAAGCCTCGGCTGACCGAGCGATTCTGCCTGGGCGAGCAACAACAGCGCCTTTGTCTCGGGCGCGATCACGTCCTCCATGTAGACGTCGACATTAGATGTCGGGCGGCCGCGCCGGTCGGACGCTCAGTCGTCAGCACGTCTCAACGCGGGCGACGACTCGCCCTGGCCGGGGGCCGCTTGCGTCGGTCCGGGACCGGTGGCGCGGGTAGGCTGGCGTCGAGGGCTTTCAGGACGAAGCGGATGTATTCGTCGGCAATCTGATCCGGCGTCAGCCGGCCGCCGGGCCGATACCAGCGCCCCACGCTGAGGCCGATGCCCAGGATGCCCGCGACGATCACCGGCACGTCGACTGGCGCGAACACGCCGGCGCTGACGCCGTCCTTCAGGAGGTCACGAAAGCGGCGCTCGTAGCCGTCGCGCGTGGCCTGGTGCCGCTTGCGCAGTTCGCCTGTCAGTCCGCGCAGCTCGGCGGTACTGATGCTGGCGCCTTCTTCGTCGCGGGTCACGTACTGGATGTGGAAGCGGATCGCGGTGGCCAGCCGTGTGAGGCAATCGTCACCGGCCGCGGCCAGTGCGCTGTCCAGACCAGCAGAGAGATCGCGCATGTGCGACTCGAGCACGTCAAACAGCAGCTGTTCCTTGGTGGAGCAGTGGAAATACAGGGTAGCGATGGTGATGCCCGCGTCGGCGGCGATCTGGCGCATGGACGCCGCGTCATAGCCGTGCATGGCAAAATGGCGCAGCGCCGCGTTGCGGATCAGGTCCGTGCGCGGGACATGCCCGTCAGCCTGGCCGTTGACCGAGCGAGCACTTGATTGACTCACGCCACCTCCAGTATATGCGCGCCTTCATGTCGACGCCAAATGGCTGGATGCCTGCGCTCTGAGGCCGTCCGTCGAGGGTGTCCTGGGCGCCTTCGTCACCGCCGTCGTAGACGTGATTCGCGGCCGCGGGCGTCTGGCTCTCCGTGTGATCGGAGTAGACTGACTGGAGATGCTGGCGCTCCAGGGCATCAAAGTCCTCGATCTGACGCACGCGCTGGCGGGGCCGTTCTGCACCTACCAGCTGCAGCTCCTCGGAGCGGAGGTCATCAAAGTCGAGCGTCCAGGCACGGGCGACGATTTTCGAGATTTCGCGCGACCGGAGGGCTGGGACGTTGGACCGTCCTTCATCGCCGTCAATGGCGGGAAGCGCTCCATCACCGTCGACCTGAAACAGCCGCGGGGTGTCGAGATCGTCCGGCGGCTCGCGCTCACCAGCGATGTCGTGGTCGAAAATCAACGGCCGCGGTCCCTGGCGCGCATGGGCCTGGATTGGGAGTCGTTGCGGCGCGTCAACCCACGACTGGTCTACTGCTCTGTTTCGGGGTTCGGTCAGACCGGCGCTCTGCGGGACTGGCTGGCGTACGACCACACGATTCAGGCCATGTCCGGCATGATGTGGAACGGCGGCGACGACATTCCGACGCAGGGGCGCGGTTTCAGCGTCGACTGCTTCGCCGGCTACGTGGCGTACTCCAGCATTCTGGCCAGCCTGTTGCGCCGCGAGCGGTCTGGCGAGGGGCAGTACCTGGACGTCGCCATGCTCGACGCCAGCATGGTGCTGATGGCCGTCGGCATCGTGCGTCAGTTCGTCAGCGGTGATCAGCTGAGCGCCATCCAGGCGGTGGTGCACGAGCGGCCAACGGTGGCGCCTTACCGCACCGCAGATCGATGGTTGTTCCTGAGCGGCAATTTCCAGAACCACTTCGAAGCGTTGTGCAGAGTCCTGGACGCTCCGGAGCTGTTGGCTGACCCTCGCTTCAGGGACGTGCGCTCGCGCAATGCCCACTCGGCCGAGCTCAAAGAGGAGCTGGCCGCGCGCTTTGCGCAGCGGTCCGCCGCGGTGCTGGAGCGTGAGCTGATGGAGGCCGGCTGTCCAGCCGCCGTGGTGCGGACCACAGCCGAGGCGGTGCAGCTGCCGCACCTTCAGGAGCGCCAGCTCCTCCAGCCGGCGGAGGTTCCGGGCGCTCAGACTCCGGTGTCGCTAATCAACGCCGGATTCGTCGCCGACAAGGACGGACCACACCTGAGCGGACCCGTGCCGGAGCTCGGGCAGGACACCGAGGCCATCCTGAAGGAGCTCGGCTACACCCAGACGCAGATCAGCGACCTGCGCGTCGACGGCGTCATCTGAGTCGTCGCACGCGAGAGCAGGCGTGGACGCCCTGGACCTGATTCGAGCCGCGTACGACTACAACGACTGGGCCAATCGCCAGGTCATTGCCGCGGTGGAGGCGGTCGGGCCGGCGCAGTTCCGCGCTTCGTACGGCGCCAGTAGCTTCGACTCGCTGGGAAACACGCTGGCCCATCTGCTGGTCGCCGAGATGGTCTGGCTGCATCGTTGGCAGCATGGTCCGGCGCGCATGGCGCAACCATTCGACGAGCAGCGCATCGAGCTGGCCGAGCTGCGGGCCGCGTGGCGCCGACACCAGTCCCAGCTGGGTTCGTTCCTGATGGCTCTCACTACCCGTGACCTTGCCGCCGAGGTCCACTACCAGTCCTCAGCCGGGGTCCAGTATGCGCAGCCGCTCTGGCGCATCATTTTGCACCCCGTCAACCATGGCACACACCATCGGTCGGAGGTCGCCGACATGCTGAGCCGCTCCGGCGCCCGAGCGCCGTGGCTCGAGATGATTCAGTTCGAGCGCTTGTCCGAGGCGGAGCGAAGCACGCCGGCGATGTGAAGCTGCTCACGCCGCCCTGCGTGCAACCTATTGGCTCGTATCGCGCAGGGTGAAGTAGCGCTGCGCAACGCCTTCTTTACCGTTGACCGCCGACACCGCGTACGCATACAGCACGTGATCGCTGGTGTGGAAGCGTGTTGGCCGGTACAGCAGGCGCCAGCCGGCAGACGCGAATTGCGGCCCGTACAGGCCGGCCGCCACCGAATCATTCCGACCGAGCTCCGCGACACCCACCAGGGTCCCACCGCCGTCGCGATCACCCATGTATACCTTGACCTCCCCGATGCCGGCACCCGCGTCGGGTCTGGCATGCACGTCCAGTGCATAGCCGCTGATCTCGTAGGTTCCAGCGGATGGCACGATCTCGTCTGGTCTGGGCCGCTCGAAGGCGACGACGGGAGCCTGCGTGCTGACGTTCGGCGAGGGCCGGGCGGGCGCCGGCGACGACACGACCACATTGACCTGCCTGTACCACCAGCCCTTGGCAGGCGTGTGCACGTAAACCGAAAGCGTCGCCGGACCTGGCGCCAGCATGTAGGCGGGCACGAAAGCCTCGAAGCCGCACGTGGCCCAGAACGGATTGCCGAGGGCAGCGGCCACGTCCGGACGGCTTTCACCCGTGCTGGCGGCGGCGAGCAACAGGCCTGAGTCCATCGTGCCCAGCCAGACCTGCGCGCTGTCGGCGCCGGACCAGCCATCGGCCGTCGTGTCGATGAACCAGCCCGAGACCATGAACAGGCCCTCTGGTACCGTGGCGCCGGGCGCGGGCACGTCGATATAGCCGTCGTAGGTGTTGTCGAGCACGGCGCTCGGCCCTGGCGTCCAGGACGTGAGCGGATCGGCGACGCTCGTCGTCGGGCTCAGGAGCGCAACGAGCGTGACGCCGAGCACAACCAAGCGCCGGAGTACGGCCGCCCATGCTGGACTCATGTTGGCGTGTATGTTAGGTGGCGAGCAGGATGAGCTACCCTTGCCGTGACACACGCAGCCTGATGGGCTCCACTTACCTCTCGGGAGGACAACCGAACAATGCTCTCGCGTGAAGAGAACGAGGAACTGTGTCGGGTCGGGCCTGGCACGCTCATGGGCGACCTGCTGCGCCAGTACTGGATCCCATTTTTGCCGTCTCGCGAACTGCCCGAGCCGGATTTCCGTCCGATCAAGGTGCGCTTGCTCGGCGAGGACCTCATCGCCTTCCGCGACACTGAGGGCAGGGTCGGCCTGCTCGACGAGAACTGCCCGCACCGCGGCGCGAACCTGTTCTGGGCCCGCAACGAGGAGTGTGGCTTGCGCTGCGTGTACCACGGCTGGAAGTTCGACGTGAACGGCACCTGCGTGGACATGCCCAACGAGCCTGAGGAGAGCGACTTCAAGTACAAGGTCAAAGCCGTCGCGTATCCGGTGCGCGAGCTCAACGGTGCCCTGTGGACCTATATGGGCCCACAAGCCACGCCGCCACCCTTCCCGCCCTTTGAGGTGAACACCTTACCGGCCGAGCACGTGGCGCCGCCCCACATCATGCTGGAGGAGTGCAACTGGGTCCAGGGACTCGAAGGCGACATCGACTCCAGCCACATCGATTGGGTGCACGCCCGCCTCAATCAGCAGAAGAGCGCGCAGCCGTACGTCATGGGTACGTTCAACAAAGACAAGCGCCCGAAACTCGAAGTCCTGACCACCGATTACGGCGGTGTGTACTCCGCCAGTCGTCAGTGGGACGAGAGCGGGACCAGGTGGCACCGCATCACCCAGTACCTTTTGCCGTTCCACACGATGATCGCCGCCGGTGCGCCTGACGCGGTGCATCTGCGGAGTTGGGTGCCGATCGACGACGAGCATCACATGCTGTTCTCGCAGCAAGCCCGACTCGACCGGCCGATCACTCCCGAAGAACGCGCGCAGGCCAACAACCCGTTCAAGCCGCTCGGCGGCTACGTACCGCAAGACCCTGCCAATCCACTGACCCGCTACCTGAGCGTGCCGCGGCTGGCGAACTCCTACAACATCGACCTGGACTTGCAGAAGAAAGAGCTGGTGTTCGGCGTGCCGTTCGTCGGCAACCTGCAGGACCGGGCCATGACCGAAGCCATGGGTCCGATCTACAAGCGCTGGAAGGAGCACCTGGGCAGCACCGATGCCATGGTGATCTTTGTACGGCGGCGGCTGCTCGGGGCAGCGCACAACCTGCGCGAGTCCGGCGCCGTGCCTGGCAACGTGCATGACCCCTCGATCAACCGCGTGCGACCGGCGTCGATCCTCTTGCCTCCAAGTGAGAGCTGGTCGGACGCGACGATGCAGTCCCGCCTGGCGGACGCCGGCGCGCCGATCGCCTGGGTACCGATGATTCAGTAGACGCAATCAGCCCGGTCTGATGAAGCGAATCGCGATTGTCTACGAACATCCTGAGTGGTTTCGGCCGCTGTTTGCCGAGCTCGACCGGCGTGAATTGCCGTACGAGGCGGTGGATGCTCAGCGACTGTTCTACGACCCCGCTGCCGAGTCATCGCCATACGCCCTCGTGGTGAACCGGATGAGCCCATCGGCATACGTGCGCGGGCACGCCGCGGCGATCTTCACCACGCAACAGTATCTTGCGCACCTGGAGCGGGTGGGCGTCGCCACCATCAATGGGCTGGCGGCGTACACGCTCGAGCTGTCCAAAGCTCGTCAACTGGACCTGCTGGCCAGGCTCGGACTCCAAGCCCCGGCCAGCCGCGTCGTCGGTGACGCCAGCCAGATCCTGCCTGCTGCGCTGGAGCTCGATTTTCCATTGATTATCAAGCCAAACGTGGGCGGCAGTGGCGCGTTGATGCGCCACTTCGAGAGCTGTGTGGATCTCGAGACGGCGGTCAAGGCTGGTGAAGTGGACTCGGTCTTCGGCATCGACCACACCGCGCTGGTGCAGGAGTATCACCCTCCACGCGACGGCGCCATCGTGCGCGTCGAAGTCCTCGACGGCAGGTACCTGTACGCCATCCGCATCCATAACGATCCGTCTCAAGGCTTCAACTTGTGTCCGGCGGATATCTGTCAGGCCCCAGCTACCGAGCCGACTTCGACATTTGCGGACTTCGACAATTGCCCGGTCGAGATTGCTCCGACGCCCGCCCGCGAGGTGGCGGCGTTCGAACCACCGCCCTGGATTGTGGACAGCGTGCTGCGATTGGCGTCGGCGGCGCGGCTGGACCTCGGTGGCGTCGAGTATCTCGAGAGCCAACGTGACGGACAGGTGTACTTCTACGACGTCAATGCGCTATCCAATTTCGTCGCGGACGCTCCGCGACTCATTGGCTTCGATCCGTTCGTCCAGTTCGTGGAGCTGATCGAGCGCCGCTGGCGCGCGGCTTAGGCTGGATGCCAGAGGGGATCCGTACCGCGTGGCGCGCCACGTGGTACGGATCCTTCGTGCGTTACTGGTCCTGATTGAAGTTGGCTGGGTCCTCAACTGGGGTCGGCGCCGACTGGGGCTGACCGCAGATGGCGAGGTCCATCGAACCAATGTCCAGCGTCTCACCGGGCTGCAGGCCCACGTTGAACCGGCTGGCGACCACCGAACCCTGGGGGTCGGCACTCGCCTGGATGGTGAAGGTCTGACCTGCGGGCAGGCCGTCCAGGGTGAACCGGCCGGACGTGTCGGTCACCGTCTGCAGGTTGGCATTGGGAGCGCTGACGACGATGTGCGCCGCCGGGGAGTCCTCGTTCGGTCCACACGTGACGGAACCGACCACGCTGCCCGTGCCCGAAACAGACTGGGCCGAGGCCGCGACCGGCATCAACAGGCCGCCGGCCAGCAATGCCAGGGCCGTGGCGCGTACGAAAACGAAATGCATGGGAAATCTCCCGTGGTGCTTGTCCCAGGAGCACGCACCTGATACCGTGGCCGGCGAGAAGGGGAGCGCATTCCATTCTCGCCGCCACTCACCGGGTGTCCGCTCGGGGAGTGGCGTTTTGTTGAAGAGTGCGCGAGCAAAGCAAATCAACCTGGTGCGGGTTATCGGCACCTCCTCTCGACGTAGCAGCTTCCCCGAGTACAGAAACGCCGGGGTGGGCCGCTTTTCTTGTCAGCGTCGGTTAGTAACCATTCACTCTTTTGTGAGTGAACACTTACCAGCACACTACCCACTGGCCTGAGGGCTGTCAAGCAATTTTCGCCCGCGAAGACCCGGTTCGCGACTCGCAATTGCGGGAAATGCGTGGCCGAACTTCGCGAGTTTCGCATGGGCAAGTTGGCGGACCGTGCGTAGGCTGAGCGTATGTTCCCCCAACAACCCACAAATTCCTTAGCCGCGGCCCATGCAGAGGTGCGTCTCATGCTGAGGACTCCAGGGGTCCCACACCCGTCACCGGCGATGAAAACTGTTCCCTCCCTGTGGGTCGCCAGTACACGTGTCGACGGACATTTTTGTGGGACGCCCAACGAGGACCCAGAGCTCGGCGATGTACTTCCTGCAGCTTGATCAGATGCTCGAGCTGGCCCAGCAAGAGCAGGCCGAGCTTCGCCGCCAGGCGGCGCGCGACGCGCTCCTGAAGCCGCACCGGCGCGGCGGCGGTTGGCGCTGGCCCGCCGCGGTCACCCATCTGTGGCGTACATTTAGCGTCCATGACTCTCACCCGCCCGCGGCCCGACCCAGTCGACATCCCCGAGTCGGTCTGGGCGAGTAATCAGCTCTCGTCCTTTATCGCCCGCATCGCGGAGGAGCACGGGCCGATCTTCGAGTTCAGGCCTCGCGGGGGACCGCATGCCGGCCAGCCCGTCGTGTACATGGTCGGACCCCAGGCCAACCGGTTCGTGCTTCTCAGCGGACGCGAGCACTTCAGCCACGATCAGGGCTGGACGCCCGTCATCGGCGAGACGCTCGGTCACGGTCTGCTCAACATGGACCCGCCCCAGCACACCCTGCACCGCGCCCTGATGAATCCGGCGTTCACCAGCGTGTTCATGGCTGGCTACCTGCCCCTGATGCAGCGCGTCATCGCCGAGCGCACAGCCGAATGGGTCCAGCATGACACGATCGATCTGATGGTCGAGGCACGCGAGATCACCTTCGACGTGGCCGCGGCCGCGCTCGTCGGCCTGCGCAGCGGACCCGAGGTGGACTGGCTGCGCGAACGGTTCTACGTGCTGCTGCGCGGCGGCGACCCTGGGACGTACGACGAGAACTGGGACGAGCTGGTTCGCCGCCAGCTGCACGCACGCGACGATCTCCAGGTAAAGCTGCTGGAGCTCATCGCCGCTCGGCGGTCGACCGCCGCGGTGGCGCAAGACGATGTACTGGGCATGCTGGTCCGCGCGCACGACGAAGCCGGCAACCGTCTCAGCGACGAGCAACTGCTGGCCCACGTCAACATCCTCCTGGTGGCTGGCCACGAGACGACGACGACGCTTGGCGCCTGGGTACTCTACGTGCTCGGCGAGCAGCCGGAGTGCGCCGCCCGCATCCGGGCGGAGCTCACGTCGGTCGTTGGCGACGGTCCGCTGACGAGCGACTCGCTGCATCGCCTGCCTTTTCTGAGCGCGGTGATCCGGGAGACGGGGCGGCTGCATTCGCCGGTGTTGCTGCTGCCGCGCGGCGTGCTGTCAGACTTCGAGTTCGCCGGTCGCTGGGTGGAGGTGGGCACGCCGGTGTTCCTGGCGATCGCCGCAGGGCATCGGATGCCGTCCGTCTGGGACGATCCCGAGCGCTTCGACCCCGAGCGCTTTCTGCCGCCGCGCGAGGAGGACCGCCGCACGCCATACGGCCTGGCGACGTTTGGCGGCGGGCCACGGATCTGCCTGGGTATTAACTTTGCCCAGCTCGAGGTCATGGCGCTGGTGGCCCACGTGCAGCGGCACTACACGGTGAGACACGTCTCGAAGGAGCCAGTACGTGAGTTCGGGGGCCTGCTGCCGATGCTGCCTGACGGGATGCGGGTACGCGTCACGGGGGGCTGAGGCCGCGACGTTCGTGGCGGACGCCTTCGTTCGTGTCGATGTGTAGGGGAGACCCTACAACGCCCGTGGGGATGATTGAGGCGGTGGCGCGACCCCAGCGCGAGCGGCCGGCGCGGCCCGCGCCAGCGGATGGCGTAGACCAGGCATTGCGGCTCACGTGAGCCGCGCCTGAGCAGGTGGCGTGCGCATAGTGACCGCCAGATGGAACAGCATGCAACCACGCCTCCGCGCGGCGGCATCCTGCTGGGCATGTCGTCTCGCGTCAGGCTGGCTCTGGTTTCAAGCGGGCTTGCGCTGCTGGCCGGCTGCAGCAGCAGCGCGCAGCCCCTGCCACCCAATGCGCTGACCGTCGCGCCGGTCGCCACGCAGGTGGCGGCCGTCCGCAGCGGCGCGGCCACGCCGAGCGGCACCGCCCTGGCGCTCGCCACACAGCTCGCGCCGACAATCCAGGTGGTGCAGCAGACCGTCGGTCCAATTGCCACCTCTGTCGCCAGGTCGCCCGTCCACATCACCGGGGTGAACGTGACGTCCGACGACACCACCATCGTCGTTCAGAACTCCGGCAGCGCGCCAGTCAACCTTCAGGGCTGGACCCTGCTGCTCGGGCCGAACATCCCCATAACGCTGCAGAACGTTCAACTGGCGCCCGGCCAGACGCGCACCCTGCACACCGCGATGGGCACCGACACCGACAGCGACGTCTATCTCAACATCGCCTCGGTGGGCAGCATCGCGACCACCTTCGCTCCCGGCCAACGCGCGGTCCTGGTCGGACCCGACAACCAGATCGCCAGCGTCTTCGGCACCGGCTGACGCGGATCAGGCGCGGGTAAAAGCGAAGCCTGGCGGCGACGGCAGGCCCAGCACGGCTTTGGTCCACCCTACGCCGACCCAGTCCCACGTCAGGCCATGGTGGGCGGCCGCCGCGTTGGCGTCGCGCCACAGCCGCTGCAGGTCGGACTTCTCGTACAGGCTGCTGCCCCCGCACTCTTCGTACAGGAAGCTCGCGATCTTGCGCGACGTCTGCGCCGCGAACGCCTGGTCGCGTCGCAATTTCGCCCGCACCATCGGGTCAATCTGAGCCGCCGGCACACACGCGAAGCGTTCCGCGTTCTGCAGGGTCATCGCGTGCGCCGCGTCAACCTGGGCAGCCGCGTTCGCATAGCGCGCCATGTTGACCGTCAGGCCGTCGTCGATGTTGCTCACCTTGGACCGCAAACGCTCCTCGTAGGCTTCCAGGAAACCATACGCGGCGCCGAGCGCCGGGGCGCCCATCGCGGCGGTGAAGTTCGCCGACGACAGCGCGCCATACATCGGGTGGCTGTGGAGCTTGCTGCCAGGCGTCGTGCCTTCCTCGATCTCTTTGTTGGACAGGGTGTGACGCTCGGGCACGAACACGTCGTTGGCGACGATGGTCTTGCTGCCGGTGCCTTTGAGCCCGACCGTGTACCAGTCGTCGACGATCTCGAATTCTTCGCGCGGGATGAGCAGCCAGCGGCGCTCGGGCGTGCCTTCGTCGCCGTCGCGCTTGATTGGCACCGCGGCGGTCAGCCAGTTGCAGTGGTCCACGCCACTCGAGAAGAAACCGCGACCCGTCCAGCGATAGCCGCCGTCCACGGGCACCACGTCGCCGACGGTGTTGACCACCGAAGACGCCAGCGTGTTCGGGTTGCTCCACAACTCCTCCTGCGTCTCGGGCGGGAAGAGCGCCAGCAGCCACATGTGCGCGGTCCACAGCATGTGGACCCAGCCGGTGGACGGGCAGGCGGAGGCAAGCTCGATGGTCACGTCGATCATCGTCGAGCTGCCCAGCTCCGAGCCGCCGAAACGCCTGGGGGTCATGATGCCGTACATGCCGTTCTCGAGCAGGTCGGCGACGTTTTCGGCGGGCAGCCGCCGCAGGCGTTCCGTCTCTGGCACACGCTCGCGCAGGATGGGCTTGAGGGCGCGGGCCCGCTCGATTGCTTCCTCGTACGTGGCTGGAACGGCGGGCGCAGATTTGAGCGTGTAAACCGGTCGCTCGTCGACCGCTAGCACTGTCAACGTTCTCCTCCTCGACTCTCAAGCCAGCGTACGTTCACCGTCGATCGATATTCAAGAACAGATCATGCCGTAAACTGTTCCAGGTTTTTCGCAATGTTCGCCACGACCGAGCTGCAAGTGCTGGTTGGCCTCCAGAGCGGCAAGACGCTGGCCGAGATCGGCGAGGACCTCTTGCTGAGCCACCCGTCGGTGAGCAAGACGCTGCGAGCCGCCGAGCAGAAGGCTGGCCTCAAGCTTACCGAGCACCACGGACGCCGCCTGCGTCTGACCCTGGACGGCGCGCGGGTGGCCGCCGCGGCGCACGAAACGCTGCTCAAGCTGCGCGAGCTCGACACGATGCTCTCCAGCATCAAGACCGGCGAAGGCGGCGCCTTGCGCATCCTTGCCAGCAACGGCATCTCGAGCTACGTGCTGCCGCCGGTGATCAGCCAGCTCCTCCAGGCGGTCCACGAGGTCGATCTGCGCATTCACGGAGCCGATGGCAACACCGACATCTGGGAGATGTTCGATACCGGCGGCTTCGAAGTCGCCATCGCGCGTTCGCTGCCTCCGCCACACATTCCAGCCACGCATCTGTTCGACGACGAGCTGTGCCTGTGCGTGGCCGCCGATTCCGAGCTCGCCCGGCGCAAGGACGTCGACATTCGTTGGCCAGACCTGTCGAGCTACACGCTCATCGGACCCATCGGCAACGAGGACATGTGGCGGCAGTTCTCGTTGCTCGGCATTCGTCCTCGGCGACGCATCCAGGTGTCGAACGCCGTGCTGGCCAAGCGGTTCGTCGAAAATGGCGAAGCGCTGGCGCTGATGTATCGCACCGTGGCGCTGGAAGAATCAGCGCAGGGGCGGATCGCGATCCTGCGGCTGCCCGAAGCGCCGACGACCGTTTCGTACTGGCTGGCCACGCGCACGCCTGACGGGACCTCGCCGTTACTCGAGAAATTCCTGAGGCTGCTGCACACTCACGTGCGGTCGTTCAGGCATGCGTTGCGACGGGTCGCGTAGTGGGGAGACCAACGTGATGACCAACGAACACGAGCCATTGCTGGTGCTGAGCCGGCGTCGCGCGCTCGGCGCCATTGTCGCCGGTACGGGCGCCGTGTTGCTCGCGGCCTGCGGCCCCGGCCCGCCTGCCGCGGCTCCAACGCCGACGACCGTGCCGGCTACCCAGCCCCTCGCCAGCACGCCGGCCGCCGGGGTGACGTCCGCCACCGCTGCCCAGCCCCTCGCCAGCGCGCCGGCCGCCGCGACGACGGCCGCTGCTGCTGCACCAGCTGCCAATCCGACTGCCCAGCGGCGCCCCGGCGGCATGCTGCGCTCGGGAGTCGTCGGCGACCCACCTTCGCTCGAGGGGCACCTGTTCGCCGGCAACAACTTCGAAACCGTGAACCTGGTCTTCGACCAGTTGACCAACTACGACGCCAACTTCGTGCCACAGCCGATGCTCGCCGAAAGCTGGGACGTCGGCGCTGACTACAAGCAGATCAAACTCAACTTGCGTAAAGGGGTTCAGTGGCACTCGGGGCGCGACTTCACCAGCGACGACGTCAAATACAACATCATGCGGGCTCAGGATCCCAAGGTCGGCGCTGGACAGTTCGCCAATCAGGCGCGCTGGTTCACCAGCATCGATACCCCGGACAAATACACCGCCATCCTGAATTCAGATCAGCCGCGACCGCTGGTGTTCGACTTCTTCGAGTACTTCAACATCGTCGACAAGGACACGGTCGACGGTCCAAACGCGAAGACGACCACCGTCGGCACCGGCCCGTTCACCTTTGTGGAGTGGATTCCGGGCGATCACCTGACGTTCAACAAGAATCCGAACTACTGGCAAACCGGTCGACCGTACGTCGACAACCTCCGGATGGCGATCACCAAAGACGCTCAGGCGATGGTCGCCCAACTGGAGGGCGGCACAGTCGACATGGCTCGGAGTCCGGCGCTGATCGACTACAACCGGCTCAAGAGCGATGCCGCCTATCAGGCCGTGAATCATCCGAATCCGGGCACCTATTTCGTGCTCGCGTTCAACACGCTCAACCCCCCGTTCGACAACAAGAATGTGCGTCAAGCCTTCAACTACGCGTTCGATCGCCAGCGCTTCGTCGACACCGCCACCTATGGGGCGGCCATCCCGTACTCGCTCATGTGGTTGCCGGGTTCCCCGGCGTATGAGGCCTCCAGGTCGAATGCCTATCCATTCGATCTTGAAAAAGCCCGGTCAATACTCGAGGCGGCGGGCGTCACACAGCTCGAGATGGCCTGGCTGCTGACCACGAGTACCGAGGGCAACATCGCCAGCCAGATGTACCAGGCCGACCTGGCCACACTCGGCGTGAAGATGAATATCCAGGTGCTCGAGACTGCCGCGTGGCTGGACCAGGTGAACAATCGCAAGTACGTCGGCGGCTACTGGTCGCCGGCGTCGTACGGCCAGCTTTCACCAGGCACGACGTTCGGCGGCACCAAGGCGTGGGACCCCTTCAACAACAACGAAGGCTTCAAGAGCGACACGTACGCCCAGCTCGTTGCCGCCGCCGGGACCGAAGTAGACCCTGTCAAACAAAAGCAAATCTACTCGCAGCTGAACGATCTGGTCCTGGACGAGTCCTTCGTGGTGGTGGTGGCGTCGTCACCGCAGATCATGATGACCACGGCGAAGGTCCACGGCCTGCTGCCGACCTATCACGCGTCGTTCGCCTTCACGGACACCTGGCTTGACGCTTGACGGCCTGCCGCCAACAGCTTGCTAAAATAGACTGCTTCTTCTTCAGAGAAGAATTACCGGCACTGCGAAAGCTGACGGCCACAAACTGGAGCTAGCGCCCTCTGACGAACGCAGGTTCAGACATTCCACCTACGGTGGAGCCCTTCGACAGGTTTGTCATTGACCTGCCCAACAGTCTGCTTCTCTCCAGAGAAGAATTGCCGGCACCGCGAAAGCTGACGGCCACAAACGTGAGCTAGCACCCTCCGACGAACGCAGGTTCAGACATTCCACCTACGGTGGAGCCCTTCGACAGGTTTGTCATTGACCTGCCCAACAGTCTGCTTCTCTCCAGAGAAGAATTGCC
>JAFAOS010000271.1 GCA_019247515.1 Chloroflexota bacterium | reverse complement strand
CCGCGAGCTGCCGCGGCGTCTCGTCCGGGGTCAGCCCACGCCCGACGCTCGTGCCCAGCGCAATCAGGTCGGCCACCACCGCACTGGAAGTCGGCTCCGAACCGGCGCCCCGCCCGTAGAACAGCGCGGTGCCGATCAGGTCGCCCTCGATCTGGACGGCGTTGAACGAGCCGTCGACGCTCGCCAGCATCGAGCCACGGTGAACGAGGGCGGGGTGCACGCGCACTTCGACCTCGCCGTCCACCAGCCGACCGATCGCCAGCAGCTTGATGCGATACCCCATCTCGGCGGCGTACAGGATGTCGCGCTGCGAAACCTGGGTGATGCCCTGGCGCCATACCTGCTCGGGCTTGACCGGCGCCCCGAACGCCAGCGACGCCAGGATGGCGAGCTTGTACGCTGCGTCCCAGGCCTCTACGTCGTTGGTCGGATCGGGCTCGGCGTAGCCCAGCTCCTGGGCTTCGCGCAATGCGTCGGCGAACGACGCGCCGCTTTCGGTCATGCGCGTCAGGATGTAGTTCGTCGTGCCGTTGACGATGCCGACGACGCTGGTGATGTCGTTGGCCGCGAGGTCGAGCTGGAACGGTCCGATGAGCGGGATACCGCCGCCGACGCTGGCCTCGTACGCCACGCTCACGCCCCTGGTCGCCGCCGCGCCGAGGATCGCGGGCCCGTGCTTGGCCATGACCTCCTTGTTGGCGGTCACGACGTGCTTGCCGCGCTCGATGGCCCGCAGGATCAGCGTTCGAGCTGGCTCTTCACCGCCGAGGACCTCGATGACCACCTCGATATCCGGATCGTCGACGACCGCATTCGAGTCGGTGACGAGCGGCGCCTCCAGCCGCAGCCCGCGCGGCTTCGAGGGGTCGCGGACCAGGACTTTCCGAATGTGAACGGGTCGCCCGATGCGCCGCTCGAGCTGCGCGCCTTTGGCCTGCAGCACACGCGCGACGCCGCTGCCCACCGTCCCCAGCCCGAGCAAACCGACGCCCAGCGGGCGGCTCAACGCGCTTTGACGGGTTCGGGGGTGAGCGCCGCGGCGGCGCCTGGCACGGAGACGGCGGCTTCCGCGGCGATGCTGGCTTGCCGCGGCGCGACCTTCCAGAACTGGCCACGGTACACGTCCCACAGGTCGAGGATGGCCTCCGCGCGGCGGCTCGCCGAGCGCTCGAAGTGCTCGCGCACGAGCTCGTAGACCGCGGCCAGCTCGTCGGCATCCATCAAGCGCGTGGCCGAGACGAGCTCGTCGTTGAGGCGTCTGGGGAACTCGCCTTCCTCGTCGAGGACGTATGCCACGCCGTTGGTCATGCCCGCCCCGAAGTTGCGGCCGGTCTCGCCGAGGACGAGCACCGTCCCGCCTGTCATGTACTCGCAGCCGTGGTCGCCCACGCCCTCGACCACGGCCGTCGCGCCCGAGTTGCGGACGCAGAAGCGCTCGCCAGCGCGTCCCGCGGCAAACACCCGTCCACCGGTCGCGCCGTACAGAACGGTGTTGCCGACGATCGTGTTCTTGTGCGGCGCGAAGCGGGCCATGTCGGAGGGCATCAGCACGATCTCGCCGCCGCTCATGCCTTTGCCGAGGTAATCGTTGGCTTCGCCTTCGAGTGTCAGGCGCATGCCGTCGGTGGTGAACGCGCCAAACGACTGTCCGGCGGAGCCGACAAAGCGCACCTCGAAGAACGGCAGCGGCCGCACTCCCGCTCTGGTGCTGGCGGGCTTCAGCCGCTCGCCGCCGATCTCACCGGCAATGCGCGCGCCGACCGACCGATCGCGGTTGCGGATCATGCTGGCGGCCTTGAACCGCGAGCCGCCGGCGAGCGCGGCGACGGCATCGCGCAGCAGTCGCTCGTCGAGCGGTTCCTGGTCCTCGGGACGGTCGTTACGCGCCTGGGTGCAGCGGCGCGGTTGGCGGCCGGCCGGGTCCGGATCGGCGAGTACCGCCGAGAGATCGACGCCGTTGTAGATTCGGGTCTGACGCAACAGGTCGACGCGGCCGACCGCCTCGTCGATCGAGCGCAGGCCCAGGCTGGCCAGCAGCGCGCGGATCTCCTCGGCGAGGTGGACGAAGAAGTCGATGACCTGCTCGGGGGTGCCCTTGAATTTGGCGCGCAGGTCCGCCCGCTGGGTGGCAATCCCGGTCGGGCAGGTGTTCAGGTGGCACTGGCGTGCCATGTCGCAGCCGATGGCCACCAGGCTGGCGGTGCCGAACCCGTACTCTTCGGCGCCCAGCAGCGCGGCGATGACGACGTCGCGGGCGCGCCGCAAGCCGCCGTCGGTGCGCAGGCGCAGGCGGCCGCGCAGCCCATTGCGCACCAGCACTTGCTGCGTTTCGGCCACACCCAGCTCCCAGGGGCTGCCAGCGTGTTTGATGCTCGTGAGCGGGCTGGCGCCCGTGCCGCCGTCGAAGCCCGAGATCAGGACGTAGTCGGCATACGCCTTCGCCACGCCCGCGGCGACCGTGCCGACACCCGCCTCCGACACCAGCTTGACCCCGACCCTCGCGCGCGGATTCACGCGCTTGAGGTCGTAGATCAGTTGCGCCAGGTCTTCGATCGAGTAAATGTCGTGGTGCGGCGGCGGCGAGATCAGGCTCGTGCCCGGCACCGCGTGCCGCAGGCGTGCAATCAGATCGGTCACCTTGTGCGCCGGCAGCTGACCGCCTTCGCCGGGCTTGCTGCCCTGCGCCATCTTGATCTCGAGCTCTTCGGCGCGGGCCAGGTAACGCGCGTTGACGCCGAAGCGCGCCGAGGCGACCTGCTTGATCTTGTTGTCGTGGCGGTCCCCGTCGTCGTGCGGCCGATAGAACGACGGGTCTTCACCGCCCTCGCCCGAGTTGGAGCGTGCGCCGAGTCGGTTCATGCCGACGGCGAGTGTCTCATGGGCTTCGGGACTCAGCGCCCCCAGCGACATGGCCGTGCACACGAAGCGCGGGACGATCCTGTCCCACGACTCGACCTCGTCGATTGGAAGGGGCTCGCCAGCCGGCAAGATCTCGAGCAGGTCGCGCAGCGTGGCCGGCTCGTCGGGCGGCTCGGTCAGCGCGCGATAGTCGTCCCAGGGGCGATTGTCGTCGCCGATTGCCCGGTGCAGGGCGCGGATCACGGCGGGCTCCCACGCGTGGCGCTCACCTTCGCGTCGGAAGCGCACCAGCCCGAAGTCCGGCAGCTTGCGCTGATCGATCGCGTCAAAGGCCGCGGCATGTCGCTCGAGGACCGGCCCGGCAAGTTGCTCGAAGCCGAGGCCGTCGATCCGGCTGGCGGTCCCGCTGAAGCAGCGCTCGACGACGCTCGCATCCAGGCCGAGGCACTCGAAGATTTGCCCGCCGCGGTAACTCGATACGGTCGAGATGCCCATCTTGGACATGATCTTGAGCAGGCCTTTGGCGGTGGCTTTCAGGTAGTTGTGCTCGGCACTCTCCGCGTCGGGGTACTCCTTGCGCGGATCGTCGTCCCCGAGAGCCCGCGCGCTGCGCAGCGCGAGCCACGGACACACCGCGCCAGCCCCGAAGCCCACCAGCGCCGCCAGGTGGTGCACGTCCCACGCGTCGCCGGCCTCGACGACGATGTCGACGCGCGTGCGCAACCCGCTCGACAGGAGCCGCTGGTGCACGGCGCCCAGGGCAAGGAGCATCGGGATGGCGACTCGCGCCGCGTCCGCGCGACGATCGGAGATGATCAGAATCTCTGCGCCATCGCGCGCGGCGCTCTCGGCGCTGGCACACACGTCGTCGAGCGCCGTTTCCAGGCGCTTTCCGGCGCGCGTGGGGAGTGATTCGGCCCAGAACGTGGCGTCGATCTCGGCGACGCGCAACCGGGACTGGCCGCGGATGAATGCGAGCGTGCCTTCGTCGACGATCGGCGAGTCGATCTCGAGGAGGTGTGGATGTGGGCCGTCGACCTGCAGCAGGTCAGGTTTGGGACCCAGCCACGTGCGCAGGCTCATCACGAGTGATTCGCGCAACGGATCGATCGGCGGATTGGTGACCTGCGCGAAGCGCTGGCGGAAGAAGGCGTACACCGAGCGCGGCGCGCGGGCAAAAGGTGCAATGGGCGTGTCGTCGCCCATGGACCAGACCGCGTCGAGTCCCTCGGCGCCCATGGGCCGCAGGACGATGCGCAGGTCTTCGCTGGTGTAGCCGAAGGCACGCTGAAGCGAGGTCAGGGCCAGAGTACTGTGAGTGGACAGAGCTTCTGGCCAGGCGGGCTTCTGCCCCTTGGCCAGCGAGTCGTGGCCGTTGTGCGAGTTGGCCGTCTCGTGAAAATCGCCGACAGTCGTGGTGTTGGCGATCCACGTTTCCCACGGCCGCGCTGCCCCCAGCTCACGTTTGAGCTCGTCGTCGTGCAGGATCGCGTGCCGCTCCAGGTCCAACGCCAGCATCTGCCCCGGCCCCAGCCGCCCTTTTTCCACGATCCGGTAGTCGTCGAGCTCGATCGCGCCCACTTCGGACCCGGCGACGACCAGCCCCTCGGCGGTGACCTTGTACCGGCACGGCCGCAGGCCATTCCGATCCAGCGCCGCGCCGACATAGCGCCCGTCGGCGAACGCCAGCGCGGCGGGTCCGTCCCACGGCTCGACGATCGGCGCGTGGTAGCGGTAGAAGTCCTGGACCGCCGGCGGCAGCCCGAGGTTGCCCTCCCAGGCAGCGGGCATCAGCACGCTGAGCGCGTGCAGCACGTTGCGGCCGCTGCGCTCGAGCAGGTGCAGCGCCTCGTCGAGGCTGGTCGAATCGGAGCCCTCGTCCCAGATCACCGGCCGCAGCTCGGGCGGCAGACTGGCCTCGCGAGCCCGCATCCAGGCGCGGTTGCCGAGCAGCGTGTTGATCTCGCCGTTGTGCGCCAGCAACCGGAAGGGCTGCGCGAGCTGCCAGGTGGGGAACGTATTGGTCGAGTAGCGCTGGTGGAACACGGCCAGACCGCTCTCGTACTCGGGGTCGCGCAGGTCCAGGTAGAACGCGGGCAGTTGCTGGGCGGCGAAGAGGCCCTTGTACACCAGCGTGCGACAGGACAGACTGGCGACGTAGAAGCCGGCCTCGATCAAACCCGCGTCCGCGGCGCGGCGCTCGATCTCCTTGCGCGCCAGGTACAGCGAGTGCTCGAACCGGTCGAGGTCGCGGTCCGCGTCGCGCGGGGCGATGAAGGCCTGTCGGATACGCGGCAGGGTCGTGCGCGCCGCGGCCCCCAGTTGATCGGCATCGATCGGCACGTCACGCCAGCCAAGCAGCCGCAGCCCGCGAGCGTCGAGCGCGCCTTCGATCAACTCCCCACTATCGTGGCCCCCGCTCCCTCTGGGAGAGGGCGAGGGGTGAGGGCTATCTTGGGGCAGGAAGAACATCCCCACGCCGACCAGGTCCGCGGCATCCAGGCGCACACCCTGGAGCCGATCGAGCTCGCGGGCCACCAACCGCCGCGGGATCTGGGTCAGCACGCCCGAGCCATCCCCGCTCTTGCCGTCGGCGGCGACGGCGCCGCGGTGGCTGAGGTTGGCGACTGCCTCGACCGCTTTGGCGACGATGTCGTGGCCCGGCTGGCCGCTCAGGCGAGCGACGAAGCCGACACCGCAGGCATCATGCTCGAATCGCGGGTCGTACAACCCGCTCGGTCGGGGTAAGAGCCGCCCGTAGTGTTCTGCCACCTGCCACCTGCTCTGCTGGGAAACTGGATAAAAAAAACCGGCGTGCTCCGAGCAGGGCACGTCGGCCACACTGCATTTGCGAAAATTCGCGCGGCTGGATGTGCCTGGCCGCGCCTCGGCGTCGGGGTGCCGCCAGCATCCACGAGGCCCGTCTTTGGCCCTCGCGAGTGACACATATTAATCGTCGATGACAGGTCATGTCCAGGGTTATGGCTCGCGCCACACGCTGCTGGCGGTGCATGCTCATCCCGACGACGAGACCATCACCACGGGCGGCACGCTGGCCCGCTGCGGCGCCGAAGGGGTGCGCACCATCGTGGTCACGTGCACGACGGGCGACCTGGGCGAGGTGCGCGATCCGACGCTGCTCGGCCAGGACGTGGCCGCCCTGCGCTCGGCCGAGCTGGAGGCGGCCTGTCGCGTGCTGGGCGTGTCGCGGCTGGTCCAGCTCGGCTACGGCGACTCCGGAATGGCCGGGACGCCCGAGAACGATCGGCCGACCGCCTTCGTTCGGGCCGACGTCGAGCAAGTGGCAGCGCGCCTGATCGCGATCGTCGACGCGGAGCGGCCCACGGTCATGGTCGCCTATGACGAAACCGGCGGCTACGGCCATCCCGATCACGTGCGCGCCCACGAGGTAGCGGTCGCCGCTTATCGCGCCGCGCCGCCTGCCATTCGCCCGCGCCGCCTGTGCTTCGTGCGCTTTCCGATTACCTGGTCACGCACGTTCGTCGCGGCTCTGCGCGCCGCTGGAATCGACGCGCCAGGCAGCGCCCCGGCCGGAGCCGACGCGGGCCCATCCGTCGCCGAGATTGGCGTTCCCGACGACCTGGTCACGGCGGCCGTCGACGTCCGAGCGTATCTCGCGCTCAAACGCTCGGCCCTGGCGTGTCACGCGTCCCAGATGCCGCCGACACACTTCCTGCGCCGCATGCCACGCGGCCTGGCCGAACGCGTCTGGTCGCACGAATTCTTCTCCATCGAGGTGGGCGAGTCGACACCCGCGGTGACCGACCTTTTCGAAGGACTCGACTAACAGCGGATGCCCTCGGACGTCGAATCGGCGGTCTACGTGTACGCCGCGATGCTCCTGGGGGCGGCGATCCTGGGCATCGTCGCCTGGCGACTGCACCTCCCCTACGCCGTAGCCCTGGTGCTCGGCGGCCTGGCCGTCGAGGAAAGCCACGTCGTGGCGCTGCCGCAGTTGAACCCGCCCGTCCTGTTGTTCGTGTTCCTGCCGCCGCTGCTCTTCGACGCCGCTTTCCGTCTCGACGATGTCCAGCTCAGGAGTCTGGCGCGGCCGGTCCTGTGGCTGGCGGTCTTCGGGACGATCGCCACCGCGGCCCTCGTCGGCCTCGCGTTGTTCGCGACCCTGCACCTGCCCCTGGCCGAAGTGCTGCTGTTCGGCAGCATCGTCTCAGCCACCGATCCGGTCGCCGTCGTCGGCGTGTTCCGCGGTCTCAGCGTGTCTCGGCGGCTGGAAGTGCTGGTCGAAGGCGAGAGCCTGATCAACGACGGCGTGGCCATCACCCTCTACACGGCGGCCATCGGACTGGCGACCTCCGGCAACGCCGACTTGCCCTCCGCGCTGGGCCTGTTCGTCCGCGAGGTCGTCGGCGGCGTGGCCATCGGCGCTGTCCTGGGCGTCCTCTTCTCGCGAATTACCGCGATCATCGACGACCACCTGATCGAGATGACGCTGTCGACCGCCCTCGCGTACGGCAGCTACCTGGTGGCGCAGTCAGTAGAGACGTCCGGGGCGCTGGCCTGCGTCGCGGCCGGCCTGATTCACGGCAGCTACGGCCGACAGGTCGGCATGTCCGAGCGAACGCGCCGCCTGCTCGACGACCTGTGGGAGTACTTCGGCTTCGTCGTCAACGCCGTGGTGTTCCTGCTCGTCGGGTTCACGACCAACCTGGCCGCGCTGGAGGCGGCTGGCGGCCCTGTGCTCGTCAGCATCGCCAGCGTGCTGTTCTCGCGAGTCCTGGTGATCCTCATCCCGCCCCAGCTGCTGCGCCTGACCCGGCGCATTCGAGCAGTGACCTCGAAGGGTGAGCAAGCCGTGCTGATCTGGGGTGGCTTGCGCGGAGCGTTGACCATCACTCTGGCGCTGGCGCTGCCCCCGTCGATCGCCGATCGACAACTGCTGGTCGAGATGGCTTTCGGCGTGGTGCTGTTCACCCTCGTCGTCCAGGGCATGACGCTCTCGTACGTGATCCGCCGCGCGGGCCTCGCGGAGTCCAAGTAAAAGCGTCTACCCTGGCGAACGTGCCGCTGCTCGAGGGCCGCCGCGGGCTCATTTTTGGCGTCGCCAATCGCCGCAGTATCGCCTGGGCGATCGCTCAGGCACTCGCCGCCGAAGGCGCCGAGCTTGCCTTTACCTTTCAAGGCGAGCGCCTGGAGCAAGGCGTCCGCGAGCTGGCCGCCACGGTCGGCAGTCCGCTGGTGGTCCCCGCCGACGTGACCTCGGATGCCGATCTCGATCGTGTTTTCGAGGCTGTCGACCAGACGTGGGGTGGGCTGGACATCCTGATCCACAGCGTCGCCTTCGCCCCACCGCAAACGTTCGAGCAGCCGTTCGTCGCCACGACTCGGGACGACTTCAAACTGGCCCTGGACATCAGCGCGTATTCGCTGATCGCGCTCACGCATCGCGCCGCCACGCTCATGGACCGCGCGGGCGGCGGCGCGGTGCTGACCATGACCTTCAACGCCTCGCAGCGCACCTACCCCAACTACAACATCATGGCGGTTGCCAAGGCCGCGCTCGAAGCCGAGGTCCGCTACCTGGCCTTCGAGCTGGGTTCGCGCGGCATCAGGGTCAACGCCATCTCGGCGGGGCCCGTGCGCACGCTCGCCGCCCGCTCGATCACGGGCTTCACGGTGATGGAGGAGCACACCGAAAAGAACGCCCCCCTGCGCCGCAACATCACCGCCGAAGACGTCGGCAACGCCGCCAAATACTTATGTTCCCCCCTGGCCCAGAACGTCACGGGCCAGATTCTGCTGGTCGACGCCGGCTACAGCATCCTCGGGATGAGCCTCTAAGAGAACGTACGAGCGGACCTATATCCTGGCGGGATGGAACTACCGCTGACGCCGATGGAGTTCGCCCGCCGCGCGCGGCGGCTGTATGGCTCTCGTGAAGCCGTAGTCGATGGTGACCTGCGGCTGACCTATTCGGAGTTCTTCGAGCGCTGCGACCGCTGGTCGCACGTGCTGCAGCAGCAGTTGAATGTCGGCCACGGCGATCGCGTCGCGTACATCGCCCCCAACACGCATGCGCAGCTCGAGTCGTTCTACGCCGTGCCGCAGATCGGCGCCGTGCTGGTGCCGATCAACTATCGCCTGACACCCGACGACTTCGCCTACATCATCGGCCACAGCGGCGCGAAGGTGGTCTGCGCCCACACCGACCACCTGGACGCGGTCGACAGCATCCGCGACCAGCTCCAGGATGTGGAAAGCTTCATCGCCCTCGAGGGCGGCCCTCGCGATGGCTGGCTGGATTACGAATCGCTGGTCGGCAACGCCAGGCCGGAGTTTCTCAAGCCGACCATCGACGAAGGCGACCTGCTGAGCATCAACTACACCAGCGGCACCACGTCGCGCCCGAAGGGCGTGATGATCACCCACCGCAACGCGTACATGAACATCGTCGGCACCCTGTGCCACGTGTCGATCTCCGCGGCCGACACCTACCTGTGGACGCTGCCGATGTTCCACGCCAACGGCTGGACCTTCGTGTGGATCATCACCGCGATGGGCGCCAGGCACGTGTGCCTGCGGCGCGTCGAGCCAGCGCGCATCTTCGAGCTGATCAACGCCGAGCACGTCACCATGCTGTGCGCCGCGCCGACGGTGCTCATTGGTGTGGCCAACGTCCCTGCCGAATTGCGCAAGGGTGTGCGCCAGGGCGTGCGCGTGTTGACCGCGGGCGCTCCGCCCGCCGCGGCGACCATCGCCCGCATCGAGGGCGAGTTCGGGTGGGAGATCATCCACGTCTATGGCTTGACCGAGACCGCGCCGTTCATCACCATTTGCGAGCCGCTGCCCGAGCATGAGTCGCTGGCGCCCGACGATCGCGCGGTGGTCAAGGCGCGCCAGGGCGTGGAGCTGATCACGTCTGGCGAGCTGACGGTCATCGACGACGACGGTCACGAGGTGCCGTGGGACGGGCAGACGCTCGGCGAGATCGTCGTGCGCGGCAATGTGGTCATGAAGGGCTATTACAACGACCCGGAGGCCACGGCCAAAGCGTTCGAGGGCGGTTGGTTTCACTCCGGCGACGGCGCCGTCATTCACCCCGACGGCTACGCCGAGGTGCGCGACCGCATCAAGGACGTGATCATCAGCGGCGGCGAGAACATCTCGTCCGTGGAGGTCGAAGGCGTGCTGCTACGCCACCCGGCCGTCCAGGAGGCGGCGGTGGTCGGCCTGCCGGATGAAAAGTGGGGCGAGGCGCCGCACGCCTTCGTCATCCTGAAGCCGGGCCAGACCGCCACGTCCGACGAGTTGCGCGAGTTCACGCGCGACCGCCTGGCGCACTTCAAAGCGCCGCACACGGTCACGTTCGTCAACGAGCTGCCCAAAACGGCCACAGGCAAAATCCAGAAATACGTCCTGCGCGGCGGCCGCGCCGCCATCGCCACACAATGAGCGCAACACTGAGAAGAAGATCCAATTTTCTCTGAAAAAGCTTCTTGGGCAGTCGCAAGCCTGCGGGCTTGCTCGGTGGCCGACAACCCTGGGTCGATCTACGCGGCGCTCCCTCACCCGCGCTTCGCGCGACCTCTCCCAGAGGGAGAGGTGAAATGCCCGCGAACGGATAACTGTCAGCCACCGAGCTACAACTAAAAAAACTTCTTCAGAGGCACCTGAGCCGTCGGTAGAATGTACGCGCCATGCCTGCGCGGCTAATTTCGGTCAACGCCAACGCCACTCGCGAGTTCCGCAAGCTGCCACAGGCTGAGGGGCATCTGATTGCCGACTTCGGGCTCGAGGGAGACCGGCATGCCGGCCGGCCTTTGCGCCAGTTGAGCATCCTGAACGTCGAAACCGTCGCCGAGCTGCGGCAAGCCGGCATGCCGGTCGAACCAGGGATCCTGGGCGAAAACATCACGGTCGAGGGCGTGCCCGTGATGCAGTTGGACGACGGCACGCGCCTGCGCATCGGCGAGGCGGAGCTCGAAATTACCGGCGACCGGCCGGCCTGCAAAGAGCTGCTGGGTGTCCACAGGGATGCGCTGAAGGCAATGCTCGGCCGCACGGGTAAGATGGCGCGAGTGGTTCGCGGTGGCACCGTCCGCCCCGGCGATCCAATCGAGCTGATCGGGAGCTCAGATGCCGACGCCGCCCATGACCTCAGCGCCCAGCGCGCCGCCTCGTAGCCCAGAGCCGAACCACGGCCCGTTCCCAGCGCGCCGCGTCTATTCCGTCGTCGGCGTACCACCCGAGATTCAGGCGTACGCGCTGGCCAAGTATTCGCGCTCGAGCCAGGGAATGCTCGAGTCCATTCAGGAGCTGAACGCGCACAAGGCCGAGCAGTTTCTGGACACGTTTTACTTCCAGTACGGCCACCGCTCGATCGCCGACCTGGCGCACCTGGTCTTCGGCCTGGAGCAGATCTCGATTCTGGCGGCCATCGAAGTGGTCGACGAGCCCGTCTGGGACGGCCAGGAGCGCAGCACCCGCTACCAGCCGTTTCGCAGGACCGGCTGGTGCCTGCCCGACGAAATTCGCGACACGCCGGGCGAGGCCACCTACCGCCAGACGGCGGAGGCGCTGTTTTCAGCTTACGAGCACCTGACCGGCGCGTTGCTCGACCACCTGGTCGACGCCGTGCCACGTCCAGCCGATCTTGCCGAGCCAGCCTACAAGCGCAGTTTGCGCGCCCGGGCGTTTGACCTGGCCAGGTCGCTGCTGCCGCTGGCGACGCACACCAGCGTGGGACAGATCGTCAGCGCCCGCGTGCTCGAAGGCCAGATCAGCCGACTGCTGGGCTCCAGCTACCGCGAAATTCGCGCGATCGGCGCTGAGCTCAAGGCCGCGTGTCAGGCGCCCGCCTCGGCGCCGCTGAGCGACGAGCCACAGGCGCCCGCCGCGCCGACGCTCGTCAAATACGCCGAGCCTTCCGATTTCGTCGCGCGCCGCGATCGCGATCTGCTCGCCGCCGCCGAGTCGCTCCTGGCCGGCCTCGGAGAGGCCGACCGTTCTGCCCGCGTGGAGCTTGCAGAACCGTCGACGGACCCCTTGCGCGAGATCGTCGCGACGCTGCTGTACCACCACGACGCCGCTGGGCACAGCTTCACGCAAATTCAGAGGCTGGTCGGCGATCTCAGCCAGGCTCGAATCGACGAGGTCTTCGACCTGTCGCTGGCGGCGCGCGGCAAGTTCGACGATCTGCCGAGAGAACACCGCGCCGGCTATGCGCTCGCGTTCGACGTCCTCGTGGACCAGGGCTCGTTCCGTGACCTGCACCGCCATCGGCGTTGCGTCCAGGTGCGCCAGCCGCTGACCTGGAGCCACGCTTTCGAGCGACCCGAGGACGTCTTCGGCAGCGGACTCGGACCGCGTGCCGCGCTCGCGGCGCTCGAAGGCGGTCTGGGCGAGATGTACGTGGACGCGCTGCTCAAAGCCGAACGGGCCGCGGAAAGTGTCCGCGGCAGTTCGGCCCAGGCGGCCGATTATCTGCTGCCGTTGGCCTACCGCACCCGCTGCCTGTTCAAGATGGATTGGGCCGAGGCGGCGTACGTGATCGAGCAGCGCACGCAGCCCCAGGGCCACTTTTCCTATCGACGAGTCGCGTGGGGCATGTATACCGCGTTGCGCGAGCGCCATCCCAAGCTCGCCGAACCGATCCGCGCGGTCGATCCTGACGGTCCGCTGGACCTCTTGCGACGGTGACCGGACCGCTCGAAGGCATCCGCGTCCTCGACCTGACGCGGCTGCTGCCGGGTCCGTTCTGCACGATGCTGCTGGGCGACCTCGGCGCGGACGTGATCAAGGTCGAAGAGCCTCGCGGCGGCGACCCCACGCGACACTCAGGCGGCGGGCTGTTCCTCCAGGTCAATCGCAACAAGCGCAGCCTGACGCTGGACTTGAAGACCGCCGAGGGCCACGACCTGTTCCTGCGACTTGTGGACGGCGCCGACGTAGTGGTCGAGGGTTTTCGCCCCGGCGTCATGGACCGACTCCACCTGGGCTACCCGAGGCTGGCGGAGCGCAATCCGCGGCTGATCTACGCGAGCCTGAGCGGCTTCGGGCAGTCGGGGCCTTATCGGGATCGGGCGGGCCATGACCTGAACTACCTGGCCCTGGCGGGGGTGGTTGGCTACAACATTGGCCGCGACGGGCAGCCGGTGCCGGCGGCGGTCCAGGTGGCCGACCTGGGTTCGGCCACGCTGGCGGCGGTCGGCATTCTCGGGGCGGTGGTCTCCCGACACCAGACAGGCCGTGGGCAGGCCGTCGACGTGAGTCTGTTTGCGTCCGCATTGGCGTGGCTGCCGACGCTGATCGCCCCGTTGTTCTCGAATGGCCGCTCGCTTGCGCCTGGGGAACCGACGCTGGTCGGCGGCTTGCCCCAGTACGACGTGTACGCGACCGCCGATGGACGCTGGGTCACGCTCGGGGCGCTCGAGCCGAAGTTCTTGCTGAACTTCTTCGAGGCCGTCGGCCGGCCAGACCTGGCCCAGGTGCGCGACCGCGAGCGACTGCGCGGAGAGCTGCGCGCGGTCTTTGCTTCGCGCGCCCTGGGGGAGTGGGTGGCGTGCTTGCGGAATGTCGACACGTGTTTCGCGCCGGTCAACACGCTGGAGGAGATGCTCGAGGACCCGCATGTGCAGGCAACGGGCATGGTCACGTCGGTCGGCTCGCTGAAGCAGATCAGTCCACCGTTTACCTACTCGTCGACGCCCGCGAGCATTCGCCGCCCGTCACCGGGGCTGGGCGAGCACACCTCAGAGATACTCGCGGAACTGGGCCTGAGCGAGACCGCGGTGCGTGCTCTCTCCGAACGCGGCGTGATCTAGCTCAGAGGCGCGACTCGGCGGCCTCGCGGGCGCGGCGGCGCTCTTCGACCAGCCACCTGGGCGGCCGGCCGCGGCGCGGCGCCTCGCGGTGCAGCTCGTCGTCGTCACGGACCAGCGCTTCGATGCTTTCGATGTACAGCGCCCCGCCACAGCGATTGCAGCGCAGCGACCGCCAGTCGGCGATGCGCGAGGGCGGCGTGCCGTCCGCGGGGTGCCAGATGCCAAAAGGAGGCAGCGGCTTGCGATCGACTTCAAGGGAGCCGACCAGGTGGCCACACAAGAAGCATTGGAGTTCGCCAAGGTAGACGGTGCGTCCTGTCGGTTCCATGGCTGCAGAGAGTAAGCAGAGGCAGTGCCAAAGGTGATTCCCCAGAGGGGACCCATGCCGGGGTTTTTTGGTGCCCACCTTCGCTAACGACACTCGGTTCTCGCGTAACGAGACCACGAAGCGCCTCCCCCAGATGGCGCCCACGACCCGCCAGGGGCGACGACAACCTTCCCCTTGTGTTGGTGGTCGCCACCGACACAGCTCGATGGACATCTTCGTGAAGAACCGGTGTCCCGACCCAGGCCCCCTCTGGGGAAAGCCCTGGCCCTTACCCTGGCTCGAACGCGAACGTCAGGTCCGTCGCGGGCAGCTCGTTCGGCCGGCAGAGCCAGTGCTCCGCCGTCGGACAGTACTGTCCGAAGTACTTGCTCCCCCGTGCCGCCGCGGCCAGGTCATCCGGCAGGTCCCGCCCGCGCAGGATGCCTTTCAGGTAGTCCGCTAGCAACAGCGGCTGTGTGCGACCCGTCGTCGCGTCGAAGTGCATCACCCCGCGCTGGAAGCGCTGATATACGAAGTTCGTGTTCGACGGATCGCGCCGCGGCCGCGAAATCGGCGCGCCCCACACCTCAAGGGAGATGAACGGGTTGGCGCCCCCGAAGAACGTCTGCCCGAAGCCCACCGCCATTGAGTCAAACGTGTCCGGCGCACTGGCGTGAATGAAGTCCACGATCGCCGAGGCGTAGCCGGGCGAGCCCACGGCCGGTGTCTCGGCCTTGAGCGCCGGATCAGGTGGCGGCAACTGACTGCCATTCACGTGCTCATACGGAAAGATGTCCGGGTCGAGCAGGTTCATCAGCCCCACGTCGCGGCCCGCGCAGTCCTGGGCCACCTGGCGTTGAAAGATCTGCACGCGACAGCCAAGCAGCACGAAGCTGCGCGACACCGGAAATCCAAAGACCGGCACCCGACCTCGCGCCAGGAAATAGGACCAGATGCCGTCGTCGTCGATGCGATAGCCGGTCTCCGAGAAGTAGCGTTCGTCGTGGACCACGGGCGGCGGCGGCGTGGTCGCGGGCGCCGATGGGTCCGCGCGCTTGACGATCTTGAGATCGCTGGGTGTCAGTGGCGACGGCGAGGGCGCCAGGACCCAGGTGAGCGTGGCGTCAACCCAGTCAGCCATTTGCATGCCCAGGTCGTTATAGACGCCGTCGGACAGGTCGATCATCGCCGGAAAAGTGACGTAGCGTCCGATGGCGTCGTGTCCAGTGTTGTAGTTGTTGGCGTACGCCGCCCAGACCTCAGGCACGAAACGCGGCAAGTCTTGAAACTGCCCGCGTGCCGCACCCGCCTCCCACCAGGCCTCGTCGCGATTCCACGGGCCAATGTCGAGAACGGGTGCGCTGACGCTCTTGCCGTGATACGTGACGATGACCGTCTGATTGAGCGCCTTTCTCGACGGCAGGGCGACGAAGTGGTCGTTTGGCACGATCAGGTGGCCGGCGGCGGTCGTGCGGCCGACGAGTCCCTCGCGGGTTGCCCACAGGTGAATGGTGGCGGGTGTCGCCGCGGTCTGCTCACCCTCTGCGCTCGCGGCACCTGGCTGGACGAGCCATATCGCCACCAGTGTCAGCAATGTGAGAAGACGCAATGAATCTCAAGGTACCCTATCCCCACGGGGCCGGTCCCCACGGCAGCTAACAGGTGCGTTACGTCCTCGTCCTGGTCCTGGCCTTCTTGCTCGCGGCGTGTACCTCATCGGAACCGACGCCCACGCCTGCTGCCGCGCCCGTGTCGCCGACAGAGCCGCCGCCGACGGCGACCCCCGTCCCCAGGCGGCCAGAAGACGCGGCCAACGCGTTCTTCTCACAATGGCAACAGGGGCAGTACTCGGCGATGTACGACCTGCTGTCGACGGACGCGCAGGCGACGATCGCCCGAGATGCGTTTGTCCGCCGCTACACCAACATTCACGACGGCATAGGCGAGCAGAAGCTGACCGCCCAGGCAACCGGCCCCGCGGACAGCAACGGGCAGGTTCCGTTCACGGTGACGCGCAGCCTGGCGATCTTCGGCGACGTGAGCGAAAGCAACACGCTGCAGGTCGTCCAGGACCCGAGCGGGACGTGGAAAATCGCCTGGCAGCCCGGGCTGATCTTCAACCAGCTCACCTCGACCAACCAGGTGCGAGTGACGTCCGACGTGCCGAAGCGGGGCCGCATCGTCGACCGTTCGGGCAAGCCGCTGGCCGACAACGGCTCGGTTCTGTCGGTGGGCGTCGTGCCCGGCCAGATCCAGGATGAAGGCGCCATGCTGCAGGCGCTCTCGGACGCGCTTGGCATTCCGCAGGACACCATCAAGCAGCGCTACCAGGGTGGCCAGCCCGACTGGTTCATGCCGATCACCGATCGCGCCGAGGACGAGCGCGACGATTTGCAGTCGAAGATTGGCTCGATTCCAGGTGTAGCGCTGCAGGACAAGCCCGCGCGGGTGTACCCGTTGGGCAGCGTCGCCGCCCACGTGGTCGGCTACGTCAGCCATCCGACGGCCGACGACCTGCAGAAAATGCCCGCGGCCGGGTACGACGAGACCGACTGGCTCGGGCGGGCCGGCATAGAAGCCTGGGGTGAGCAACAACTGGCGGGCACGCGCGGCGGCGTCATCCAGATCGTGGACTCGACGGGCAAAGTCGTGCGTGAGATCACGCGCAAGGCGTCCGTGCCCGGTCAGGACATCACACTGACGCTGGACAGCGCGATTCAGAATGCCGCGATGACCGGCCTCGGCGACAAGATCGGGAGCGTCGTGGTCCTCGACCCGCGCGACAACAGCGTGCTGGCGCTGGCCTCGCAACCAAGCTTCGATCCGAACCAGTTCGTGATCGGCGTGACCGACGACCAGTGGCAGCAGATGAACGGGCCGGATCGTCCGCTGGTCCTGCGCGCCGCCGAGTCGGGCTATCCGACGGGTTCGATCTTCAAGGTCATCACCATGGCGGCTGGTATGGAGAAGGGCGTCGCCAGGACCTCCGATGTCTATGACTGCGGACTGGACTGGAACGGACTGCCCGGCGTCACGCTGCACAACTGGCAGCCCGAAGGCAAGCTCATGCTCAGCGAGGCGCTCACGGAGTCGTGCAACCCGGCCTTCTACGAGATCGGGCTCAAGCTGGATCAGCTCGATCCGACGATCCTGCCCAACTACGCGCGTACCTTCGGGTTGGGGCAATCCACGGGCATCGTGGGCGTGAGCGACAGCGCGGGCACGGTGCCTGACCCCACGTGGAAACAGCAGCAGATCGGCGAGGCATGGACCAGCGGCGACAGCGTCAATCTGGCGATCGGCCAGGGCTACCTGCTGGCCACGCCGTTGCAGATGGCCAACGCGTACGCCGCCCTGGCGCGCGGCGGCTCCCTGCTGCCGCCGGTGCTGGTCAGTGGCCAGGCTCAGGAGGCAAAGCCGCTCGACCTGAGTCCAACGACACAGGCGGCCATCCTCGACGGTATGAAGCGGGTTACGAGCACTCCGGCCGGCACGGCGTATTACGCCTTCAAAGACGAAAAACTGCCCATTGCCGCCAAAACGGGCTCCGCTGAAAACGAAAACCCGGATGCGCATGCCTGGTTCGTCGGCTACCTGCCACCCGACAAACCGACCTTGCTGGTGCTGGTCATGGTCGAGGGCGGGCAGCACGGCGGCACGGTGGCGGCGCCCATCGCCCGCTCACTCGTGGACATGGCCTACCCATTGAGCCACTGATCCGTGGCGCGGCGTGGACTCGGGCCGTCCGCCCTGGCACGTGTGCGTGACGCCCTCGCGCCGGGCGGGCAGGTGGTGCGTGTCCGGCCATTGCACGGCGGCGTGTCGTCGAGCGTCCACGTCGTTCACCTGGTGACCGATAGCGGTCAGCGGCAGGCGGTCATCGTCCGACGCTACGGCGCCTACATGCAGCAGGTCGAGCCCGACGCGTGCGAGCGCGAGTTCAAGCTCTTGACCGCCCTCGAGCGCATGGGCCTGCCGGTGCCCGCGCCGCTGTTGCTCGAGGCCGGCGGAGGGCCGTTCGGCGCGCCGACGGTGGTGATGAGCCGCTTGCCCGGCCGCCCGCTGCTCGCGCCGCGCGCTCTATCCGAGTACCTGCGGCAACTGGCGCACACGCTGGTGCGTCTCCACGGCGTACCGGCCGATGAGCTCGCGTTTCTGCCGGATCAGCGGGTCTTCGTCGAACGCGCGTTGCAGCCGGATCGCCGACCCCTCGGTGATGCGTTGCAGGAGGCGGTGTGGGCCGCCGCGCAGCGTCGCTGGTCGCGCCTGGCGAACGCGAGCCTGCGCCGCGCTCTGCTGCATGGCGACTACTGGCCCGGCAACCTGCTGTTTCGCCGCCAGCAACTCGTCGGCATCGTCGACTGGGAGCAGCCGCGCCTGGGCGATCCGACCAGAGACGTGGCAACCTGCCGCGGCGACGTCAGCGTCTTGTTCGGTCTGCATGCGGCCGACGAGTTCCTGCACGAGTACCTTGCGGCTGGCGGTCAGGTAGACGACCTCCAGTTCTGGGACCTGCTGATCGCCACCTGGGCCGTACGCGAGATCGGCGGCTGGGCGAAGGTCTATCCACTGCTCGGTCGTCCGGACCTGACGCCCGAGCTTGCCGAGCAGCGCATCCGTCACTTCGCGGCGCGGGCGCTCAAATCTTGACGACGCTCCGGCGAGGCGGCACCATTTCGCTATGCCCGACAAAGGACCCGGCAGCAAGGGCGGCGGCAAGAAGCCCAAGGGCGGCGGCGCCAAAAAGAAGTAGTTACGGCACGATCGCGGCCCGCGTGACCTTGCCCTGGTCCGCGGCCACGAACGCCTCGTTGATCTGCTCCAGCGGAAACGTGTGGCTCACCACCTTGTGCCACGGATACGTGTTCCGCGTCCGCCGCATCAGGTCCAGCGCCTGCTGCAAGTGCTCCGCTTCGTAGTAGACCATGCCCAGAATCGAGCGATTGCCGAAGACCAGCGTCGACGGATCGAGCTCATAGGTCAGACCTGGATTGATGTTGCCAATCTCCAGGTAGCGACCCGTTCGCCCCAGCATTCGCAGACCCTCGTTGACCACGCGCGGGTGCCCTACCAGCTCGGCCACGACGTCGGCGCCCCAGTTGTCGGTCAAGTCCAGCACGCGCCGTACGCGCATGTCGGCGTCGGGGAACTCTTCGATGTCGACCGTGGCGTCGGCGCCAAAGCCGCGCGCCAGCTCGAGTCGCTCCGGAATGCTGTCGATGACGATGACCTGGGCGGCGCCCAGCTCGCGGGCGGCGGCGGTCGCGTACACGCCCAGGCCGCCTGCGCCCTGGATCACCACGGATTCGCCCATCTTGACCCCGGCGAGCTGCATGCCGCCCACGACTTGCGACAGCGCGCAGTTGACGCCAGCCACCATGGTGTCGCTGAGCTCGTCTGGCACCTTGAAGAGCGCGGCGCCGGGTCGAACGTAGTAGTAGTCGCCAAAGGCGCCGTAAAAGTGCGGCGACTCGTCGCAGGACTTCGTGAGGTACGTCCGCGCGTTGGGGCACGCACGGGTGATGCGCTTCAGGCAGGCGCGACACGTCCCGCACGGGTAGAAGTAGCGCCAGACCACCCGGTCGCCAAGTTGTAGCGGCTGACCGGCCGTGTCGCGGGTCACGCCTTCGCCTAACTGGTGAATGGTGCCGGTCATCTCGTGGCCGAGGATTTGCGGGTACGGTCGGCCGAACTTCTCGACGTCGAACTCGCCGCGCCACTGGTGCAGGTCTGAGCCGCACACGTTCGCGACGGACATTTTGACGACGAGGGCGCCGGGCTCCGCCTCGGGCACCTCGTACTCGTTGATGCGCATGGGCTTGCCAGGCCCGTAGAAGGCGGCTACCCGTCCGGTCAGCACGGCGGAGGATGGTAGCGCGTCTAACCAACGCTGCTCGCCTATCCTTGCGCCGTGACCTCGCAGACGCCGCGTAGCCTGGGGCCGATTCCGCTGCCTGCGCCGGGCACCCGGCACAGCGGCTATTTCACCTTCGACGACGAGCTCCTCGGCAAATACCAGTGGCCGTACTTCGCCGCGGTCGGTCGGCAGGCCGGGCTGACGTTCCTGCTGACCGCCGGCATCCACGCCGCCGAGTACACCGGCACGCTCGCGGCGCTGCGCCTGGGCCAGGCGCTCGATCCCGACCACGTCACCGGCGCGATTGTCATCATCCCGCTGCTGAACCGGCCGGGCTTCTTCGAGCGGTCGATCTACGTCAACCCCGAGGACAATCAAAACCTGAATCGCGCCTTCCCTGGTAGCGCCACGGGCACGTGGAGCGAACGCTTCGCGCACCACCTGCTCAACGACGTGGTCATCAAGGTCGATCGAACCATGGACCTGCACGCCGGCGACATGGTCGAGGGGCTCGAGCCGTTCCTTGGGTATTACCAGACGGGCAACGCCGAGATCGACGCGCGGTCGCAGGAGATGATCCGCGCCCACGGCGGCATGCGCTGGGTGACGCACGTGCTGCCCGGTGGTGAGCGCGCGGGCATGCTGTATGGCGCGGCGGCCCAGAACGGGGTGCCCGCCATCCTGGCCGAATCAGGTGGCTGCGGTCTGCCGATCGAGCAGGACGTCCAGCGTCACGTGGACGGCGTGCTGAACATCTGGCGGACGCTGGGCCTGCTCACCGACGCCCCGGCGCTCCAGGCCCAGCCGCCGCGCTCGATCGCCGCGAACAACTGGCTGCGCTCCGAGCACGAGGGCATCTTCCTGTGCCGCGTCTCGCCCGGCGAGATGGTGGCGAAAGGCCAGACGCTGGGTGAGATGGTCGACCTGCTCGGCAATCGCCTGGCGACGATCGAGGCCCCGGACGGCGGCGTCGTGCTGTTCACAGTGACGAGCCCCGCGATCAAAAAGGACGGCTTGCTGCTGGCGGTCGGCGTCCCGAACTAGAGGCTCCCTCTCCCTCTGGGAGAGGGCGGGTGAGGGCAGGGAGAGGTGGTCGATGTGGCGGACTACGAAGACAGCGCCGCGGACGTCACCGAGGCGACGACCTCGATCAGCTCCTCCACGTCGAACGGCTTCGGCAGTAAACCCAGGTGTTGATCTGGCCCCTTGAGCTCGGCCAGCCGCCCGAGCGCCTCGGCCACGTACGCCGTACACACGATCACCGGCGTCCGCTGAAACCGCGGGTCGCGGCGTAGCTCCGCCAGGATGTCCCAACCGCTGACCTCGGGCATCACCACATCGAGCATGATGACGTCCGGCGGATCGGCCGACGCCAGCCCGACGGCACGCCGAGACTCCAGGCAGATCTGCACGCGGTAGCCCTCACTTTCGAGGCACTCGCGCATCAGGTCGAGCAGGGCGGGCGTGTCGTCGACGATAAGGATCCGTGGCGCGGCTGTAACGGTCACTCGATTTCGGCGGCAATAGTATCTGGGCTGATGTTGAGCTGGCGCCGTTGCCTCGGGCTGGTGCCCGTATTGCTGGTGGTCCTGTCGGGGGTTGCGACACCCGTTGCTGCGCAAACAGCGCCGCCCAGTGCTGCTGCAAATCCCTTGCCACCCGATCCGCTGTGGGCCGTCAACTTCGAGCCGGCTCCAGAGCAGAGCGCTCCCGACGATGGCAGCGACCAGATGGCCATGCTGCGTCCGTTTACCTATCTGGCCGTGCTCGGTTATGACGGTGACTGGGCGCGAGCGCTGAATCCCCGTACCAGAGACATTGGCTACGTCCCGAGCGACAGCCTCGGCCCAACTGACCCGCCGCCGGCGTATGTCACCGCCGACCCGCCGCCCGCGCTGGACGAGATCAACGCGGACGGCCGCACGCTGCGCGCCGCTCCCGTCTCGTTCTTCCCGACACCCGACCCCGATGCGCGGACCGGCACGGACAGCCTCAACACGCCCGTGACCGTGGTGGATAGCGTGCAGGGCGACGACGGGGAAACCTGGTATCGCACCAGCGATGGCGACTACCTGCCCGAGACCTCCGTGCGCCTGGCCCGCACCCCGCCACGCACGTTCGGGGGTCGTTGGATCGACGTCGACCTGAGCGAACCGGCGATGCTGGTGGCCTACGACGGCACAACTCCGGTGCTGACCACGCTGACGATTCACGGCGCCGGTCCGCGACCGACGCCGCTTGGCGTGTTCCCGATTATTCGCCGCGTTGCCAACGAGACGATGAACAGCGACACCATCGGCATCCCGCGGTTCGGACCGGGTGGCTACTACCTGACCAACGTGCTGTTCACGCAGTACTTCACGCCGGACGGCGCGAGCCTGCACTACAACTACTGGAGCAGCAACTGGGGCTACGCCGCCTCACACGGCTGCCTGGGGCTGACGTACGCGGACAGCTCGTTCCTTTGGGGCTGGGCGGGGCTGGGCACGCCGGTCTCGATCCATTACTGACTTTTGAGCGCGAGTCGCAAAACGTTTTTTGAGACGCGTCCGTGTCTTCGCGGTCTGCGCCGGTCAGTCACCGCCGACTACCCTGGATTCGACTCGTGACCTCGCGCCTCACGACTCGCGATCGCCTTTCGGCACGCCTCATGCATCCCGGACGGGCCCTGGAGCATTCACCCCACATGGAACTTACCCTGATCCTGTCACTCTTCGCGGCGCTGGTCCTGACCCTGCTCGTCCCCGCGATCCGAGGTATCACCTCCCGCCGCTGACCCGACCTCCGCCAGCTGACCTGCGTCTCGCGAGTCCCACTTCGGCGCCCCGACTCGCGTCTCCTGACCCCCGCGACTTTCGTCGCAAGGCGCGTCACCCGTTGGTTAGCATTCGGCTTCGCCGTGCTCACACGTCGTTCCGTTCCTTCCGCCGCCGCCCTGCTGGCCGTGCTCGTGGCCGGCGTCGTCGCCCTCGGGCTGCTCGCCTTTACCGCTTCCGGCAGGGCCAGGGCTCAGAGCGGTGTCGGCAGTTGTGGCGATCCTTCGGCGCCCTATGCCGAAGTCCAGATCGCCACCCATCCACGCATCAACCTGCAGCTGGCGCGCACCGAGCAGGAGCGCGAGACAGGCCTGATGTACGTCGACAATTTGCCGCCGGACGGCGGCATGCTGTTCGTGTACACCGCGGCGTCCAACGAGAGCTACTGGATGTATCACACGCTGATCCCGCTGTCGATCGCCTGGATCGACCGCGACGGCACCATCGTCGATATCCAGGACATGCCGCGCCTGAACGATCCAAACGACATTCAGGAGGCGTCGAACACGATCTACACCCCGTCGGGGTCGTACTGGTACGCGCTAGAGGTCAACGAAGGCTGGTTTGCCCAGAATGGAGTGGGCGTTGGCCAGCAGATGCTCTTCTGCCTCGGCGGCTCCTGAAGCGCCCGGCGGGTCGCACGCGGCCGCGGCCTGGATGGCGCTGAGCAGATCGCGCGGCGCGATGCCCATCTGGACATAACTCTGCGCGCCCGCGAGCTGCGCCAGCCTCCCATTCGCGTGCCGTCCGAGCGCCACGACGACGCACGCCAGTCGCTCCGTCCGAATCTGCTGGATGAGCCACCAGCCGCCGCAGTCCGACAGCTCTGGATCGATGAGCGCCACTCGAGGATGCTGGCGGCGCGCGGCTTCCAGTGCGGCGTCCGCGTCGCTGGTCTCGGCGACGACCCGGTAGCCCTCGTTGGCGCCGAGCATCGCCACCAGCGCCTCGCGCACCTGGTCGGAGTTGACCGCGACCAGGACGGTTGTTTCCAATCCCGCCTCCTCGGCCAGCTCACCCCCGATACGCGGTGAGGGCTGGCCGAGCAACACCACCGAATAATGCGGGCCAAACGTTAATCGCAGACCGTTCGGCGGCACCTGTCGTACCCGTACCTTGGGACGGGCTTGGCTGTAGGGAAGCTCCGCATCCGTACAATCTCGCGAACCTCGTGAGCTTGCTCAAAGCGACCCTGCCTACCAGCGACCCCTCGGACCCGCGTGCCGAGAACCGTCGTCTGCGCGCCCTGCTCGACTTCACCCGCGAGGTGACGGCTGAACGCGACCTGGGCGCTCAGCTGCGCCTGCTCTCCGCCGAGCTGCTGCGCGCCACCGGCTGCGCCGCGGCCGCCGTGGTCCTGCGCGATCCCGCCCTCGACCAGATCGAGGCGATCGAAACCATGGGACTGTCGCTCACGACTGACCTGAACTGGCGTCAAACGCTGCGCGCGCCGGGGATGAGCCTGGATGCCATCGCCCCGCCGGTGGGGTTCGTTCGCCTGGTCGCCCTGCCGCTGCTGGTGGGCGACGAGCTCCTCGGCGTGGCGCTCGCGCTCGACCGCGAGGCGCGTGAGCTCGCCGACCCGGAGCCGCGCTATCTGCGCGAGGTGGTCGACGCGGCGGCGATGGCGATCCTCAACGCCCGCCTGTACGCCCACAGCCATCGCGAGCTGCGCCGACGTGATGCGCTGCGACGCGTGGTGGCCTCGATCTCGTCTGAGCTGGACCAGGACAGTCTGTTTGGCCGCGTCATCGCCGGGGCCGTGGAGCTCCTGGATACTGACGGTGGGGTCATCGCCCTCATGGACCAGGACGGAACGCCGCGAATTCGGGCCGTCCACAACTTGCCAGGAGCGATCGTCGGCCAGGCGATCGCCCCTGGCGAAGACATCACCGCGCACGTACGCGGCGAATCGGGCGTCGCGGTGCCGGTCTGGTGGCAGGAGCGCATGATCGGCGTCTTCGGCGTCATTGCGCGCGAGCGGTCGCGGGTGTTCAGCGCGCAGGATCGCGAGATCATGGAGCTGCTGGCCAGCCACGTGGCCATCGCCCTGGATAACGCGCGGCTCTACGGCGAAGTGCGCCATCGGGTGGCCGAGCTGACGGGTCTCCAGGCCGCGAGCACGGCGCTTGCCGAAGAGCTGCACCCCGAACGGGCGCTACGCGTCCTGGCCGAGCAGGCGCTCCTGCTGTCAGGCGCGGCGACCGTCTCGATCGAGCTGCTGCGGCCGGCGGGTCGCGAGCTCGAGGTGCAGGTCGCCGTCGGCGAAAACGCGGTCCAGCTCGCCGCCAGGCGCGTGGCTCTCGACGAGTCGCTGGCCGGGACGGCGGTGGCGAGCGGCCAGCCGCAAATCGCGCCGTCGCAGCTGGTCTTGCCGCTGCGTGCGCGGGGTCGAACGCTGGGCACGTTGACGGCATACACGCGTGACGCGGAGGCCATTCGGCTGCGTGAGGTCGAGCTTCTGGCGACGTTTGCCAGTCAGGCCGCCATCAGCCTGGATAACGCGCAGCTGTACGCCGAGCTGACGTCCCGCCTCGAAGAAATGGTCGGACTGCAGCGCCTGGGCACGCTGCTGCTCGAGGAGCATGACTTCGATCGGGTCCTGCACTCGATTTGCCGTCAGCTGCAGCGGCTGACCGATGCCGGCGGCGTGGGCATCGCCCTGCTCGAGGAGGATCCGCGCTTTCTGGAGATGCGTACCGTCGTCGGACCCTCAGCCAACGTGCTGCTCGGGGCGCGCATTCCGACAGAAAACTCCTTCGCCGCGGAAGCGCTGCGCACCAACCGTCCCCAACGTAGCGATGACGCCCAGAACGATCCGCGCGGCTACCGGTACAGCCTGGTGCTCGGCAACACGCGGACGATCCTGTCGGTGCCGATGAAGACGCGTCAGCGAACGGTGGGTGTGTTGAGCGTCTACAACAAGGAGGGCGAAGGCGGGTTCACCGACCGCGACGCGGACCTGGCGACGTTCTTCGCTAATCAGGCCGCGGCCGCCATCGAAAACGCGCGACTCTACGAGCAGACCCGTGAGTACGCGGTTGTCGAGGAGCGCAACCGTCTTGCGCGCGAGCTGCACGACTCGGTGACCCAGAGCCTGTTCAGCGTGACGCTGCTTTCGGAAGCCGCCCTGAATCTGCTCGATCGTGATGCGACCCGGGCTCGCGAACGGCTGGAGCGCGCCAACGAGCTGGCGCATGGCGCGCTGGCCGAGATGCGCGCCTTGATCTTCCAGCTGCGTCCGATGACACTCCAGGAGGAGGGGCTGTTGTCCGCGCTGAAGAAGCACCTGAACGCGGTGCACAGTCGGGACGGTCGCCTGGTGGAGCTGCAAGTCGCGGGCGCGGCGCGCCGCCTGCCCGCGCCGATCGAAGATGCCGGTTTTCGTATCGTCCAGGAGGGCGTGAACAACGTGATCAAGCACGCCGATGCCGAGCACGCCCACGTCGAGCTGCACTTCGACGTCGATTGCCTGCGGATCTCGGTCGTCGACGATGGCGCG
>JAFAOS010000204.1 GCA_019247515.1 Chloroflexota bacterium | reverse complement strand
TCCGGGCGGGCACCTTTCCCAGCGCGGCATTCACCACATCGCTGGCCGTCCTGAACGACGAAACCCGCCCGGCGTGGGTACGCAGGACGGGCCACCTTGGCTGGTTCTTCTTCGCTCGGCCCACTCTGCTGGGTGTGCCTATATGTCTGATGCTGCCGTGCCCCTTCAGTGAGGGGAAGACCACGAGCGGTCAAGTCGAGAAGAACCAGTCGTACCACAGGATTTTGGTTGGGCCCCGAAGGTTTCGAACGACAGGAACGGCCCAGTGTGTTGTCAACGGTTGAGATTTGACCCGGTGGCAGCGGTTGAGAATTGACCCACCTGGGTCAGCGGGATCGGGGGGTGCGTCACCTGCTTGCGGCGGCGTCTTTCGGAGCGAGCCGTAGGCGAGCGGAGAAAGATGCCGCCGGCGCGGCTGCTGAGGGGGGGGTCACTTTTCGACCGGCGCGCGGCCAAGGTCTCGGTCTTTGAGTCGGTAGCTGTCGCCTTTGAGGCTGATGATTTCGGAGTGATGGATGAGCCGGTCGACCATCGCAGTGGCGGCCATGTCGTCGCCGAAGATCTCGCCCCAGGCTGAGAAGGGCTTGTTGGAGGTGACGATCAGGCTGGCGCGTTCGTAGCGGCGGGAGACGAACATGAACATCAGGCTGGCGGCCTGGGGGTCGAACGGGATGTATCCGACCTCGTCGCAGATCAACAGCGGGTAGCGCTCGAGGCGTTTGAGCTCGTCGTCGAGGCGGCCTTGGCGCTGGGCGTCGGCGAGCAGCGCGACCCATTCGGTGGCGGTCTTGAAGATCACGCGCTGCCCGTCCAGGCAAGCACGGATCCCGAGCGCGATCGCCAGATGGGTCTTGCCGGTGCCGGGCGGGCCCAACAGGATGACGTTCTCTTTGGCGTGCAGGAAGTCGAGCTGACCGAGGTGCTCGATCACGGTCTTCTTCACGCTGCGCTGGAAGGTGAAGTCGAACTCCTCGAGCGTCTTGCGGGCAGGGAAACGGGCGGCTTTGATCCGTCCCTCGCCGCCGTGCGCCTCCCGCGCGAGCGCCTCGGTCGACAGCAAGGCTTGGGCGAATCGTTCATAGCTCCACTCCTCCTGGCGAGCCTGATCGGCGAGCTTGGGCAGCGCTCTGGCGGCCGCCGGCGCCTTCAACTCCCGGAACAGGTGGGTGAGCTCCGCGGTGCGGCTCACGCGATCAGCCGGTCATAAACAGCCAGCGGGCGGACCTGCACCTCTGGCTCTGGCTGTGGCTCGCCGCGACGCTGTCTGAGCGCACGGGCGTGCTCGAGCGCGATCACGGTCCGGTGGCGGGCGAAGCTGCGCTCATGCCGACACGCCAGCTCGCCGGTGTCGAGCGCGACCGCGAGCACCTCCCGTTGGGAGACACGGACGTCGATCCGGCGGCCCACCAGGCCGGGATCGAGCGAGTAGTCGTTGGTGTCAAAGCGCAGTATCGGATCGGGCAGCACCCTCGTGACCCAGCGCCGGTCGACGTCAGGCTCCCGCCCAGGCAGCGCTCGCATCGCGTCGCGCTCCTCGGCCAGCCGGTCGTCAGGCCGGCAGCGCAGCGTGCGGTGCTGACGCGCGTTGGCCTTCTCAAACCAGGCGTCGAGCTGCAGCTGGAAGTCCAGGTGGTTGGCGAACCGCCGCCCAGGCTCGAAGTTGGTCTCGAAATAGCCCTGCAGCCGCTCGACCACGCCCTTCGCCTGCGGATCGCCCGGCTCGCAGAACAGCCAGTCGATCTTCAGCTGCCCGCAGAACGCGGCATAGACCTCGGTCGGGCGCCCGCCGCCAGCGTGCAACGACCCTTCGCGGTCCCACACCAGCACCTGCGGCAGCGCCCCCAGCGACCACAGGCAGCGCACCATGCCCCACAACAGGTCGGGCGGCTCCTTGCTGAACACCAACGCACCAGCTCCCGCCCGCGAGTACCCCAGCGCTGCCACAACGACGTACCCCTTGCGGGTCTGGCCGTGGCCGACCGGCACATCGGCTGACGGCTGCCACAAATCGAACTGGCAGATCTCGCCCGGCCGATAGACGGTGCGCTGGAACGTTCGCCTGGGCAAGAACAACGGCCGCACCTCGCGCACGTACTCGTTGACGATCGTCTGCCCGCCCAAAAACCCCAACGGCTCGATCAGCTCTCTGACCCGCACCGCCGGCAGCCGCGAGTCCTGGCGCAACAGCTCGTGAATCTCCTCCTTGAAGGAGTCCAGCTTCGACGAACGCTCAGGGCACCGAAACGCAGGCGGCCGATCCGAGCGCAGCGCGACCCTGACCGTGTTGCGCGAGACCCCAAACCGGCGGGCGAGCTCCCGAATCCCGACGCCCCGCACGAAATGCTCCCGCCGCAGCTCGGCCCACCGCTCCACGTCCAACACCGCCTTCCTCCCTCACTCGATCACCTCCAAGACCAAGCGAGGGTCCACACCAAGCCGGACAGCTCAGAGTGGGTCAAATCTCAACCGTCGAAGGTGGGTCAGAAGTAAACCGGCGCCGACAGATCTAGCCGCGGTCTATGAGCCGGACCGAGGCAGCCCGGCTCATAGCAAGGGGCGTCACCCATCGTCGCGGCCCCAGCGGTGCGACCACTGAGCGCTTTTTGGAGCGCAGGACACCGCCGCTGACCGCCATCCGGCGATTAGCTTCCCGGGCTGGACCGGTCTCAATAGGCGTTGAGAACTCACGGCGTATCGGTTTCGCGATCGGGACGATCGCCAGTCCGAAGAC